>NZ_CP077087.1:0-352500 GCF_014268495.2 Pseudomonas monsensis | reverse complement strand
CAGAAGTTTTCGAAGATTTCCTCAACAACTTCAACCACTTGTGCTTCCGATCTCTCGTTAGCGGGAGGCGAATTCTACAGCGTTACTCGCTGTTGTCAACACCTCTTTTTCTCCGCTTTCGACCGAGAAGATCGAACCGTTGAAAGCGCCAGATCAACCGGCATTTCCAACTCCTCCCAGGCTTCGATGAACTGAAGCAAGCCGCTGTCGAAAACCGCGTAACTCATTGAATCTCAAGGAGTTTTCCGTTTCGACTGCGCCGGAAGTGGGGCGAATTATAGACTTCTAGAATTTGCCGTCAACACTTAATTTCAGTTTTCTTTCAATAACTTACGATCAGGCTAAAAAACAGCCAAATAACCCCTCTATATAGAAGAAGTCACCCAGCCTTCTATATAGAAGGTCACCTCAGAGCACTCCATCCTCTTTCAACGCCGCCACCGCACCCGCGCCCAACCCCAGCACCCGCTGCAAAACCTCCAGCGTGTGCTCGCCCAATAAAGGAGGGGCACGTCGGTATTCAACCGGCGTCTGCGATAACCGGATAGGGCTGGCCACCTGAGGAACCATCCCGGCCAACGCATGTGGCAGCTCTATCGCCAGACCCCGGGCCTTCACCTGCGGATCTTCAAACACCTGCGACAGATCATTGATCGGCCCACACGGCACACCCGCCTGTTCAAGCTCGGCAACCCACTCAGCCGTCGTCTTGAAGACTGTGGCCTGCCGAATCAGTGGAATCAGCACCGCGCGGTTCGCCACCCGCAGCTTATTAGTAGCAAAGCGCGGATCATCGGCCCACTGCGGCTGCCCCGCCACTTCGGCGAACTTGCGGAACTGCCCGTCATTACCCACGGTGAGGATGAAGTCACCATCAGCGGTAGGAAAATCCTGATAAGGCACGATGTTCGGATGCGCATTCCCCAGACGCTTTGGCGCATTGCCTGTGGTCAGGTAATTCATCGCCTGGTTCGCCAGACACGCCACCTGCACGTCCAGCAATGCCATGTCGATATGCTGACCACCGCCATCGTGATCGCGATGGGCCAGCGCAGCCAGAATCGCCACCGTCGAATACAGGCCGGTGAGAATATCCGTCAACGCCACACCAACCTTCACCGGTCCGGCGCCTTCATCGCCTTCAGGCCGGCCCGTCAGACTCATCAAGCCGCCCAGCCCCTGAATCATGAAGTCATAACCCGCACGCTTGGCATACGGCCCGGTCTGGCCGAAGCCGGTGATCGAGCAATAGATCAGATCGGGATTGATCGCCTTCAGCGACGGGTAATCCAGACCGTAAGCGGCCAGACCACCGACCTTGAAGTTCTCGATAAGAATGTCCGACTTGGCCGCCAGCTCTCTCACAAGCTGCTGCCCCTCGGGCCGCGTAAAGTCGATAGTCACCGATTGCTTATTGCGGTTGGCCGACAAGTAATAAGCCGCTTCTGTCGTGTTCTCGCCATAAGCGTCCTTAAGGAAGGGCGGCCCCCAGGCGCGCGTGTCATCACCGTTGCCGGGGCGCTCGACCTTAATCACCTCGGCGCCAAGGTCGGCGAGGATCTGCCCGGCCCACGGCCCGGCCAACACTCGCGATAAATCCAGTACCCGCAGATGCGACAACGCGCCCATGGTCGCTCTCCTGTTAATAGAACGCCTGCAGACCGGTTTGCGCGCGCCCCAGGATCAGCGCGTGGACGTCATGAGTACCTTCATAGGTATTCACCACCTCCAGGTTGACCAGATGACGTGCCACGCCGAACTCATCGGAGATACCGTTGCCACCCAACATGTCGCGAGCCATCCGGGCGATGTCCAGGGACTTGCCGCACGAGTTGCGCTTCATGATCGAAGTGATTTCCACCGCAGCCGTGCCTTCGTCCTTCATGCGTCCCAGGCGCAGGCAGCCTTGCAGGGCCAAGGTTATTTCGGTCTGCATGTCGGCCAGTTTCTTCTGAATCAATTGAGTAGCTGCCAGCGGCCGGCCGAACTGGTGGCGATCAAGGGTGTACTGGCGAGCGGTGTGCCAGCAGAACTCGGCAGCGCCCAATGCCCCCCAGGAGATGCCGTAACGCGCCGAGTTGAGGCAGGTGAACGGACCTTTCAGACCACGCACGTCAGGGAAGATGTTCTCTTCCGGCACGAACACGTTGTCCATGACGATTTCACCGGTGATCGACGCACGCAGGCCGACCTTGCCATGAATCGCCGGAGCGCTCAGGCCTTTCCAGCCCTTCTCCAGCACGAAGCCACGAATGTCGCCGGCATCGTCCTTGGCCCAGACCACGAACACATCGGCGATCGGGCTGTTGGTGATCCACATCTTCGCGCCGGTCAGGCTGTAGCCGCCGTCGACCTTGCGCGCACGGGTGATCATCGCGCCCGGATCGGAACCGTGGTTCGGCTCGGTCAGGCCGAAGCAGCCGATCCACTCGCCGGACGCCAGTTTTGGCAGGTATTTCTGTTTCTGGGCTTCAGTGCCGAATTCGTTGATTGGCACCATCACCAGCGAGGACTGCACACTCATCATCGAGCGGTAGCCGGAATCGACACGCTCCACTTCGCGAGCGATCAGACCGTAGCTGACATAGTTGAGACCGCTGCCGCCGTATTGCTCCGGGATGGTTGCGCCGAGCAGACCGACTTCGCCCATCTCGCGGAAGATCGCAGGATCGGTTTTCTCATGACGGAACGCTTCAAGGACACGTGGCGCCAGGCTCTGTTGAGCGAACTGCGCGGCGGTGTCGCGGATCATGCGCTCTTCTTCGGTGAGCTGTTGATCCAGCAGCAGGGGATCGATCCAGTTGAAGCTAGCTTTACCGCCCATGAGTGTGTCCTCGCAAATCGGTGAATTAACGTGGCATTGATCCTAGGCCCGGTTCGTCATCCCGGCAAACGAGGATTTCGCATCCTGTTGTGCTAATTTCTCACTCCGAGACGGCGCCGGATGCCTTTTACGCGCCGCATTAGTGAGGTTAACGTACATGCGCAGGAAGATCCCCAGCACTACCGCCCTGATCAGCTTTGAGGCCGCCGCTCGTCACGAGAGCTTCACCAAGGCAGCAGAAGAACTTTCCCTCACCCAAGGTGCTATTTGCCGACAGATCGCCAGCCTTGAGGACTTCCTTAGCGTGGAACTGTTCCGACGTTCGCGGCGTGGCGTAAAGCTGACAGAAGCAGGACTGTCCTATAGCCGCCGTGTTGCCACGCAACTGGATGCCGTCGAGCGCGATACGCTGTCGGTGATGGGCCAGCAAGGCACCAACGTAATCGAGCTGGCGGTGGTGCCGACGTTCGGCACGCAATGGTTGCTACCCCGGCTGAAAGACTTCCAGCTCAAGCATCCGGAGGTGACCGTCAACCTGACCAACCGTACCCGGCCGTTCCTGTTCGCCGACACTGACTTTGACGCAGCGATCTACTTTGGCGACGCCGATTGGTCCGGTACCGAATCCCACAGACTGATGGGCGAAAATCCGATGCCGGTATGCAGTCCCGCTCTGCTGGGCAAAAACACGCATCTGACAGCTGACGAGATTGCCGATCTTCCACTCCTGCAACAAACCACCCGCCCCTACGCCTGGCGCCAGTGGTTCAACTCGCAACACTTGAATATTCCTCGCGACATGACAGGTCCGCGCTACGAGCTATTCTCCATGCTGGCTCAGGCCGCCATGCACGATATGGGGATCGCGCTGATTCCACCGTTCCTGATTCAGCGTGAATTAGCCGAGAAACGCCTGGTGATTGCCAACCCCAATGCGCTCTCAAGTATCAAGGCCTATTACCTGATGATTCCTGAGCGAAAGGTCGAATCGGCGTCACTCAAGGCATTTCGCGATTGGCTGGTCAACCAGGCAAATAGCTACAGCCTAGAAGGATAAAGGCTTACAGCGATTGCTAACCCGGTAGTCAGGAAAATCAAAGCCCTACAGATATAAGTATTTGTCGCAAAATCGCAGACTGTATCCGAAAGTCGTACAGACGTCCCACAAGCGCCTGAAGACGTGGCTTTGAGCCTCCATCCGCGACTCATTACGGCCTATTCACGCCGCCGATGAGAAATTTTTTCAAATTCAGCCAGAATCCTTACAAGGCACGGCCTGCAAGGGATTGCGCTAGCTATCTGCGACATTCGGTCACGGCATGACTTGTAGTTAATTTTCCGTCACCCGTCATAATCCCTTGAAGGGCATAAAGTTCGCCTGCAAAATGCCGCGCCCCGCCCTGATTTGGCGGGATCGTGCTGATCGGCCGCCCCAGTCGCACCATCCGCAGTGCCTGGGTTTACTCAATAAGATCACGCAGGAGATTTGACGTGCACATTGGTGTTCCTCTCGAAACCCAGACCGGTGAAACACGGGTTGCTGCAACCCCGGAAACCATTAAAAAGCTGATCAGCCAAGGTCATAAGGTCACTGTGCAAACCGGCGCCGGCGTTAAAGCCAGTGTTGTCGACAGTGCCTATGAAGCGGCGGGCGCGATCATTGGCAGTGCCAACGATGCGTTCGGTGCCGAGCTGATTCTCAAAGTGGTCGCCCCCAGCGACGCCGAACTGGCGCTGATCAAGCGCGGCGCGGTGCTGGTCGGAATGCTCAATCCGTTCAATAACGAAACCATCGCCAAAATGGCCGAATGCGGGATCACCGCGTTCGCCCTCGAAGCCGCGCCGCGTACCTCCCGCGCACAGAGCCTCGACGTGCTGTCGTCGCAGGCGAACATTGCCGGCTACAAGGCCGTGTTGCTGGCCGCGCACTACTATCCGCGCTTCATGCCGATGCTGATGACGGCTGCGGGCACCGTGAAAGCGGCGCGCGTGCTGATTCTCGGCGCAGGCGTGGCTGGATTGCAGGCCATTGCCACGGCGAAACGCCTGGGTGCGGTGATCGAAGCGTCTGACGTGCGTCCGGCGGTGAAGGAGCAGATCGAGTCCCTCGGCGCCAAGTTCGTCGACGTGCCTTACGAGACCGATGAAGAGCGCGAATGCGCCGTCGGTGTCGGCGGTTACGCGCGGCCAATGCCGGCGAGCTGGATGCAGCGTCAGGCGCAGGCCGTGCACGAGCGCGCCAAGCAGGCTGACATCGTCATCACTACCGCGCTGATTCCTGGCCGCAAGGCACCGACGCTGCTAAGCGCGGACACCGTGGCGCAGATGAAACCGGGCTCGGTGGTCATCGACCTCGCCGCTGCTCAGGGTGGCAACTGCCCGCTGACTGTGGCTGATCAAGTCGTGATCGAGAATGGCGTGACCATTTGCGGCCCGACCAATCTGGCTGGTGAAGTCGCTGCAGACGCCTCGGCACTGTACGCGCGCAACCTGCTGGACTTCCTCAAGCTGGTGTTCACCAAAGAAGGCCAGTTCGACGTCAACCTCGAAGACGACATCGTCGCCGCGTGCCTGATGTGCCGCGACGGCCAAGTCATCCGCAAAAACGCCTAAGCAGGGATTCAGACGATGGAAGAGCTTATCTCCCCCGGTATCTACAACCTGATCATCTTCGTGCTGGCGATTTATGTCGGTTACCACGTGGTCTGGAACGTTACACCTGCACTGCACACGCCATTGATGGCAGTGACCAACGCCATCTCGGCGATCGTGATCGTCGGCGCCATGCTCGCAGCCGCACTGACCGTCACGCCGCTGGGCAAAACCATGGGCACCCTCGCCGTGGCACTGGCGGCGGTCAACGTCTTCGGTGGCTTCCTGGTCACCCGCCGCATGCTTGAGATGTTCAAGAAGAAAGCCCCGAAAGTAAAAGAAGAGGCGCCGAAGTAATGAGCATGAATCTCGTCACGACGCTCTACCTGATCGCGTCGATCTGCTTTATCCAGGCCCTCAAAGGCCTGTCGCACCCGACCACCTCGCGACGCGGCAACCTGTTCGGCATGCTCGGCATGGCGTTGGCAATCCTGACCACCGTCGGCCTCATCTATAAGCTCGGGGCTGAGCTCGCCACGGCCGGTATCGGTTACGTCATCGTTGGCCTGCTGGTCGGCGGCACGGCCGGTTCGATCATGGCCAAGCGCGTTGAAATGACCAAGATGCCGGAACTGGTCGCGTTCATGCACAGCATGATCGGTCTGGCAGCAGTGTTCATCGCGATTGCTGCGGTGGTCGAGCCGCAATCGCTGGGTATCGTTAAACAACTGGGCGACTCGATTCCGGCAGGTAACCGTCTGGAGCTGTTCCTCGGCGCGGCGATCGGTGCGATCACCTTCTCAGGTTCGGTAATCGCGTTCGGCAAGCTGTCGGGCAAGTACAAGTTCCGTCTGTTCCAGGGCGCACCGGTACAGTTCGCCGGTCAGCACAAGCTGAACGCCGTACTGGGTCTGGCGACACTGGCACTCGGCCTGACTTTCATGTTCACCGGCAATCTCACCGCGTTCGCGCTGATGCTAGTTCTGGCGTTCGTGATGGGCGTGCTGATCATCATCCCGATCGGTGGTGCCGACATGCCGGTGGTGGTGTCGATGCTCAACAGCTATTCGGGCTGGGCAGCGGCAGGTATCGGCTTCTCGCTGAACAACTCGATGCTGATCATTGCCGGTTCCTTGGTGGGTTCGAGCGGTGCGATTCTCTCGTACATCATGTGCAAGGCGATGAACCGTTCCTTCTTTAATGTGCTGCTCGGCGGTTTCGGCAACACGGCCGATGCGGGCCCGGCCGGTGCGAAAGAAGCACGTCCGGTGAAGTCCGGTTCGGCCGACGACGCGACCTTCCTGCTGACCAACGCCGACACCGTGATCATCGTCCCGGGTTATGGCTTGGCGGTGGCCCGTGCGCAGCATGCATTGAAAGAGCTGACCGAGAAGCTGACCCACCGTGGCGTGACCGTGAAATACGCGATCCACCCGGTGGCCGGTCGTATGCCGGGACACATGAACGTGTTGCTGGCCGAGGCCGAAGTACCTTACGACCAGGTGTTCGAGATGGAAGACATCAACTCCGAGTTCGGCCAGGCCGACGTGGTGTTGGTACTCGGCGCCAACGACGTGGTCAACCCGGCCGCCAAGAACGATCCGAAATCGCCGATTGCCGGCATGCCGATTCTCGAAGCGTTCAAGGCCAAGACCATCATCGTCAACAAACGCTCGATGGCCAGCGGCTATGCCGGTCTGGACAACGAACTGTTCTACCTGGACAAGACCATGATGGTGTTCGGCGACGCGAAAAAAGTCATCGAAGACATGGTCAAAGCGGTCGAGTAATCCATCGCTGCTGTACCGGACGCCCCGACTTGTCGGGGCGTTTTTGTTTGCGCAAAGCGTTGGACAATTTGCCGCGTTGTTGCAGATCCGGTAACGGTGTTTTACTTGAAACCCGCTAAATAGACGCCTCGTTTGCGACCTTGGTAGCGGGACAGGCGCCCGCGAAATTCACTAGACTGCGCATCCTGCTACTCGCTTCCCGAGAAAATAATCCATGTACCGTGACCGTATTCGCCTGCCTTCGTTGTTGGATAAAGTGATGAGCGCCGCCGACGCCGCCGCTCTGATTGAAGACGGCATGACCGTCGGCATGAGCGGTTTCACCCGCGCCGGCGAAGCCAAGGCCGTCCCTCACGCACTGGCCGAGCGAGCCAAGGTCACGCCGCTGAAGATCAGCCTGATGACCGGCGCCAGCCTGGGCAACGACCTCGACAAGCAACTGACCGAGGCCGGCGTTTTGTCGCGCCGCATGCCGTTCCAGGTCGACAGCACCCTGCGCAAGGCAATCAACGCCGGCGAAGTCATGTTCATCGACCAGCACTTGTCGGAAACCGTCGAACAATTGCGCAACCAGCAATTGAAGCTGCCGGACATCGCAGTGATCGAAGCCGTGGCCATCACCGAACAGGGCCACATCGTGCCAACCACCTCGGTGGGCAACTCGGCAAGCTTCGCGATCTTCGCCAAGCAGGTGATCGTCGAGATCAACCTGGCGCACAACGCCAACCTCGAAGGCCTGCATGACATCTATATCCCGACCTACCGCCCGACGCGCACACCGATCCCGCTGGTAAAAGTCGACGACCGCATCGGCAGTACCGCGATCCCGATTCCGCCGGAGAAGATTGTCGCCATCGTCATTACCCAGCAAGCGGATTCGCCGTCCACGGTATCGACCCCGGACGCCGACACCAATGCCATCGCCGAGCACCTGATCACATTCTTCAAGCAAGAAGTCGATGCCGGACGCATGACCAACAAGCTCGGTCCGTTGCAGGCCGGAATCGGCAACATTGCCAACGCGGTGATGTGCGGCCTGATCGATTCGCCGTTCGAAGACCTGACCATGTACTCCGAAGTGTTGCAGGATTCGACCTTCGACCTGATCGATGCCGGCAAGCTGAGCTTTGCTTCAGGCAGCTCGATCACCCTGTCGGAGCGGCGCAACAGCGACGTGTTCGGCAATCTGGAGAAGTACAAGGACAAACTGGTCCTGCGTCCGCAGGAGATCTCCAATCATCCGGAAGTGGTGCGCCGCCTGGGCATCATCGGCATCAACACGGCGCTTGAGTTCGACATCTACGGTAACGTCAACTCCACCCATGTCTGCGGTACGCGGATGATGAACGGCATTGGTGGTTCCGGCGACTTCGCGCGCAACGCGCACCTGGCGGTGTTCGTGACCAAGTCGATCGCCAAGGGCGGCGCGATTTCCAGCGTGGTGCCGATGGTCAGCCATGTCGACCACACCGAGCATGACGTCGACATCCTCGTGACCGAAGTCGGACTGGCCGACCTGCGTGGCCTGGCGCCGCGTGAAAGGGCACGGGTGATCATCGACAACTGCGTACACCCGGATTATCGCCAGGCGCTGAATGACTACTTCACCGCCGCCTGCGCCATCGGTGGCCATACCCCGCATATCCTGCGCGAAGCGTTGAGCTGGCACATGAACCTGGAAGAAACCGGGCGCATGCTGGCGGTGTAATTCGCACAGTCAACCGCTGATGCAAACACAGTTTGCGTCAGCGGTTTTTTCTACGCGCCTCATCTGGCAAAAACTGTACTGCTGTACCGGTGTTTTCCTACAGCTTTTACCTACGCCAACCTTCGAATTGAGCAAAAATGCACTATTTAAGTGCGGACAGGTACAGTTTGCTCAATTTTGACCCGTACACCCCCTATAAACAGTTAACTGGTCACTCACAATACAGTTGAACTGTATCTAGAGAGACTTGGCAAACGAGAGGATCATGGGCACCAGTTAAACCACTACCTGATCCCGCCACAAGCGGAAGGATGTCAACCATGGAACGTACACTCAGTTCCGAACTGTTCTTCGAAGACAAAGCTGCAAAATCCCAGGCTTCCCTGCCTCTGCGCGTTATCGCCAACCTGATGTTGTGGCAGCGCCGCATCTCCAGCCGCCATCAACTGGCTCGTCTGGATTCGCGTCTGCTGGCTGACGCCGGTATCAGCGAAGCACAACGCTACGAAGAGCTGAGCAAGCCGTTCTGGCGCTAAGTAGCGTCGCTGGCTCTGGTCGCAAGACCCACCGCCAGCACCCGAATTGAACAAACAAAACCCGTTGCGGGAAACCGCAACGGGTTTTGTCGTTTCAGGGCTTGAAAAACATCCGTACAGCGGCGCAGTGGATTAACAGGTACAGTTTTCTAAAAGCCAATTCTGAACCAGTACAATTTCACATCAGTGTATCTGCTACTCGCGCTGTATTCGGCGGAGCATGTCCTTAACCCTCCCCGGCTTAAGGAATGCGCCATGAAAGACTTACAGGATGTTTCAGCAACTCCGGTCCAAGCACTTGTTCGCCCACACCCACTGCGCCGGCTGCTAAGTGGCTTGTGGCAAGCACTGGAGCGCGCCAGGACACGGCGTCTGCTGGCTCAGGTTGAGCAACGTGATCTCGCGGACCTGGGCCTCAGTCACGCCGATCGGCTCAACGAACTGGAGAAACCTTTCTGGCGCTAGCATTCTGCCCACTGTTTTAACCCCACGCGCAGGCCTAATATCCATGGCAGAACGTGGCGAATCTTCTGTTACCCACGTCTGACTCATCAGACACAAGCCACCTCTCAATACGGTTTACCTTCAGGAGATACACCATGTCCCGTCTTCGCCTGCTCAGCGCTGCCGCCTTGCTGGCCGTGGCTGCCAACGCCAGCGCAACCAGCTTCATCGTGACCACCGACGCCGTGGTTGGCGCGCTGAAATCCTCTTCGGACGCCACCTCCGACGTCAGCTCTTCGCTGCGCGACAACAAAGTCGTGATCGCTGCCCGTGACGATGCGGCCAGCTTCGTTGCCAGCCAAGGCCAGATCCGCGGCGTGAAACTGGAAAGTGCCCTGGACCTCATCCGTCATCAGGCACCGCAACTGAACGCCACCGACGATCAACTGGCGCGGGCCATTCTGGCGATCTGATCCGCATGGCCAGCAGGGACACGCCAGCCGTGTCCCGATGTTTCGCCGCTGGCTCTGGCCCGGGCATTGCGCTAGCCTTGAGACTCGCTAACCGTTATCGAGTCCCATGCGTTTTCTGACCAACCTGCTTATTCCTTCGGCCTTGATCAGCGCCTGCTGGGCGACGTCGGTCGATGCCTTCGATGTTTCCACCCAGAACACCGTAGTGACGGTATGGGCTACCGGAATGGTGTCTTCTGCGCCATTCGACCGTAAACTGTTGCTCGCCGCTCACGATGACGCGGCGGCGTTTGTTGCCAGTGACGGTGAATTGCGAGGCGCGCAGCTCGAATCCGCCCTGCATTACCTGCGCAAATCCCGACCAAAACTTCATGTCAGCGACCTTGAACTGGCACAGGCAATTCTCGTCCAATAGTTATCCCAGTCCCTAGTTATCATTCCCCCTTCGGAGTCGTTCCATGCGTAGCCCGCTGATTGCTGCCGCCCTTGGCCTGTTTTTGTTGGCCGACGTGGCCCAGGCGCACACCCTGGTAGCCACCAGTAACATCATCGTTCGTGCCTCCCAGCGCACCATTGATTTCACGTCCGATACCACCACGTCGATTCGCGATTCGAAAATCATCCGCGAAGCCCACGATGACGCGGCCAGTTTCGTTGCCACCAACGGCGAGATCCGTGGCGCGCACCTCGAAGCTGCGCTCAACACTCTGCGCACTCGTGTGCCGGAAGCGCGCGACGCCAGTGATCAGGTACTCGCCGAAGCCATCCTCGCACTGTGAAGTCACTCGCCGCCTGGCTACTGGCCGGGGCGATGTTGCTGCTTGGCAACAGCGCCCACGCGGGCCTGCAACTGCGGCTCAAGACCGACGGTCTGAGCCCTGCCCAGCAACAGGCCAGTCAGGCGCTGATCGATGAAGCCCTGCAGAAGCTGCCGCCCAGCTTCATCGAGCGGCTGGACCGGCGCATTGATGTCGGCTGGACCGACGACATGCCCGGCAATGCCTATGGCCAGGCCACGCTGGTGGCGGAACTCGATCTGAACCGCAAACTGCTCGCCGGTCTCACCGACGGCAGTGCGGCCAAAGAGAAAACCAATCGCCCCCACGGCACTGTGCGTCAGGAACTGCTCGCCACGGTGCTGCACGAAATCACCCACATCTATGACCGCGCCCGCCTGTGGCCCAGCGCCGAACGTACGCTGATCCAGCGCTGCACCCGGCGTTTCAACAGCGCCGGGCTGATCGGCATTCCCGATGAGTGTCGTGGCCAGAACGGCCGCCGCTTCACCCTCAGCGATGATCCGCGCCTGCTCGACCTCGCCGGATGGCAGCAGTACGTCGGTCGCCGTGGGGAACGTGAACAACACAATCGGCAGATTGCCCGCAGCCCGGACCTGTACGAGATCTCCAGCCCGAAGGAATTCGTCGCGGTCAACATGGAGTATTTCCTCCTCGACCCGAGTTACGCCTGTCGGCGTCCGGCGCTGTACCGCTATTACCAGCAACACTTCGGCTGGGCGCCGCCGACCAAGGACACCTGCAGCAAGACCTTCGCCTTCCTGAACGCCGGTAACGACTTCGCCAAGCAACCCTTGGGACAGGTCGATCCGGAGCGGGTCTACGCCGTCGACTATCTGTTGGCCGAAGCCAATCAGAACTGGGTCAGTCGCTGGGGCCACAGTATGTTACGCCTGGTGATCTGCGCACCGGGTCGGCCGCGCGGACCGGACTGCCGACTCGATCTGGACCAGCATCTGGTGCTGTCCTATCGCGCCTTCGTCGGCGACGTGCAACTGTCGAGTTGGGACGGACTGGTCGGCAAGTATCCGTCACGCCTGTTCGTGTTGCCGCTGGCCCAGGTCATCGACGAATACACCAAGACCGAACTGCGCAGCCTTGCCTCCGTGCCGCTGAACCTGTCGCGCGCTGAAATCGAAGGGGTGGTCGAGCACGCCGCCGAGATGCACTGGAGCTACGACGGCAACTACTTCTTCCTCTCCAACAACTGCGCGGTGGAAGGCCTGAAACTGTTGCGCAGCGGCAGCGACAACGCGCAACTCGTCGGTCTGGACAGCATCATGCCCAACGGTTTGCTGGAAGTGCTCAAGGGCCGTGGCCTGGCCGATACCAGCGTGCTGGATGATCCGAAAGAGGCGCTGCGCCTGGGCTATCGCTTCGACTCGTTCCGCGACCGCTACCAGGCGATGTTCGATGTGTTGAAGAAGCAGTTGCCGATCAAACAGAACACCGTTGAAGAGTGGCTGTCGTTATCGGCCGAAGAGCGCCGGCCGTGGTTTGAGCGCGCAGACCTGCGCACCAGTGCTGCCCTGCTGCTGTTGGAGCAGGCCAGTTACCGCCGTCAGTTGTTGCTGGCGCAGGATGAGGTCAAGCAGCGCTACCTGGGTGCCCGCGAGCTGGAAAACGGCGGCATGGACAAGGCCAATGCGACCTTGCAGGAGATTCTCGCCAACAGCGGCTTCCTCAGCCGCCCGGCGGAATTGCTCGACAGCCGCGGTTACGGCTTGCCACAGCCGACCGAGTTCAGCCGCCTGGAAGCGGAAAGCAGTCAGCGGCAGAAAAAACTGCTGGCGCTGTCCGGCGATCTGGACGCGGAAGTGCGCAAGTTGCTGGAACCCAAGCGCGCGGCCGAAATTGCAGCCAGTGAAACCAATGTGAAACAGATCGGTGAACATCTGCGCAAATTGCACAAGGCTTCCGGCGGACTGGAACTGCCCTGATACACGAAAAGCAACAATCCGTGTGGCGAGGGGCTTGTTCCCTCGCCACACGTGTTCTCCTTACATCAATACAAAACCCCATCCAGAATTTCGTAAATGATCCCGGTGCCCACCGCAATCAGCACGATGTCGCCCCCGGCCCGGCGCCATTCATAGCCTGGGTACACCGGCAAGCGGCTCAGCGCCCGACCGTCCAGCCGTTCGCCGTAATAGCCGCGCGGCAACGGCCGGCCGCGTTCCAGATGGATGCCCGGCGGTGGCGGTGCACCGCGCACGAAGTAGCCGTGGTTGTCGCGGATGGTCTGCCGTACCGGTCCGAAATCGCGCGGCGGGCCGCCACGGTGGTCGTTCTGCGGACCACGGTGATCGTCACCGCGGTTCTCGTAATGGCCCGGTTGCGGGCCGCCGTGGTCATGATCATCACGTGGATCGGCGCTGGCCAGCAGCGGTGTCGCGCTGATCATCAGTGCGCCCAGTCCGGCAATCAGACGTTTCGGCATTTTCATCGGGTTTTTCCTCACTGCACCAACAGCAAAAAGGGATTCAGAACGTGGTTCTGAATCCCTCGGTCTTGCTCATTTAGGCTGTGTAGCGAGGCGCTAATTCCTCTGTATCAGGAACTTTACCTTCAGCTGACGCGGGCCTTACGCACCCCTTCAGACAATGCCGAGCACAAGCTCAGCACGCCGTCGACGGCTTGATCCGGCGTGGTTGCATTGGCGATGTGGTCGATCAATGCCGAGCCCACCACCACACCGTCCGCCAAGCGTGCGATGGACGCCGCTTGCTCCGGCGTGCGGATGCCGAAGCCGATGCTGATCGGCAGGTCGGTGTGCCGACGCAGACGCGTCACCGCCTCTTCGACGTGTTCCAGCGTCGCCGCACCGGCACCGGTCACCCCGGCCACCGACACGTAGTAAACGAAACCGGAACTGCCGTTGAGCACCTTCGGCAGACGCGCATCGTCAGTGGTCGGTGTAGTCAGGCGGATGAAGTCCAGACCGGCAGCCTGCGCCGGGTCGCACAGTTCGGCGTTGTGCTCTGGCGGCATGTCGACCACGATCAGACCATCGACGCCCGCCTCTTTGGCATCCGCGATGAAGCGCTCAACACCGTACATGTGGATCGGGTTGAAGTAGCCCATCAACACCAGCGGAGTGTCACTGTTGCCTTCGCGGAACTCGCGGACCATTTGCAGGGTTTTCGCCAGATTCTGCTTGGCGCCCAACGCACGAATGTTCGCCAGTTGAATCGCCGGGCCGTCGGCCATCGGGTCGGTGAACGGCATGCCCAGTTCGATCACGTCGGCGCCAGCGCCCGGCAGGCCTTTGAGGATCGCCAGCGACGTGGCGTAGTCCGGGTCACCGGCGGTGACGAAGGTCACCAGCGCAGCGCGGTTCTGTTCTTTGAGGTCGGCAAAGCGGGTTTGCAGGCGGCTCATCAGTGTTTCTCCTGCTTCGACTGTTCCATATGGTGCATGACGGTCTGCATGTCTTTGTCGCCACGGCCGGACAGGTTGACCACCATCAGGTGATCCTTCGGCAGTTTCGGTGCGCGTTTGAACACTTCAGCCAACGCATGAGCGCTTTCCAGTGCAGGAATGATCCCTTCCAGACGGCAACATTTGTGAAACGCTTCAAGGGCTTCGTCGTCGGTCACCGAGGTGTACTGGACGCGGCCGATGTCATGCAACCAGGCGTGCTCAGGGCCGATGCCCGGATAGTCCAGACCGGCGGAAATCGAGTGGGCGTCGATGATCTGGCCATCGTCGTCCTGCAGCAGGAAGGTGCGGTTGCCGTGCAACACACCCGGCACGCCGCCGTTGAGGCTGGCCGCGTGCTTGCCGGTTTCGATGCCGTAACCGGCCGCTTCAACGCCGATGATCTCGACGCTCTTGTCATCGAGGAACGGGTGGAACAGGCCCATGGCGTTGGAGCCACCGCCGATGCACGCCACCAGGCTGTCCGGCAGGCGACCTTCCTGAGCTTGCAACTGGTCGCGGGTTTCCTTGCCGATCACGGCCTGGAAGTCGCGCACCATCGCCGGGTACGGGTGTGGGCCGGCCACGGTGCCGATCAGGTAGAAAGTGCTGTCGACGTTGGTCACCCAGTCACGCAGCGCTTCGTTCATCGCGTCTTTCAGGGTGCCGGTACCGGCCACCACCGGGATCACTTCGGCGCCCAGCAGCTTCATGCGGAACACGTTGGCCTGCTGACGTTCGATGTCAGTGGTGCCCATGTAGATCACGCAGTCCAGACCGAAGCGCGCAGCCACGGTGGCCGTCGCCACGCCGTGCATGCCGGCGCCGGTTTCGGCGATGATGCGTTTCTTGCCCATGCGCCGTGCCAGCAGGATCTGGCCGATGCAGTTGTTGATCTTGTGCGCGCCGGTGTGGTTCAGCTCTTCGCGCTTGAGGTAGATCTTGGCGCCGCCGCAGAATTCGGTCAGGCGCTCGGCGAAGTACAGCGGGCTCGGACGCCCGACGTAGTCACGCTGGAAGTAGGCCAATTCTTCTTTGAACGCCGGATCTTCCTTGGCCGTTTCGTATTCGCGGGCCAGATCGAGGATCAACGGCATCAGGGTTTCAGCCACGTAGCGGCCACCGAACGCACCGAACAGGCCGTTATCGTCGGGGCCGCTGCGCAGATTGGAAGTGTTCGAAGTCTGGGTCATGAGTTGCTCCAGGTGAATTCGGGTCAGAAGACAATGACGACCACTCTACCCCTGACCTTACAGCCTGAAAACCGATAAGATTGCCGCAACCTGTCAGGAAATCTCACAGATATCATGAGCCACGACCTCCCCCCGCTGAACGCCTTGCGTGCCTTTGAAGCCACCGCTCGGCTCAACAGCGTCAGTCAGGCAGCCGAACAGCTGCACGTCACTCACGGCGCGGTCAGCCGCCAGCTCAAAGTGCTCGAAGAGCATCTTGGCGTGAGCCTGTTCGTCAAGGATGGTCGCGGCCTGAAACTCACAGATGCCGGGGTTCGGCTACGGGATGCCAGCGGCGAAGCATTTGATCGGTTGCGCAGTGTGTGTGCCGAGCTGACGCAAAGCACCGCTGACGCGCCGTTCGTGCTCGGCTGCTCGGGCAGCCTGTTGGCGCGCTGGTTCATTCCACGTCTGGGCCGGCTGAATACCGACCTGCCGGACTTGCGTCTGCACCTGTCGGCCGGCGAAGGCGATCTTGATCCACGGCGTCCCGGACTCGACGCCTTGCTGCTGTTCGCCGAACCACCCTGGCCGGCAGACATGCAGGTGTATGAACTGGCGGCAGAACGCATCGGGCCGGTGATGAGCCCGTTGTTCAGCGGTTATCAACGCCTGCAGACCGCGCCGGCATCAGCCTTGCTCGGCGAACCATTGCTGCACACCACCTCTCGCCCACAAGCGTGGCCGAACTGGGCACAGCAAAACCACCTCGACGCCAAGGCGTTGAAGCTCGGGCAAGGTTTTGAGCATTTGTATTATTTGCTGGAAGCCGCGGTGGCCGGACTCGGCGTGGCGATCGCGCCAGAGCCATTGGTAGCGGAAGATTTGAAAGCCGGTCGCCTGGTTGCGCCGTGGGGCTTCTGTGAAACCCCGGCGCAACTGGCGTTGTGGCTACCCAAGCGCGCCGCAGACGGGCGCGCCCGGCAACTGGCGCAATGGCTCAAGAACGAGCTGCGCCAGACGGATCACTCGCCGCGCTTGAACAACAAGTAAGCGGCCAGCAGACCGATTGCACCGACCGCCACACCAGCGGTGGTCCAAGGGTGTTCCTGAGCGTAATCGCGAGTGGCAATCCCGGTCTCACGGGTTTTCACTTTGACTTCTTCGTAGGCATCGCTGAGCAGGTGGCGCGAATGTTTCAGCGCACTTTCAGCGTTGCTTTTGAGCGCCTTGAGGGTCTTGCGCGACTCGTCCGAAGCGTCGTCCTTCAGGCTTTCCAACGATTTGAGCAGACTCTCGATCTCGGCTTCCATGCTTTGCAACGAGGCTTTACGTAAAGAGGTGTTGGCCATGGTGGCTCTCCTGCATTGGTGATGAGTGGCGTGTGTTGATTGGGACTTCAGCGGTTTGAGAAAGTGCAGAAAATCTGAACTTCGCTTGCACCGTGGCACCGAAATCAACAGTGCAAATCACTGCTAGTCTCAATTTCACACGCCAAGGAGATCGCCATGAGTGACCATCACACGTACAAGAAAGTCGAGCTGGTCGGCTCGTCCACCAGCAGCATCGAAGACGCCATCAACAACGCGCTGGCGGAAGCGAACAAGAGCATCAAGCACCTGGAATGGTTTGAAGTGGTCGAGACCCGTGGCCACATCAAGGACGGCAAGGCTGCGCATTTCCAGGTAACGCTGAAAGTCGGCTTCCGCATTGCCAGCAGCTGAGTTTGGGCTACGCTTCTGAACTTGCGCGCTGGCCGAGTGCCATAGGAATGGCAAAGCGCTACAAGGTGAGCGCATCGGGTGAATGTCCGATGCCCGCCTCTTTTAATCCGACCAGGGAGTGCGACCGATGAAGAAGTTCATGTTGGCAGTAGGTTTGTTGAGCCTTGCGGGTGGTGCGTTTGCTGCCGGCAAGCCTTGTGAAGAGCTGAAAAGCGAGATTGCGGCGAAGCTGGATGCCAAGGGCGTTTCCGGGTATTCGCTGGAGATTGTCGACAAAGGCGCCAATGCCGGCAAAGTCGTTGGCACCTGCGAAGGTGGCACCAAGGCAATCGTCTACAAGAAGTAGGCTGATACCGCCTGAAATACAAAAGCCGACGTGAAGGCGTCGGCTTTTTTGTGTCCGGAGTTTGGGGTTTTTGGTGGATTTGAAATCTAACCCCCTCACCCCAGCCCGCTCCCCCAAGGGGTAGAGGGGAAAGGGAGCAGATCGG
This sequence comes from Pseudomonas monsensis, assembly GCF_014268495.2. Taxonomy (NCBI): domain Bacteria; kingdom Pseudomonadati; phylum Pseudomonadota; class Gammaproteobacteria; order Pseudomonadales; family Pseudomonadaceae; genus Pseudomonas; species Pseudomonas monsensis. Next base: position 334,529 of record NZ_CP077087.1, on the reverse strand, counting down.
GGGCCGTTCAGAACCTGAGTACGACTGGATATTTCAGGTCGGCGTACCTCGAACAGTCAACCCGGTCAGTCCCCTCTCCCTCCGGGAGAGGGCTAGGGTGAGGGCGCCCTTCAGCCCTTCATCACCTGCGCCAACAACTCGTAGGAATGCAGGCGATCGGCGTGTTCATACAGATCACAGGTGAAGATCAGTTCATCCGCCTGTGTCTGCTCGACCAACACCTCCAGCTTGGCACGGATCTTCTGCGGACTGCCGACCATCGCCAGACCGAGGAAATCCCCCACCGCTTCACGCTCATGCGGTAACCACAGGCCGTCCATGGTTTTCACCGGCGGACGCTGTACCAGGCTTTGCCCACGCATCAGCGCGAGAATGCGCTGGTACACCGAAGTCGCCAGGTAATCGGCCTGCTCGTCGGTATCCGCCGCCACCAGCGGCACACCGAGCATCACGTAAGGCTTGTCGAGCACGGCGGATGGCTTGAAGTGGTTGCGGTAGACCCGAATTGCCTCGTGCATGAAACGCGGGGCGAAATGCGAGGCAAAGGCGTAGGGCAAACCGCGCTCACCGGCCAGTTGCGCACTGAACAGGCTGGAACCGAGCAGCCAGATCGGCACATTGGTGCCCGTGCCCGGCATGGCGATCACCCGTTGATCCGGGGTGCGCGGGCCGAGGAAACGCGCCAGCTCGGCGACATCTTCCGGGAAATCGTCGGCGCTGCCGGAGCGTTCACGGCGCAACGCGCGGGCGGTCATCTGATCGGACCCCGGAGCGCGGCCCAACCCCAGGTCGATGCGTCCCGGATACAGACTTTCGAGGGTACCGAACTGCTCGGCGATCACCAGTGGCGCATGGTTGGGCAGCATCACGCCGCCGGAGCCGACGCGAATGGTCGACGTCCCGCCCGCCAGATACCCCAGCAACACCGAGGTCGCCGAACTGGCAATGCCGTCCATGTTGTGGTGTTCAGCCACCCAGAACCGCGTGTAGCCGAGCTTTTCGACATGCTGCGCCAGATCCAGCGAGTTGCGCAGCGATTGCGCCGGGCTGCCGTTTTCGCGCACGGGCACCAGATCGAGGGTGGAAAATTTTACGTCGGACAGTTGCTTCATAAACCTGCGTCTCCGAATGAGGAGGCAGGTTTTTCCAGCGAACGAAAACCTGCCGAATCCATAAGCGTGTTCTGTGCAATGAGGGCATATACCCGAGTTTCAATAGCGGCGGCGAAATTTCCTACTAAAAAAGTCAACGATTCACCCGGGCTGAACTTTGCTGCGGCGTCTATCCTCAGAAGCCTTGCAAGCAAAAACCACGACGGCGCGGCGATTCCGCGCCAGATCTTGAGGAGGCAGACATGGCTATCGTGAAGAAAGCATCCGCACACTGGGCAGGCGACCTGAAAACCGGCATCGGTTCGATTTCCACCGAAACCGGCGTCCTCAGAGAAGCACCCTACGGTTTCAAGGCCCGCTTCGAAGGCGGCAAGGGCACCAACCCGGAAGAACTGATCGGGGCAGCGCACGCCGGCTGCTTCTCCATGGCGTTTTCGATGATTCTCGGCGATGCCGGCCTCAAAGCAGAGAGCATTGATACCAACGCTGAAGTCACCCTCGATCAAGTGGATGGTGGCTTTGCCATCACGGCGGTGAAGCTGATTCTCAAGGCGAAGATTCCGGGAGCGACCCAGGCGCAGTTTGAAGAATTGAGCAACAAGGCCAAGGAAGGGTGCCCGGTGTCGAAAGTACTGAACGCGAAAATTACCCTCGAGGCATCGCTGGTCAACTGATCTGCGCTGGTTTCGATCAAGGCATAAACAGCACTGACGCCTTCGCGGGCAAGCCCGCCCTCCACAGGGATTTGTGTCAAACACAGAACCTGTGGGAGTGGGCCTGCCCGCGAAAGCGATCTATAACTCCGCGCAGTGCCCGAGATGTGCGCGAAGTCAGAACTCGCTTCGTCAAAGTGTGGTCGAATAAGTGACAGCAGGTTCAGCGCACGCCCGTGCGCGCTGCTCCAGGGAGCTTCATTGATGAAACGTATCGGCTTGGCGATTTTCTGCAGTGCACTGGCCACAACCGCTCTTGCCGCACCGAAAGACTGTGAAGAATTGAAGAAAGAGATCGAGGTCAAGATCCAGGCGAAAGCTGTGCCCTCTTATACGCTGGAAATCGTCAGCAAAGAGGAGGCAAAAGAACACGACATTGCCATGATTGTCGGTCGATGCGACTACGGTAGAAAAGCGATCATCTATCAGAAGAACGACCGCTGAGTCGCCTCAATTAATGCAGTTGTAATCGTGGTCTTCGGCGACAATCTCGCGCCTGGCGTTATATAGCCTCGCACTCGGGGTGAATGCCAGCGAACGGCCCTCCAGCGTATAACGCTGCCCGGCTTCGAAATGATCGTAGCGGATATACAGGTAACACAAGCGCTCCACCGGGCCAGTCATCAAGGCACCGCCGCCGCCGAAGACTTCGAAATCAAAGCGCACGCGTAGCTCATGACTGCCGGGAGTGACCTGGAAAAAGCGCCCGTCATTCAGGCGCTGGTTATCCAGACGCTCGGCCATCAGCAGTTTGCCGCCGGGGGTTGGCGTCGAGAAGTCGATCCAGGCCATTTGTGGGTCGACCGGGGGCAACGGTGTCTGACAACCAGCCGCGAAACCGACAACGAGCAACAGCAACAACTTGCGCATGATGAATATCCACCGTTCTGAATACTCAGCATAGCGTCGATCATGTGCGCTGGCAGCCTGCCGGTGTTCCCTGCCCTACGACTTTTCGTTGCTCGTCATAGAGCCTGGCCCAAGGCCTGAAGCCGATACTGCCGGCCTGCAGCTGGTAACGCTGGCCAGCGTTGAAGTCCTTGAATTTCACGTTCAACTGGCAATCACGCCACAACGGTTCGGCATCGAGGCCGATATTGGTCGCCTCCACCGGAAACTGATAACGCACCTTCAGCTCATGGCTGCCGGGCTGGACTTCGAAATAACGCTTGTCGACCGTGGCCCGGCTATCGACCTGCAGCGCTTGCAGCGCCGTGTCTTGTTGCCGGGCATCGAGATCGATCCAGGCTTGTGAGGGGTCAGGGTCAGGCATTCCGAATCCGGCACAACCGGCCAGTGTCAGCAGGCCTCCTGTCAGCAACAACATGCGCATAGCGAAGCTCCAAATGGCGGGATAGTCTTGCGGGCAGACTTTCCAAAGGATTTTTATTTTGAGCAGGCCGCTTCCAAGCCATGGGTTACTTGATCGCGTTTTTCGGATTTTGTTTCCGGGGGTGATGTTTTTGTTGCTCAACGGTTGCGCCAGCGTCAGCTATTACAGTCAGCTGGCCAGCGGTCAGTTGCAGCTGCTGCGGGCACGCGAGCCCGTGGCCAGGGTGATTGCCGACCCAAGCCGTGACGAGAAATTGCGCGCGCACCTGGCTCAGTCACAAAAGGCCCGAACCTTCGCCAGCGAGCAGCTGCACCTGCCCGACAATCAGAGCTATCGTCTGTACGCCGACATCGGCCGGCCATTTGTGGTGTGGAACGTGTTCGTCACCCCGGAGTTTTCTCTGACCCCGCAGAATCATTGCTTCCCGATCGCCGGTTGCGTGGCCTATCGCGGCTACTACAGCCAGAGCGCGGCACGGGGCGAAGCGGCGATCCAGCGTCTGCAAGGCATGGACGTGGCGATTGGCGGCGTCGAAGCCTATTCGACACTCGGCTGGTTCAATGACCCGATTCTCAATTCGATGATGGGCTGGGGCGATGAGCGTCTGGCCACCCTGATCTTCCATGAGCTGGCCCATCAGCGCTTCTATGTGAAGGATGACACCGAGTTCAACGAGTCCTTCGCCACGTTCGTCGAGCAGGAAGGGACCCGCCAGTGGCGCGCGTTTCGCGGGTTGCCGGCGCAGAACGACTCGCAGCTCAAGCAGCGTGACCAGTTCATCGAGCGGGTGCTGGAAACGCGCTCCCGGCTGGAAAAACTCTATGCCCAACCGCTGCCGGCCGAGCAGATGCGCGAACGTAAGGCCGCAGCGTTCGAGCAGTTCCGTCGCGAATATCGAATGATGCGTGACAGCCTGTGGGCCGGAGACAAGCGTTATGACGCATGGGTGAATTTGCCGCTGAACAATGCGCGGCTGTTGCCGTTCGGGCTGTATGACCAGTGGGTGCCGGCGTTTTCGGCGTTGTTCAGGCAGGTTGGGGGGGATTGGCCGAGGTTTTATGCTGAAGTGGAGAAGTTGGGGGCGCTGCCGGTGGCTAAGCGCAAAGCGGCGCTGAAAGCATTGGCAGACGCTCAGACTTTCCGTGGCTGAATTGGCCTCATCGCTGGCAAGCCAGCTCCCACAGGTGAGCGATGTGCTCAGGTTCACCGCTGTCCCTGTGGGAGCTGGCTTGCCAGCGATGGTGTATTAATCAGCGCCGCAGGAATGCCTGATGCAACTCGTCCAGCGTTTCAAAATGATAAGCCGGCGCCTCCGCACTCAACTCTTCGAAACTGCCAAACCCATAACCGACCGCCGCCGCATCCAGCCCATTGCTGCGCGCCCCGATCAGATCGTGCTTACGATCGCCGATCATCAACGTATTGGCCGGGTCCAGCCCTTCTTCCTTGATCAGATGCGCAATCAGCTCGACCTTATTGGTCCGCGTGCCGTCCAGCTCACTGCCGTAGATCACCTTGAAGTGCCGGGCAAAATCAAAATGCCGGGCAATCTCGCGGGCAAATTCCCACGGTTTCGACGTGGCGATATACAGCTGCCGTCCCTGCCCGCTCAGGGTTTCCAATAAAGGCGTGACACCATCAAACACGCGGTTTTCATACAGGCCGGTGACCTTGAAGCGTTCGCGATAGAAATTCACCGCCTGCCACGCCTTGGCCTCATCGAAACCATAGAACTGCATGAACGCCTGCAGCAGCGGCGGGCCGATGAAGTGTTCAAGTCTGGTCAGGTCCGGCTCGTCGATGCCGAGCTTGCCGAGGGCGAACTGGATGGAACGGGTGATGCCCTCACGCGGGTCGGTCAGGGTGCCATCGAGGTCGAACAGTACGGTCTGGTAGTGCATGAGAAATCCTGTGCGGGTGTCAGTCGTTTCAGAGCTGGTCGTAGCCTTCGGCCAGATGCAGGTCCTTGAGCTTCACGTAGTTCGCCGCGCTGTAGGTGAAGAAGGCGCGCTCCTTGTCAGTCAGTGCACGCACCTGTTTCACCGGACTGCCAACATACAGAAAGCCGCTTTCCAGGCGCTTGCCCGGCGGCACCAGGCTGCCGGCGCCGATGATCACGTCGTCCTCGACCACCGCGCCATCCATGACGATGCTACCCATGCCGATCAACACGCGACTGCCGACGCTGCAGCCATGCAGCATGACCTTGTGGGCGATGGTCACGTCATCGCCGATCAGCAGCGGGAAGCCGTCCGGGTTGAACGGACCGGCGTGGGTGATGTGCAGCACGCAGCCGTCCTGCACGCTGGTGCGCGCGCCGATGCGGATGCGGTGCATGTCGCCACGGATCACGGTCAGCGGCCACACGGAGCTGTTTTCGCCGATTTCAACGTCGCCGATCACCACCGCCGAGGCGTCGACAAACGCGCCTTCGCGAAGCTGCGGGGTGTGATTCTGGTACTTGCGAACGGACACGATAAGTTCTCTCTCTGTCGCCGATAGCTGCGGTGAATGCCGATTGTAATTAAGATGGGCGCATGTTTCTTCCAGCCAAGGTGCCAACCGTGAGCGTGAACAACCCTCTGCTGCAGTCCTACGACCTGCCACCGTTCTCCACGATCCGTGCCGAACACGTCCTGCCGGCCATCGAAACCATTCTGGCCGACAACCGCGCCGCCATTGCCGAAATCCTCAAGACCCAAGGCCAGAACCCGACCTGGGCCGGTCTGGTACTGGCAATGGACGAACTCAATGATCGCCTCGGCGCCGCCTGGAGCCCGGTCAGCCACCTCAACGCCGTGTGCAACAGCGCCGAACTGCGTGAAGCCTACGAGTCGTGCCTGCCGGCCCTGAGCGCCTACTCCACCGAAATGGGCCAGAACCGCGAACTGTTCCAGGCCTATGAGGCGCTGGCTAACAGCCAGGAAGCCGCCGGTTTCGACGTGGCACAAAAAACCATTCTGGAACATGCCCTGCGCGATTTCCGCCTGTCGGGTATCGACCTGCCGGAAGCTGAACAGAAGCGTTACGCCGAAGTGCAGAGCAAACTGTCCGAGCTGGGCAGCCGCTTCTCCAACCAGTTGCTCGATGCCACACAAGCCTGGACCAAGCACATCACCGACGAAGCCGCCCTCGCCGGCCTGACCGATTCGGCCAAGGCGCAGATGGCGGCCGCCGCCCAGGCTAAAGGTCTCGATGGCTGGCTGATCACCCTGGAATTCCCGAGCTACTACGCGGTAATGACCTACGCCCAGGACCGCGCGCTGCGTGAAGAAGTCTACGCCGCCTATTGCACCCGTGCGTCGGATCAAGGCCCGAATGCCGGGCAGAACGACAACGGTCCAGTCATGGAGGAGATCCTCGACCTGCGTCAGGAACTGGCCAGGCTGCTGGGTTTTGCCAGCTTCTCCGAGCTGAGCCTGGCGACCAAAATGGCCGAGTCCAGCGATCAGGTGCTGAGCTTCCTGCGCGACCTGGCCAAGCGCAGCAAGCCGTTCGCCGCGCAGGACCTGCAACAGCTGCGCGCCTACGCCGCCGAACAGGGCTGCGCCGATCTGCAAAGCTGGGACAGCGGTTTCTACGGGGAAAAACTCCGCGAGCAACGCTACAGCGTCGCTCAGGAAACCCTGCGCGCCTACTTCCCGATCGACAAAGTCCTCGGCGGGCTGTTCGCGATCGTCCAGCGTCTGTACGGCATTGAAATCGCCGAACTGAAAGGCTTCGACACCTGGCACCCGGACGTGCGCCTGTTCGAGATCAAGGAAAACGGCCAGCATGTCGGCCGCTTCTTCTTTGACCTCTACGCCCGCGCCAACAAGCGAGGCGGCGCGTGGATGGACGGCGCTCGCGACCGCCGCCGCACTGTCGACGGCGTGCTGCAAAGCCCGGTCGCCAACCTGGTGTGCAACTTCACCCCGGCCGACAGCGGCAAGCCTGCGTTGCTGACCCACGATGAAGTGACCACCCTGTTCCACGAATTCGGCCATGGCCTGCATCACCTGCTGACCCGCGTGGATCACGCTGGTGTCTCCGGGATCAACGGCGTGGCATGGGATGCGGTCGAGCTGCCGAGCCAGTTCATGGAAAACTGGTGCTGGGAGCCGGAAGGTCTGGCACTGATCTCCGGTCACTATGAAACCGGCGAGCCACTGCCACAGGACCTGCTGGAAAAAATGCTCGCGGCGAAAAACTTCCAGTCCGGGCTGATGATGGTGCGTCAGCTGGAGTTCTCGCTGTTCGACTTCGAACTGCACGCCACCCACGGTGACGGCCGCAGCGTGCTGCAAGTGCTCGAAGGTGTTCGCGATGAAGTTTCAGTGATGCGTCCACCGGCCTACAACCGCTTCCCCAACAGCTTCGCGCACATCTTCGCCGGCGGTTACGCAGCGGGTTACTACAGCTACAAGTGGGCGGAAGTGCTGTCGGCGGATGCCTTCTCGAAATTCGAAGAAGACGGCGTGCTCAACGCTGAAACCGGTCGCGCTTTCCGCGAAGCGATCCTGGCACGTGGCGGTTCGCAGGCCCCGATGGTGCTGTTCGTCGACTTCCGTGGCCGTGCGCCTTCGATTGACGCACTCTTGCGGCATAGCGGCCTGAGTGAGGACGCAGCAGCATGAGCGAGGCACCTGTGATTACCAAGAAACGCTTTATCGCCGGGGCGGTCTGCCCGGCGTGCAGCGAGCCGGACAAGCTGATGATGTGGAACGAGGACAGCGTGCCGCACCGCGAATGCGTGGCCTGTGGTTACTCGGATACGTTGAACGAGCAGGGGCTTTCTGTACCGAAAGAGCTGGGCACGCGGGTCAATACCAGCGCGCTCAAGCCGACAGCGGACAAGAATGTCCAGGCCGTGCAGTTCTTCCCCAATCCGAAGCTTGCGAAAAAACCTGACGCACAACATTGAGTCGCTGCCACCTTCCACCGATCAGCGGTGGAAGGTGGTAACTATGTACCGCCCTTCCCCTGCGCTTCCTGCCTAAGCTGGCCCTTTTCAGCCACGCCTCAAGGAAGAAGCCATGCCTGACACCAATCCGCTGTTACAACCCTGGACTTTGCCACCGTGGTCGGCGATACGCGCCGAGCATCTGGTTCCGGCGATCAACGCGATCATCTGCGCAAACCACCAGGTCATTACGCAAGTGATCGCCAGCCAAACCGAACATCCGGGTTGGGACGATCTGGTAGTGGCCGTCGATGAGGCCGAAGCGCGCCTGGATGAAACCATGGCCATTATCGAAACCCTCTCGAGCGTCAAACCCGACGACACCGATTGGCTCAGGGAAAGCGCCTTGTGCAGCCTCGCAGCGGACCAATACCGCGCCGACAAGGCCGCCAATCTGGCGCTGTACCGTACCTATCAACGGCTGGCGAACAGCTCGATTGCCGCCAGTTTCGATGATCAGCGCAAAGCCTCGCTGGCGAAGATTCTGCGCAAATTTCGCCTGTCCGGGATCGAACTGCAGCGTGCTCAACAGCAAACGCTTGCGCGCCTGAATCACGACATCCGGCAGCTGGAGCAACTGTTCCTGAGCAACCTGGAACTGGCCGACGCCGCGTGGAGCAAACGCATTGCCGACGTCACGCAGCTTGAAGGCCTGTCTGCTGCGGTGCAGGCGCGTCTGGCCCGCAATGCAAAACAGGCAGGATTCAACGGCTGGCTGCTGACGCTGGATCGAAACACCTACCAGCACGTCATGACTCACTCGCAAAACAGGGCACTGCGCGAAGAATATTACTTGGCGTGGTTCAGCCGCGCCTCCGACCAGGGCCCCCAAGCGAACAAAACCGACAACCATCCGGTCCTGACGGTGTTGGTCGGCCTGCGACACGAAAAAGCCCGGTTACTCGGATTCGAAAACTTCGTCCAGTTTCGCCTCGAAAACCGCATGGCCGCCTCACCCGAACAAGTCGACGCCTTTGTCCGCCAGCAAGTGGCATCAAATACGCCGGCCTTGCAGCGCGATGCCCAGGCCCTGAAGGCGTTCGCGCTCACCCAGGGGATTGCACCAATACAGCCATGGGATGAAGACTTCCTCGCCGAGCAGTTACGCCTGCTGCAATTGAATGGCGCACTCAAAAGCTTGCGTGAGTACTTCCCGCTCGATGGCACGCTACGTCGGCTCTGTCTATTCAGCGAGCACATGTTCGGCGTCAAGATCGTCGAACAGACAGCAGTCAGCCACTGGCATCAAAGCGTGCGGTTACTGGAGGTACGCGAGTACGAGCAAGTGATCGGGTATATCTACATTGACCCCTATCACCACGAAGTATCGACCGACTATGCCTTCACCTCGGCCTTGCGCGTTCGCCGCATCAATGCCGAAGGGCGCCCATCGCTGCCGATTGCCAGCCTTCACAGTAACTTCCCGCCTGCCACCAAGGACCATCCGTGCCTGCTGTCCCACGAAAACCTGCGGGTGCTGTTCCACGAGTTCGGGCATTGCCTGCAACATGTTTTCACGCGATCCCCGCATCGCAACCTTTCGGGGATTTCGCAAATGGCCCGCGATACTGCCGAGTTCGCCGGGCAGTTGTTCGAACACTGGTGCCTGTCATCGGAGTTTCTGGTGTGGCTAGGCGCCCATTACCAGAGCGGCGAGCGACTGACGAAGGCACGGGCCGAGACTGCGCTGGCCGCCATCAGCGCCCACACCAGCCGGACCACCGCCATGTTGCTGATGACGGCGTTATTTGATTTGGAGCTGCATCGAAGTCATGGCGATGGCCGCAGCATCCAGCAGGTTTTCGAAGATGTGCAACGTGACATCCCCCACCTGCAACTGTCGGGTTATCACCGCCTCGCCTATAGCTTTGATTACCTGGTGACCGGCTACGCGGCATCGGTCTACGCCTACAAATGGTCGGGCGTGCTGGCGAGCGAGGTGTTCAAACGGTTTCAGCGCGACGGTGTGTTCGCCCCGCAGACAGGGCGGGATTTTCGCGAGGCGTTCTTTGCGCCCGGCGACTCCCGCTCATTGCTCAAGGCCGCGCATGGGTTTCTTGGCGAGCCTGTTACCGCACAGCTCTTTGCCGCCGATACGCCCGCGGTTACTTCAGGTTGACCGACTGGAACCAGCTCTTCATCGAGCAGGTGGCAAAGGCACTGGTGCTGCAATCGCCATTGGCCAGAGCGGTACGCAGTTTGTCGACATCGGCCTGCATCACATAGCGCACGCCATCCTTGAAATGGCCGCTTTCACCAAAACCGCCCTGAGTCATCTCGTTCAGCGCGTCTTCCTTGCTCCAGCCCTGCACCACGATCCGGTACATCGCCGCCATCAGGCCGGTACGGTCGGAACCGTGCTTGCAATGCATCAACACCGGGCCATTGGCTTCGGCAGCCTGAATCGCGCGCAGGGTCTTGAGCACATCGGCGTCATCGACATGGTTGGTGCGATAAGGCAGTTGCACCTGATTGATGCCTGGCTCGGACAACCAGCGGCTGTCGGCTTCCGGCAGGAAGTTGATCACCGTCGCCACTTTGAGGTTCTTCAACAACGGCACCGCACCGCCGTCCGGCAAGGCGCTGCGGTAGAGGGTCGGCGACATCTGGAACAGGTTGTACTGCACTTCAACCGGTTGTGCCCATTCAGGGGGACGCGATGTTGCAGCGGCGTCAGCCTGGGCCGGCATCAAGTGCAGCAGGGCAACAAGCGACAAACACAAAGCAGGGAAAAGGCGCACTCGGGACATGCTGGGCTGACCGTATCGGGATTCATCAATGAAAGGCCTTACAGCTTCTACGTACGACGGTCAAAGCCCTGTGAGGCACTTGTCAAAGAATCGTGAATCCGTGCGATTTCATTGAGCGTCGCGGAAAAAACCGCGGTTTTTTCCGCTGAATCGGTTAATCCCGATGATTAGCCTGCTACCATTTGTCACACGATGTTGCAGGCGTCGCCCTTTTCCCGGTCACACGGGCTTCACGCCGCGACGAAAAATGCTCAAGCCGTTCGCAGAAACGGACAACCATCAATGCCTGATGAGGTGCACCCCCATGTCTGATGCAAATCGAGACAACCCGCGGCGTGAGTTCTTGCGCAAATCCCTGACCCTGATTCCCGTGGTCACCCTCGCCGGTAGCGGCCTGGGCAGCAGCGTCTTGCAAGCGGCGCCTGAAGTCACCCCGGCGGCGCCCGCGGCAGCTCCGGCGAAGGCCGAGTCCGGCGCTTACCAGCCAAGCTATTTCACCGCCGAGGAATGGGCGTTCATCAACGCCGCCGTGGCGCAATTGATCCCCAACGACGATCAAGGCCCGGGTGCCCTCGAAGCCGGCGTGCCGGAATACATCGACCGCCAGATGAACACCCCGTACGCCGCCGGTGCCCTGTGGTACATGCAGGGTCCGTTCAACGCCGACGCCGCGCCGGAGATGGGCTGGCAGAGCAAACTGGTGCCCAAAGACATCTATCGCCTCGGCATCGCCGCCACGGATCAGTGGGCAAAATCCCTCAACGGTAAAACATTTGCCGAGCAAGACAGCGCTACCCGAGACGACTTGCTCAAGCAACTCGAAGCCGGCAAGCCGCAGTTCGATACGGTTCCGGCGAAGATTTTCTTCAGTCTGCTGCTGCAAAACACCAAGGAAGGGTTCTTCTGCGACCCGATCCACGGCGGCAATAAAGGCATGGTCGGCTGGACCATGATCGGCTTCCCCGGCGCCCGCGCCGATTTCATGGATTGGGTGGAACGCAACGAGCAATACCCCTTCCCGGCAGTTTCGATTCGCGGCGAGAGGGCTTGAGCATGGCAACGGTAATGAAGAAGGTCGACGCAGTGATCGTCGGTTTTGGCTGGACCGGCGCGATCATGGCCAAAGAGCTGACCGAAGCGGGGCTCAATGTGCTGGCGCTGGAGCGCGGGCCGATGCAGGACACCTACCCCGACGGCAACTATCCGCAGGTGATCGACGAACTCACCTACAGCGTGCGCAAAAAACTCTTTCAGGACATCTCCAAAGAGACGGTCACCATCCGCCACAGCGTCAACGATATCGCCCTGCCCAACCGCCAGCTCGGCGCGTTCCTGCCGGGTAATGGCGTCGGGGGCGCCGGTCTGCACTGGTCGGGCGTGCATTTTCGCGTCGATCCGATCGAGCTGCGCATGCGCAGCCACTACGAAGAGCGCTACGGCAAAAACTTTATCCCCAAGGACATGACCATCCAGGACTTCGGCGTCAGCTACGAAGAGCTGGAGCCTTTCTTCGATTTCGCCGAGAAAGTCTTCGGCACCTCCGGCCAGGCCTGGACCGTGAAGGGCCAACTGGTCGGTCAGGGCAAGGGCGGCAACCCTTATGCGCCGGATCGCTCCAATCCGTTCCCGCTGCAAGCGCAGAAAAACACGGTGTCCGCACAGCTGTTCGGCAAAGCGGCGACAGAGGTCGGTTACAAACCCTACAACCTGCCGTCGGCGAATACTTCAGGGCCGTACACCAATCCCTACGGCGCACAGATGGGGCCGTGCAACTTCTGCGGTTTCTGCAGCGGTTATGTTTGCTACATGTATTCCAAGGCCTCGCCGAACGTGAACATTCTGCCGGCGCTAAAGCCGTTGCCGAATTTCGAACTGCGGCCTAACTCACATGTGCTGCGGGTCAACCTCGACAGCACCAAGTCCAAGGCCACCGGCGTGACTTACATCGACGGCCAGGGCCGCGAGATCGAGCAACCGGCGGATCTGGTGATCCTCGGCGCCTTCCAGCTGCACAACGTGCGCCTGATGCTGCTGTCGGGCATCGGCAAGCCTTACGACCCGATCAGCGGCGAAGGCGTGGTCGGGCGCAACTTCGCCTACCAGAACATGGCGACCATCAAGGCGTTCTTCGACAAGGACACCCACACCAACAACTTCATCGGTGCCGGCGGCAACGGCGTGGCGCTGGATGACTTCAACGCCGACAACTTCGACCACGGGCCGCACGGCTTCGTCGGCGGCTCGCCGATGTGGGTCAACCAGGCCGGCAGCCGGCCGATTGCCGGTACTTCGAACCCGCCGGGCACACCGGCCTGGGGCAGCGCGTGGAAACGTGCGACCGCCGATTACTACACCCACCAGGTGTCGATGGACGCCCACGGCGCGCATCAGTCCTACCGCGGCAACTACCTCGATCTGGATCCGGTGTACCGCGATGCCTACGGCTTGCCGCTGCTGCGGATGACCTTCGACTGGCAGGAAAACGACATCAAGATGAACCGCTTCATGGTCGAGAAAATGGGCAAGGTCGCCCAAGCCATGGGCCCGAAAGCCATCGCGGTGATCGGCAAACAGGTCGGTGATCACTTCAACACCGCGGCTTACCAGACCACCCACCTCAACGGTGGCGCGATCATGGGCACCGATCCGAAGAAAAGCGCCCTGAACCGCTACTTGCAGAGCTGGGACGTGCACAACGTGTTTGTGCCGGGCGCGTCGGCATTCCCGCAAGGGCTGGGCTACAACCCGACCGGACTGGTGGCGGCGTTGACCTACTGGTCGGCGAAGGCGATCCGCGAGCAGTACCTGAAAAACCCCGGCCCGCTGGTTCAGGCATAAGGAGCGATGACCATGAAAAACCTCGTTATCGCCACCCTGGCGCTGCTCGGCAGCGCAGCTGTAACCGCTGCCGACGTCGATCCTGCGTTGATCAAACAAGGCGAATACCTCGCCCGTGCGGGCGACTGCGTGGCCTGCCATACCGCCAAGGGCGGCAAGCCGTTCGCTGGCGGCCTGCCGATGGAAACCCCGATCGGCACGATTTACTCGACCAACATCACCCCCGACCAAACCGGCGTCGGTGATTACAGCTTCGAGGACTTCGACAAGGCCGTGCGCCACGGTGTCGCGAAAAACGGCAGTACGTTGTACCCGGCCATGCCGTATCCGTCCTACGCCCGCGTCAGTGAAGGCGACATGCAGGCGTTGTACGCCTACTTCATGCACGGCGTCGAACCGGTCGCGCAGGAGAACAAAGCCAGCGACATTCCATGGCCGCTGAGCATGCGCTGGCCGTTGATGGGCTGGCGCTGGATGTTTGCGCCGAAAGTCGAGGACTACAAGGCAACCTCGGACGATCCAGTCATCGACCGTGGCGCCTATCTGGTCGAAGGCCTCGGCCATTGCGGCGCCTGCCATACGCCGCGGGCCCTGACCATGCAGGAAAAATCCCTGAGCGCCACCGACGGCAAAAACTTCCTCGCCGGCAGTGCGCCGCTGGAAGGCTGGATCGCCAAGAACCTGCGCGGCGATCACAAGGACGGTCTCGGCAGCTGGAGCGAAGCGCAACTGGTGCAGTTCCTCAAGACCGGACGCAGCGACCGCAGCGCGGTGTTCGGCGGCATGAGCGACGTGGTGACCCACAGCATGCAATACATGACCGACGCCGACCTGACCGCGATTGCTCGCTACCTCAAGTCCCTGCCCGCAACTGATCCGAACGATCAGCCGCACCAGTACGACGAAAAAGCCGCCAAGGCCCTATGGAACGGTGACGACAGCCAACGCGGCGCAGCGGTGTACATCGACAACTGCGCGGCCTGCCACCGTACCGACGGCCATGGCTATACCCGGGTGTTCCCGGCGCTGGCCGGCAATCCGGTGCTGCAATCGGAAGACCCGACGTCGCTGATCCACATCGTGCTCAAGGGCGGCACCCTGCCGGCCACCCACTCGGCGCCGTCGACCTTCACCATGCCGGGTTTCGCCTGGCGCTTGTCGGATCAGGAAGTAGCCGATGTGGTGAGTTTTATTCGCGGCAGTTGGGGTAACAAGGGCGCGCCGGTCAAGGCTGACGATGTCGCGAGCCTGCGCAAGAACGATATGCAGGCGACTTCCAGGGATGATTTGGGGCAAGTCACCACGCATAACTGACGGCTGCGATTGATACGCCGCTGGCACGGTGCGACTTTTCGTGCGGTGTCAGCGGCCGATCAACGCTTGGACTGAAAGCCTTTGAACTGCGCAAATGCATCGGCCAGCTGCAGGTAAAGCTTCTCGTCGTATTTGTCGATGTCGCCATCGCCGTCAGCATCGACGGCGTCTTCGGAGATCACGTCATAACGACCATTGGCCTGCGACGACGAAGCATAGAGCGAATAGTCGTAATCCATCATTTCGGTCGCGTCTTCATCGTAGTGATAAAACGCGATTTCCGGACTTTCATCTCGGTCCATATCCGAGATTTCCAGCAGTATTCTGATAGCCATGAATAAAATCCCTCAGACTTGAATCCGTGCTTGAGATTAGAGTTGGGGATAATTCCAGTCTACTGTCAGAGTTGACAGGGTGTATAACCACTCAGTCAGTCACGTTGTTCCATCCGTGCTGTAAATGCATACACCTGTCAAGTCTGACAGTAGACGCTCGCATTTACGTTACCTAATGTGCAAAGGGACATAGATTCAGGTCCTTAATATTGCGCTGGCAGGGAGCACACAGACATGAGCTACTCACTGTTATATGAGTTCAGAGACACGGATGGGAACGGCACAGCTGAAGCGGTAATTTCCCGCTACAACAATGGTGATGCTGTTAATTCATTGCCCGACATCGTCGTCACAGCGTACGCCAATATCGCCAACGGGAAATATGACACGGTAAGCGGAGTCGACGACGTTGAGGGCGACGGCGACACTGATGAGGATGACGACTCCTATTACACCCTGGCAGGCGACCTCGCCTCTGCGATTGTCGGCTTGAGCACCGTCGGTGCGGGACGTCTTTACAGTTGCATGCTTATCTCATTTGCAGACAACGCCTCAGAGGGCAAACTTGCCGACGTCAATATTGGCTTGTTTAATGTCGCAAACTCCGATTTGACTCGCCCGGATTCAGTCGTGACCGTCACGGGTTATGACAAGGGATTGTATAAAAAAGTGATGGGGTCGACGGACGCTGACGGTGATAACGATATTGATCTGGACGATGAGTTTATTTTCAGAAAAATCGCGGGTTCCTTTGCATCAATGAGGGACTTTAAAATTTGAAATAATCACTCACATGGTTGCTACCGTTTTGACCAATCACTGTCCGACAAAAACCTGCAGGCGTAAATCATGCAGGTTTTTTTGCATTTGTCGCCGTGTGCGTTACGGATTAACGATACTTGCATAAGCCTTGGCCAATGCCACTAACTTGGCCTTGTCATCACTATCTATATCACCGTCGCCGTCCACATCTTTTTTGTCCGTGCGAATGGTGAAGGACTTGCCTTGATCGCTGGACACCGCGACCACGTAGATCGAATCGACCAGAGCTTCGGTCGACAACTCCTCCGCGGCATTCCAGCCCAGTTCCTTGCGGGCAAGTTGCATCGAAACAATGGTATTGGGTTCCGATTGGCTCGGCAGCAACATTTGTAGGAATACACCACGCTGATTAAGAAACGACATAAATTAAATCCTTTTAGAGTTCATATACAGGCATCAGTGCCGGTAAGTTTCGAAGGCTATAGTTGATAACTTTCCTTCACAACCCAACATATGTTTCGTGGGTTTTCTCTTGTTCCAGTGATTTATATGAACAACCCAGCACATGGCAGACCTAAACCGTGCCCGTATTCCTTGGCCGAACGGTACTGGATCGTTAAGGGCGTAACCTTGTACTGTATGCATGTACAGATTTGAGGTTCGCGCAATGATCAACCCTCTCCCCCCGCGCGGTCGCGGCACCGCGACCAATCCGCACAACCGCTTTGCGCCGAACCGTTCGGTGGCCGAGGATGACGGCTGGTATCAGGAAGTGCCCGAAACGCAGAACACCGAGGTGATGATCGAAACCGCGAAAACCATCATCACCCGCAACACCTCGCCGGACCTGCCCTTCGACCGCTCGATCAACCCCTACCGAGGCTGCGAGCATGGCTGCATCTATTGCTACGCGCGGCCCAGCCATGCCTATTGGGACATGTCGCCCGGGCTGGATTTCGAAACCAGGCTGATTGCCAAGACCAACGCCGCCCAAGTGCTGGAAGAACAGCTCGGGAAAAAAGGCTATCAATGCGCGCCGATCAACCTGGGCTCCAATACCGATCCGTATCAGCCGATCGAGCGCGAACACAAAATCACCCGCCAGACCCTCGAAGTGCTGCTGCGCTATCGGCATCCGGTGACCATCATCACCAAGGGTTCGCTGATCTTGCGCGACCTCGACCTGCTCACTGAACTGGCGCAGCAAAGGCTGGTGGCGGTGATGATCAGCCTGACCACACTGGACGACGAACTCAAACGCATCCTCGAACCCCGCGCCGCAGCGCCCAAGGCCCGGCTGCGGGCGATCCGGGTAATGCGCGACGCGGGGATTCCAGTGGGTGTGCTGTGTTCGCCAATGATTCCGATGATCAATGACAGTGAGATCGAAAACCTGCTGACTGAGGCGCATGCGGCCGGCGCGCAGAGCGCTGCGTACATGATGCTGCGGCTGCCGCTGGAAGTGGCGCCGCTGTTCGAGGAGTGGTTGCAGGCGCACTACCCGCAGCGGGCGGCCCATGTGCTGAGCCTGATCCGCCAGAGCCGTGGCGGTGAGCTCTACGACAGCCGTTTTGGCGCACGCATGCGCGGCGAAGGGGTGTTCGCCGATCTGCTGGCGCAGCGCTTTGCCAAAGCCATCAAGCGTTTAGGCATGAATCATCGCGAGGGCTACAACCTCGATTGCACAGCGTTCTGTCCGCCGGGTCGCCAGATGTCGTTGATTTAGCAAATCCGTCGAGGTCGCAAACTCGCGTCTATCGAAGTCAGTAAGAAACGGGAACCCTTCGCAGAGCCTTTACGCGGGAACAAAGCCTGTATGAAGTCATACAGGCTTTGTTTTTATTCAAGGATTGATAATGGCGCTATAAGCCTTGGCCAGGGCGATTAACTTTGCCTGATCATGACGGTCGATATCACCATCGCCGTCTACATCTTTAAGCCCGCCAATTTTAAACGTTTTGCCTTTATCGGACGATATTGCACCCACGACCTTTGAATCAACAAGCATCTCGGATACCAGTCCGGTCGCTGGATCAGTCACTGCTTTCTTAGTTGAAAAGCGCATTTCCACTAGAATTTCGCTTCGAGGGACAGTTATTTCGACCCTCTCTAAAAAAACCCCTCGAACACTGTCTGGACGTGCAATTGATGTCATAAAAAATCCCTTTCAAGTTTGTTTGCCTAATGACTTCCATGGCTCTTCGGATAATACGCACCGCTGTCAAAGTGGCAATCCACTATATGTTGCATCAAGTATCGTAGTTTTAATCGGCAACTGTTCGCGCGTCCCAATCCCTGAGTACCCCTGACGCAGCAGCCAAGGTGAGGTGCCGGCGGCGAGCTCGCTGGCCCGAGGGCTTCGGGTAAATCACACCGCCTTCTGTCCGTCGGGTCGCCAGATGTCGTTGATTTAGCGACAATTAGCCGATGGTTGATGGGTTGGAATCCTTCCGCCGGAACAGGCCAGTCACGTTTTTCGTGACCTGGAACACACGTTCTAGAGCGCTTGATTCAGTTTGAGTTAAGTTTCGGCGGCTACCTTGTTCATCGAGTGACTGACGGGTCGGGATGACCCGGATGTTTTAAACAGCCACTGGCTTCATACCGGAATACACGGGAACGACTCCCCGAATCCGCCAAAGAGGATGAATCATGAGTGACAAGGATAAACAGCCTTTGGCTGCGTCGGCGCAAGCCGTCCCTGGGGCGGAATCCGCCGATGCAGCGCTGCGAACGATCGTTGACGGCTTTTTGCATTTTCATCATGAGGTCTTCCCGCAGCAGGAAGAACTCTTCAAGAAACTCGCCACGGCGCAATCGCCCCGGGCAATGTTCATCACCTGCGCCGACTCGCGCATCGTCCCTGAACTGATCACCCAGAGCTCCCCGGGCGATCTGTTCGTGACCCGTAACGTCGGCAACGTCGTGCCGCCTTACGGCCAGATGAACGGCGGCGTTTCCACCGCAATCGAGTACGCGGTGCTGGCGCTGGGCGTGCAGCACATCATCATCTGCGGCCATTCCGATTGCGGCGCCATGCGTGCGGTGCTCAACCCGGACAGCCTGGAAAAAATGCCGACGGTCAAAGCCTGGCTGCGCCACGCCGAAGTCGCGAAAACCATGGTGCACGACAACTGTCACTGCGCCGACGAAAAAGAGAGCATGCCGATCCTCACCGAGGAAAACGTCATCGCCCAACTGCAGCACTTGCGTACCCATCCTTCGGTAGCCTCGCGCATGGCGAACGGTCATCTGTTCATTCATGGCTGGGTCTACAACATCGAAACCAGCGAAATCAAGGCTTACGACGCGGATCAGGGACGTTTCCTGCCGCTCGATGGCAGCCACCCGATTCCGGTGGCGACGCCCAAAGCGCGCTTCTAAATCTTCCTAAAAATCTGTGTGGTTTGACGCCGGCCGCTGTTTCAGCGGCCTGGCCTCGCCACGCCTGAAGAAAGCTTCGGGAGAATCACCATGCGTGCTGCTCAATTGAAAGCGGTTCTGCCACGGGAGCTGTTGGCTTCGGTGGTTGTGTTCCTGGTCGCCCTGCCGTTGTGCATGGGTATCGCAATTGCTTCCGGGTTGCCGCCGGCCAAAGGCCTGATCACCGGGATCATCGGCGGTCTGGTGGTGGGTTGGCTGGCGGGTTCGCCGTTGCAGGTCAGCGGGCCGGCGGCGGGTCTGGCGGTGCTGGTGTTCGAACTGGTGCGTCAGCACGGTATCGAGATGCTCGGGCCGATTCTGCTGCTCGCAGGTTTCCTGCAACTGGTGGCCGGTCGCCTGAAGCTCGGTTGCTGGTTCCGGGTCACGGCGCCAGCGGTGGTGTACGGCATGCTCGCCGGGATCGGGGTGTTGATCGTGCTCTCGCAGGTGCATGTGATGCTCGACGCCAAGCCGCAACCTTCCGGTCTGGATAACCTGACGGCCTTCCCCGGCGCGGTGGCGCAAGCCTTGCCGTCGTTTGGCTGGCAGGCCGGGTTACTCGGGCTGGCGACCATTGCGGTGATGTGGCTGTGGGAGAAATTCCGTCCGCACTCGCTGCGGTTTATTCCCGGCGCGTTGCTCGGCGTAGGTCTGGCCACGGGCGCCAGCCTGCTGCTGGCGTTGCCGGTGAAACGGGTCGAGGTGCCGGAGAATCTGGCCGAAGCCATCGACTGGCTGAAACCGGCGGACCTGCTCAGCCTGGCCGACCCGACGCTACTGATCGCGGCATTTGCCGTGGCGTTTATCGCCAGCGCCGAAACCCTGCTGTCTGCGGCGGCAGTAGACCGCATGCACAGTGGCGTACGTTCTGACTTTGACCGTGAGCTGTCAGCGCAAGGTGTCGGCAACATGCTCTGCGGGCTGGTCGGTGCGCTGCCGATGACCGGGGTGATTGTGCGCAGTTCGGCCAACGTCCAGGCCGGCGCGACCACCCGTTATTCGACGATCTTTCATGGTCTGTGGCTGCTGGGGTTCGTGTTGTTGCTGTCGAGCGTGCTGCAAAGCATTCCGGTGGCGAGTCTGGCCGGGGTGCTGGTCTACACCGGTTTCAAACTGGTCGACCTCAAGGCCTTTCGCGGTCTGGGCCGTTACGGGCGGATGCCGATGTTCACCTACGCCGCCACGGCGCTGGCGATCATCTTCACCGACCTGTTGACCGGGGTACTGATCGGTTTCGGTCTGACCCTGCTGAAACTGGCGTTCAAGGCGTCGCGCCTGAAGATCAGCCTGATCGACCTGCCGCAGGATGGCGAGATGGAGTTGCGCCTGGTGGGCGCGGCGACCTTTCTCAAGGTGCCAGCCTTGACCCAGGTGCTGGGCAGCATTCCCGAAGGTACGACGGTGCATGTACCGCTCAATAACCTGAGCTACATCGACCATTCGTGTCTGGAGTTGCTGGAAGAGTGGGGCCGGGCGAATGCTGCGAAGGGGTCGAAGCTGTTGATCGAGTCGCGCGGGTTGAAGCGACGGCTTGAGGGGCGGGTTCGGACCAATACCGGTGTCGGCGCCGCCGGCTGAATCTCCAGGTTGAACTCAAACCCTGCAGGAGTAAGCCTGCTCGCGATGGCGATCGTTTCAATCAACATCTCTGTTGACTGACCCATCGCCATCGCGAGCAGGCTCACTCCGACATTGGATTGTGCGTGGCTTACGCGGCTGGCTGATCCAGTTCCAGGCCCACGCCCAGGCGGCGGCCCATGCATGGCCAGCGCTTCCACGCAGCACCGGTATCCGGGCTGCTCAGCTTGTCGCGGTAAGCTTCGACCGATTCCAGCGCAAAGCTCTCGTCGTCGAGCATTTCGTCGATGGTGTGATGCACCACTTCGTCCAGTTGATTGGCAAATTCCTCACCGAGCAATTGGTGAGCAATCAGATTGGCGACCGTCATGTCCAGGGGGATCAGTGGCTGGCCGAGGTGCTTGATGTACAGGTCGTTGACCTCTTCGACAAAGCGGTGTGCCAGATAGGCTTCGTCCAGCAGACTGTCCAGTCCCACCGGCGGCTGGATAAAGTACTGCTCGGCGATTCTCAGCACCGGTTTGATCTGTGACTCGATTCCCGCTTCCCTGGCGACTTCATTGGCTGCATCCAGCATGTCTGGTACTTCGTCGATATAGGCGGTGACGAAGCTCGTCAACGCTTCTTCACGGTTAGCGTCCGGCAACTGGATGGCCGAATGCAGATGAGGCAACTTGGCTTCCAGCTGACGCTTGAGCCGTCCGGTTTGGTTTTCGGTTTGTCGGGCTTTTTGGATCTGCTCGCGCAATGCGGCGGTGTTCATGAAAACTCCAGGGTACAAGGCAATGAAATAGGGAAGACATAAGTTAGCTGGCTTACGAAAAATGCTAAGACGCATTTGTCATAATTATTTCATCCTTGATGCACCGGCGTTATATCGGTTCGCCACCACTCGTCTGCATCCTTCTCCATTCGTGCCCTCGAACGCAAGTACCCGCTGTTTCAGTTCATTTACGTCGGCACATTGCAAATTCCGCTCGCTGTCTATACTCGCCAGTGAATGGAGTTAGCTGATGACGCCCGACTGCACCCGCAGCAAGGCCCGGCGATTCAAGTTCGTAGTCTGATGCAGCCGCTCCCTTGCCGCAGGCGTTACGCCTCCGGGATAACAAGAACGATAAGGGGAACCCGCAATGATGCGACATCCACACGTCTGGATGGGCCTCCTGTTGTGGTCGATTTTCAGCCCGGCCCACGCGGCCTGGACTGTGAATATGGCGCCTGGAGCGACTGAGATCAGTCACGCAGTATTCGATCTGCACATGACCATTTTCTGGATCTGTGTGGTGATCGGAGTCATCGTCTTCGGCGCCATGTTCTGGTCGATGATGGTGCACCGCCGTTCAACCGGGCAGGTCGCCGCAAAATTCCACGAAAGCACCACCGTCGAAATTCTCTGGACCGTCGTGCCGCTGCTGATCCTGGTGGCAATGGCCGTTCCGGCAACCGCCACCCTGATCAAGATGTACGACACCAGTGAGCCGGATATTGATATCCAGATCACCGGTTATCAGTGGAAGTGGCACTACAAATACCTGGGCCAGGACGTCGAATTCTTCAGCAACCTGGCCACGCCCGCCGAGCAGATCCACAACAAGGAAGCCAAGGGCGAGCACTACTTGCTTGAGGTCGACAAGCCATTGGTGCTGCCGACCGGGGCCAAGGTGCGCTTCCTCGTGACCTCCGCCGACGTGATCCACTCCTGGTGGGTGCCGGCATTCGCGGTCAAGCGCGATGCGATCCCGGGGTTTGTCAACGAAGCCTGGACCCGGATCGACAAGCCCGGGCTCTACCGTGGCCAGTGCGCCGAACTGTGCGGCAAGGATCACGGCTTCATGCCGATCGTGGTCGAGGTCAAAGAGAAGGCCGACTACGAGAAGTGGCTCGCCGAGCGCAAAGCCGAGGCCGCGCAGCTCAAGGAGCTGACCAGCAAGGAATGGACCCTCGACGAACTTAAAGAGCGCGGCGACAAGGTCTATCACACCACCTGCGTGGCCTGTCACCAGGCCGAGGGCCAGGGCCTGCCGCCGATGTTCCCGGCGCTCAAGGGCTCGAAAATCGCCACCGGCCCGATCAAGGATCACCTGAGCATTGTCTTCCACGGCAAGCCCGGCACCGCCATGGCGGCGTTCGGCAAGCAGCTGTCGGAAGTCGATATCGCAGCGGTCGTGACCTACGAACGTAACGCCTGGGGCAACAACAAGGGCGACATGGTCACGCCAAAAGAAGTGCTGGAGCTGAAACAGGCGGAAAGCAAATGAACCGGTCTATCGCGTACGTCGTGAACCGGCCGGGGCAGCGCGCCCCGGCCCGCCCCACCCACTCACGTAAAGGAGACCGGCCATGAGCGCTGTCATTGATGACCACGGTCATGCCGACCACGCCCACGGCCCCGCCAAAGGCCTGATGCGCTGGGTGCTGACCACCAACCACAAGGACATCGGCACGCTGTACCTGTGGTTTGCGTTCCTGATGTTCCTGCTTGGCGGCTCGTTCGCCATGGTGATCCGCGCCGAACTGTTCCAGCCCGGTTTGCAGATCGTCGAGCCGGCATTCTTCAACCAGATGACCACCATGCACGGCCTGGTGATGGTCTTCGGTGCGGTGATGCCGGCGTTCGTCGGCCTCGCCAACTGGATGATCCCGTTGATGATCGGCGCGCCGGACATGGCCCTGCCACGGATGAACAACTTCAGCTTCTGGCTGTTGCCGGCGGCGTTTCTGCTGCTGGTCTCGACCCTGTTCAGCCCCGGTGGCGGGCCGAACTTCGGCTGGACGTTCTACGCGCCACTGTCCACCACCTACGCGCCGGAAAGCGTGACGTTCTTCATCTTTGCCATCCACCTGATGGGGATCAGTTCGATCATGGGCGCGATCAACGTGATCGCCACCATCCTCAACCTGCGTGCCCCCGGCATGACCCTGATGAAAATGCCGCTGTTCGTCTGGACCTGGCTGATCACCGCGTTCCTGCTGATCGCGGTGATGCCGGTGCTGGCCGGGTGCGTGACGATGATGCTGATGGACATCCACTTCGGCACCAGTTTCTTCAGTGCCGCCGGTGGCGGTGACCCGGTGCTGTTCCAGCATGTGTTCTGGTTCTTCGGCCACCCCGAGGTGTACATCATGATCCTGCCGGCCTTCGGCGCCGTCAGCCAGATCATCCCGACCTTCTCGCGCAAGCCGCTGTTCGGCTACACCTCAATGGTCTATGCGACGGCGAGCATCGCGTTCCTGTCGTTCATCGTCTGGGCGCACCACATGTTCGTGGTCGGCATCCCGCTGGTGGGCGAGCTGTTCTTCATGTACGCAACCATGCTCATCGCCGTGCCGACCGGGGTGAAGGTGTTCAACTGGGCCAGCACCATGTGGCAGGGCTCGCTGACTTTCGAGACACCGATGCTGTTTGCCGTAGCGTTCGTGATCCTGTTCTCGATCGGCGGCTTTTCCGGGTTGATGCTGGCCATCGCCCCGGCGGACTTCCAGTACCAGGACACCTACTTCGTGGTCGCGCACTTCCACTACGTGCTGGTGCCCGGGGCGATCTTCGGGATCTTCGCCTCGGCCTATTACTGGCTGCCAAAGTGGACCGGGCACATGTACGACGAAACCCTTGGCAAGCTGCACTTCTGGCTGTCGTTCGTCGGCATGAACCTGACCTTCTTCCCGATGCACTTTGTGGGTCTGGCGGGGATGCCCCGGCGGATCCCGGACTACAACCTGCAGTTCGCCGACTTCAACATGGTCTCGTCGATCGGCGCGTTCATGTTCGGCGCCACGCAGATCTTCTTCCTGTTCATCGTGATCAAGACCATTCGCGGTGGCGTGCCAGCCCCGGCCAAACCGTGGGATGGTGCCGAAGGGCTGGAGTGGAGCGTGCCGTCGCCGGCGCCGTATCACACCTTCACCACGCCGCCGGAAGTGAAATGACTGTGGGAGCGAGCTTGCTCGCGAAGAACGATAACTCGGTTTCACTGAGAAACCGCAGCGCCTGCTTCGCGAGCAAGCTCGCTCCCACAGAGATTCAGGTGGAGGCTGAAAATCATGGCTGACTCGATCTCGCTGAAAAAACTCGTCACCCGGCTGCTAGGGGTCGTGGTGGCAATGTTTGTCTTCGGCTTTGCCCTGGTGCCGATCTACGACGTGATGTGCAAGGCCTTCGGCATCAATGGCAAGACCGCCGGGCAGTACGAAGGCGAGCAGGTCGTCGATACCTCACGCCAGGTGCGCGTGCAGTTCCTGTCGACCAACACCGCCGATATGCCATGGGACTTCTACCCCAAGCATGACGAACTCACCGCGAACCCAGGCGCGGTCAACGAGATGATTTTCATCGCGCGCAATCCCACCGACAAACCGATGAGTGCGCAAGCCGTGCCGAGCATTGCGCCCAGCGAGGCGGCGGCATATTTCCACAAGACCGAATGTTTTTGCTTTACCCAGCAGGTGCTGCAGCCCGGTCAGCAGATCGAGATGCCGGTGCGTTTCATCGTTGACCGCGACATGCCCAAGGACGTGAAGCACCTGACGCTGTCCTACACGCTGTTCGATATCACCGCCCGACATCCTCCGGTGGCTGTAAACACTGGCGGTTAAGCGTGCCCGATAAGGAGAACAATAAATGGCAACTCATGAGCACTATTACGTCCCGGCCCAGAGCAAGTGGCCGATCATCGCCACCTTCGGCATGGTCATCACCGTGTACGGCCTGGCGACCTGGTTCAACGATCTGAAGGCGGCACGCCCGGAATCCCACGGGCCGTACATCTTTTTCGTCGGCGGGCTGTTGCTGGCGTACATGCTGTTCGGCTGGTTCGGCGCGGTGATCAAAGAAAGTCGCGCCGGGCTGTACAGCTCGCAACTCGATCGCTCGTTCCGCTGGGGCATGAGCTGGTTCATCTTCTCCGAGGTGATGTTCTTCATCGCCTTCTTCGGCGCGCTGTTCTACGTGCGGCACATCTCCGGCCCGGCACTGGGGGGCGAAGGCCCGAAAGGCATCGCGCACATGCTCTGGCCGAACTTCCAGTTCACCTGGCCGCTGTTGCATACGCCGGACCCGAAACTGTTCCCGCCGCCCAAGGAAGTCATCAGCCCGTGGGGCCTGCCGCTGATCAACACAATTCTGCTGGTCAGCTCCAGCGTCACCATCACCATCGCCCACCATGCCTTGAAAAAGGGCCATCGCGGCGCGCTGAAAATCTGGTTGGCGATCACCGTGTTGCTGGGCTGCGCGTTCCTCGGCTTCCAGGCTGAGGAATACATGCACGCCTACCACGAACTGGGCCTGACCCTCGGCTCGGGCATTTATGGCGCCACGTTCTTCATGCTCACCGGGTTCCACGGTGCGCACGTGACCATCGGCACGATCATCCTTTTCGTGATGCTGATGCGCATCATGAAGGGCCATTTCGACAACGAGCACCAGTTCGGTTTCGAAGCGGCGAGCTGGTACTGGCACTTCGTCGACGTGGTGTGGATCGGCTTGTTCATCTTCGTTTATGTGCTTTAACAACAGCCGCAAGCGGCAAGCTGCAAGCCTCAAGCTCAAAGCGGTAAAGCTTCTAACTTGTAGCTTGTAGCTGACCGCTTGCAGCTACCACGTAACGTGGGACACCAGTTGGCCGCTGTAAAAGCCCCAGGCGATCAAGCCGACGGTGATGGCGGCCAATGCCACCCGAACACTCAAGGCGATGACCAGGCGATTCGAGCTGCTGTCGTCCTTGACCAGGAAAAACAGGCCGCTGAACAGGCTGATCACCGTGGCAATCAGCAGCACGACAATGGCTGCTTTGAGCATGGGAAGACTCCGGGGGACAGGCGATGCAGTTGAGTATAGCGATCGCGACGACTGACTTTGTGGCGCGGCCATGAAGCGCTTTCACCCGGGCGTGATACCGACCGTGGTGGTAGCGCTGTTGCTGCCGCTGCTGGTGTCGCTGGGCTTCTGGCAACTGGGCCGGGGTGCGGAGAAAACCGCCCTGCTCGCCAGTTACGCCGAACGCCGCGCCGCCGCGCCGATGGCCAGCAGCGAATTACTGCACAGCACCGACCCGGCCTATCGCCGGGTGCATCTTTACGGCCAGTTCGATGGTGGCCACAGCCTGCTACTCGACAACCGTCAGCGCAACGGCAAGGTCGGCATCGAGCTGCTGCAACCGTTTCAGGACCGCGCCACGGGTCTTTGGCTACTGGTCAATCGTGGCTGGCTGCCGTGGCCCGATCGCCGCGTACCTCCGCAATTCACCACCCCGTCCGACGCACTGAGTCTCGATGCCTGGGTCTACGTCGCCCCCGGCGCGACCTTCCAGTTGCACGCCGACCCGGCCAGCAGCACCTGGCCGCAAACCATCACCGCCGTCGAGCCGGCCAGGCTGTGGAAAACCCTCGACCGCGACGGTTTCGCCTACGAACTGCGCGCCGAACCCGGCCCTGCCAGCTATGAGGCCGACTGGCCGGTGGTCGCCATGGGCCCGGAAAAACACCTCGGTTACGCCGTGCAATGGTTTGCCATGGCCACCGCCCTGCTCGGTCTCTACATCTACCTTGGATTGCACAACGCAAAGGAGAAACACCATGGGAACGGCCATGAATCCACCCAGCATGTCTGAGGCAAAAACCCCGGCCAGCCGTCGTCGTGGACGGGTCCAGCTGCTGCTGATTCTGCTCGGCGTGGTCGGCCCGATGATCCTCGCCACCGGCATGTACAAATTGCAGTTCTGGGTGCCGGAAGGGCGCAGCTACCACGGCGAACTGATCGGCAACGGCCAGTCCCGCGCCGACCTCGGTGTGCAGGCCGATGAACAGCGCTGGCAGATGCTGGTGACCGCACCCAGGGACTGCGCGGTCGATTGCCAGCAACTGGTGTACCTCGCCCGGCAGATCCAGATCGGCCTCGGCCGCGATGCCGGACGCGCCAGCCACGCCCTGGCCGCCGCGCAACCGCTGGGCGCCGACTATGAAGCCAAGCTGAGCCGCGAATACCCACAGTTGCAACGCTACCCGCTGGACGCCGCCACCTTCAGCAAGACCACCGGCGACAAGGCCACGCCGCAGCTGTGGATCATCGACCCGCACGGCAACCTCGTGCTGCGCTACGACCCGAGTGTGAAGGGCAAGGACTTGCTCAACGACCTGCGCCACCTGCTGAAACTGTCGAACATCGGATAAGGGCATCGTCATGGCCAAACCTGGATTTCGCCTCGCGCTGTTTGCCACCCTGCTGGCACTGATCGTCGTGCTGCTCGGCGCCTACACCCGCCTGACCCACGCCGGCCTCGGCTGTCCGGACTGGCCGGGCTGTTACGGTTTTATCAGCGTGCCGAAAAGCGAAGCCCAACTGGCCCATGCCGAACTGCATTACCCCGACTCGCCGGTGGTGGCGCACAAGGGCTGGAACGAGATGATCCACCGCTACTTCGCCGGAACCCTCGGCCTGCTGATTTCGATTCTGGCCGGACGCGCCTGGGTCAATCGCCGGCATCCGGGACAGCCGCTGAAGCTGCCGTTGTTTCTGCTGGCGGTGGTGTTCGCCCAGGCAGCGTTCGGCATGTGGACGGTGACGCTCAAACTCTGGCCGCAAGTGGTCACCGGGCATTTGCTCGGCGGCTTCGCGACATTGAGCCTTTTGTTCCTGCTGACCTTGAGACTCTCCGGCGTGCTGCCGGCGCTGACCGTGCCCAGGCGTTTGCAGTATTGGGCGACAGCGGGACTGTTGCTGGCGATCGGCCAGATCGCGCTGGGCGGCTGGGTCAGTTCCAACTACGCGGCGGTGGCCTGCATCGACTTTCCGACCTGCCACGGTCAATGGCTGCCGCCGGCGGACTTTGCCAACGGCTTTCACCTGACCCAGCACATCGGCCCGAATTACCTCGGCGGCCAGCTCGACAGCGATGCGCGTACGGCAATCCACCTGACCCACCGCATCGGCGCGTTGCTGGTGACGCTGGTGCTGCTCGGGCTGGCCTGGCAACTCAGAGCCGTCGGCATGACCCGGCTCGCCGGGCTGGTGCTGGTCGCCCTCGGCGCACAAATCACCCTCGGCATCAGCAACGTGCTGTTCCATCTGCCGCTGCCGGTGGCGGTCGCGCATAACGCCGGCGGTGCGGCGCTGCTGCTGACGATGGTGCTGGTCAATTACCACGCACGGACCAGTCTGGTTCGGGTCAAACAGCCGGTGCTCGCACGCTGGCGCCTCAGCCCGCGTAAACACGTGGCGGCGCCCATCACCATTAAAGGAGAAACGCCATGGCGCTTCTGATCGGCGAACGTCCCGCGCAAGCGCTGTGGCGTGACTATCTGGAGCTGACCAAACCGAAAGTGGTGGTGCTGATGCTCATCACCTCTCTGGTCGGCATGTTCCTCGCGACCCGTGCCGGGGTGCCGTGGACCGTGCTGGTGTTCGGTAACCTCGGGATCGCCCTGTGTGCCGGCGGTGCGGCGGCGGTCAACCATGTGGTGGACCGGCGCATCGACGCGGTGATGGCGCGCACCCACAAGCGGCCATTGGCTGAAGGCCGGGTATCGCCGGCTGCGGCACTGACCTTTGCCTTGGTCCTGGCGCTGCTCGGCCAGGCCTTGTTGCTGACCTTCACCAACCCGCTGACTGCCTGGCTGACCCTCGCCTCTCTGCTCGGCTACGCGGTGATCTACACCGGTTTCCTCAAGCGCGCGACGCCGCAGAACATCGTCATCGGCGGCCTCGCCGGCGCCGCCCCGCCACTGCTTGGCTGGACCGCCGCCACCGGTCATGTCAGCGCCGAACCGTTGCTGCTGGTGCTGATCATCTTCGCCTGGACCCCGCCGCACTTCTGGGCGCTGGCAATCCATCGTAAAGAGGAATACGCCAAGGCCGACATCCCGATGCTGCCGGTGACCCACGGCGAGCATTACACCAAAGTGCACATTCTGCTCTACACCTTTGCGCTGCTGGCGGTGAGTCTGCTGCCGTACGTGATCCACATGAGCGGCGTGCTGTATCTGCTGTGCGCCCTCGCGCTGGGCGCAAGGTTTCTGCAATGGGCCGTGGTGCTGTACCGTGGCACTCGGCCGCACGCGGCGATCAACACCTTCAAGTACTCTATTTATTACTTGTTCCTGTTGTTCATCGCCCTGCTCGTAGACCACTACTTACTGTTGAACTTATGACTCGAACCCAGAAAACCGTCTTCATCCTCGTCGCCGTGATCGCGCTGATCCTGGGACTTACCGTCAACAAAGTGCTGAGTGGCAAGGGCCAGGGCGACCCCACTGCGCTGATCGACGCCGGCATCATCCTGCTGCCGCAGAGCCGCACCCTGCCGGGCGTGACCATGACCAATCAGGATGGCCAACCGGTCGCCATCGACGAGTTGAAAGGCAAGTGGAGCCTGCTGTTCTTCGGCTACACCTTCTGCCCGGACATCTGCCCGACCACCCTCGCCCAATTGCGCCAGATCAAGAGCGAGTTGCCCAAAGACGCTGTGGACAAGTTGCAGATCGTACTGGTCAGCGTTGACCCGAACCGCGATAACCCGCAGCAGTTGAAGCAGTACCTGGGCTACTTCGATCCGCAGTTCATCGGCCTGACGCCGAAGTCGATCGAAGAGCTGCAGAAGGTCGCCAATGCGGTGAGCATTCCGTTTATTCCGGCCGATACCAGCAAGCCCAACTACACCGTGGATCACAGCGGCAACCTGGCGGTGATCGGGCCGGACGGGACGCAGCGCGGGTTTATTCGGGCGCCGTTGAACAACGCCAAACTGGTCGCGCAGTTGCCGGTGATGCTCAACCGCAAATAAACGCCGAAGAGCGAAAAGCCCCTCACCCTAACCCTCTCCCGGAGGGAGAGGGTTAGGGTGAGGTGTTTGTTCGAGTTGCGCCGACCTGCAATTGTGAGTCGAACTCAGGCTCGAAGAGCTTGAAGATCGGCCCCCTCTCCCTCTGGGCGGTCCGACGTTTCGGGAGGGCTGGGGTGAGGGGAAGCTTCACAGCAGGTCCAAAGCCAGACACAAAAAAGGGGACGCTCATAGCGTCCCCTTTTTCGTGCAGCAATCTAGATCAGAACGCCGGCAATACCGCGCCTTTGTACTTCTCGGTAATGAACTTCTTCACTTCCGGGCTATGCAGGGCAGCCGCCAGTTTCTGCATCGCGTCGCTGTCCTTGTTGTCCGCACGGGACACCAGGATGTTCACGTAAGGCGAGTCGTTGCCTTCGATCACCAGCGCATCCTTGGATGGATCGAGCTTGGCTTCCAGCGCGTAGTTGGTGTTGATCAGCGCCAGATCGACCTGGGTCAGCACGCGCGGGATGGTCGCGGCTTCCAGTTCACGGATCTTCAGGTCTTTCGGGTTCTCGGCGATGTCTTTGACAGTCGACAGAATGTTCTTCGAATCCTTCAGCTTGATCACGCCCGCCTTGTCCAGCAGCAACAGCGCACGGCCGCCGTTGGTGGCGTCGTTCGGGATTACCACATTGGCGCCGCTTGGCAGTTCATCAAGCTTCTTGTACTTGTTCGAGTACGCACCCAATGGCTCCAGGTGCACGCCGGTCACAGCAACCAGGCTGGTGCCCTTGGCCTTGTTGAACTCGTCGAGGTACGGCTGGTGCTGGAAGAAGTTAGCGTCCAGACGCTTTTCGGCGACCTGTACGTTGGGCTGAATGTAGTCGGTGAACACCTTGACCTTCAGATCCACGCCTTCCTTGGCCAGCGCCGGTTTCACGAACTCGAGGATTTCCGCGTGCGGCACCGGGGTGGCGGCAACGGTCAGGGTTTCTGCAGCGTGGGCCGAAAAAGCGGCTACGGCAGCGAAAGCAGCGATCAGTTTTTTCATTCAGCTAACTCCTTTTCAAAGCGCCCGTGTGGCGCCTGCCAGCGAATGGCCGGCTCATCTCTTGATTTACAAAAAACCGGTTATTTGCGCGAAAAATGCACGACCAGTCGATCACCGACCATTTGCAGCACTTGCACCAGAATCAGCAGCAACACGACGGTGACGATCATCACGTCAGTCTGGAAACGCTGGTAGCCGAAACGGATCGCCAGGTCACCCAGACCACCGGCGCCGACCACACCGGCCATCGCCGTGTAGGACACCAGTGTAATCGCCGTCACCGTAATCGCCGCGAAAATGCCCGGACGGGCCTCTGGCAGCAAGGCGTTCATGATGATCTGCCGGGTGGTCGCGCCCATCGACTGGGTGGCTTCGATGATGCCGCGATCGACTTCACGCAATGCGGTTTCCACCAGACGCGCGAAGAACGGGGTCGCCCCCACTACCAACGGCGGAATCGCCCCGGCCACGCCCAGCGAGGTGCCGGTGATCATCACGGTGAACGGGATCATCACGATCAACAGAATGATGAACGGCAGCGAACGCAGGATGTTCACCGCCAGCGACATGATCGCGTAGACCACCCGGTTTTCCAGCAACTGCCGCGGGCTGCAGAGAAACAGCAGCACACCCAGCGGCAGGCCGAGCAGAACGGTGAACAACAGCGAACCACCGAGCATCATCATGGTGTCGTTGGTGGCCAGGCCGATTTCCAGCCAGTCGATGTTCTGGAAGAACAGCTTGATGGCTTCTACTGCGGCGTCGTAGTTCTTGATTGCAGCGTCGTACATTTCCATTAACGCAGCACCTCCATGTGAACGTCAGCGGCGGCGAAACGGGCGAAGGCCGCTTCCATGTCGCCACCGGTGACGGCGAGGGTCAATTGCCCGTAAGGAATGTCTTTGATGCGGTCGATGCGACCGGCGAGGATGCTGTAGTCGACCCCGGTTTCTCGGGCGACGGTACCGAGCAACGGCGCGTAAGTCGCTTCGCCCTGGAAGGTCAGGCGCACGATGCGGCCCGGCACGTGAGCGAAGTCATCACGCTGCTCGTTTTCGTCGATCTGCTCGCTTTCCTGCACAAAACGCTTGGTGGTCGGGTGCTGCGGATGCAGGAACACATCGGCCACCGAGCCTTGCTCGACGATCACGCCAGCGTCCATTACCGCCACTTGGTCGCAGACGCGACGGATCACGTCCATCTCATGAGTGATCAGGACGATGGTCAGTTTCAGTTCGCGGTTGATCTCGGCCAGCAGTTGCAGGACCGACGCGGTGGTCTGCGGGTCAAGGGCGCTGGTGGCCTCGTCGCACAGCAGAATCTTCGGTTTGGTCGCCAGGGCGCGGGCGATGCCGACGCGCTGTTTCTGGCCGCCGGACAATTGCGCCGGGTACTTCTTGGCGTGATCGGACAGGCCGACCCGCGCCAGCAACTCGGCGACGCGCTGATTGATCTCGCTGGTCGACAGTTCGCCGGCCAGGGTCAGCGGCAGCGCGACGTTGTCGGCCACGGTCTTGGAGGCGAGCAGGTTGAAGTGCTGGAAGATCATCCCGACTTGCTGGCGGAAACGGCGCAGGCCGTTGGCGTCCAGCGCGGTGACTTCTTCGCCGTCGACGAAAATCTTGCCGCCGCTGGAGTCTTCCAGGCGATTGATCAGACGCAGCAGGGTACTTTTTCCCGCACCGGAATGGCCGATCAGGCCGAACACCTGACCGTTTTCAATCGCAAGACTGGTCGGGTGCAGGGCGGGAATGTCCTTACCGGAGACGCGGTAAGTTTTGTGGACGTTTTGAAACTCGATCACGTAGCGAACCTTGTGGGGCGCGTTAGAAAAGGATCAGCGGTTAGCCGGGCGCGCATTTTAGCCTGTCCGTATAGAGGTTCTTAGCATTTATTTCGCAATTAACCTTCGATTTGGCAATAACAAGATCAAAGGTCATAAAAAAGGAACGCCCAAAACCCTCGTCAGTCATTAGGTAAGCGACTTGAAAACCCTGGGTGCCGTGCCCGGGAACCACTCAAGAGTCCCCGCACTTATCGGGGTCAATCGAGGAGTTTACGTCTGATGAGCAGCAAGAAACCTACGACCGACAAAAGCCAGATGGCCGGAACCGATACCAAGGATCGCGCCAACACCAACGCCAAACTCGACAGCCTGGAGAGCTTTCGTTCCGACGCCACCGGCCAGGCCCTGCGCACCAACCAGGGGGTGAAGGTCGCCGACAACCAGAACACCCTTAAGGCCGGCCCACGCGGGCCGTCGCTGCTGGAAGACTTCATCATGCGTGAGAAAATCACGCACTTTGACCATGAGCGAATCCCGGAGCGCATCGTCCACGCCCGCGGTACCGGCGCGCATGGTTTCTTTCAGGCCTACGAGAACCATTCGACACTGACCAAGGCCGGTTTCCTGCAGGATCCGGGGAAAAAGACCCCGGTGTTCGTGCGTTTTTCCACCGTACAGGGGCCACGCGGCTCCGGCGATACCGTGCGTGACGTGCGTGGTTTCGCGGTGAAGTTCTTCACCGACGAAGGCAACTTCGACCTGGTCGGCAACAACATGCCGGTGTTTTTCATTCAGGACGCAATCAAGTTCCCCGACTTCGTCCACGCGGTGAAACCCGAGCCGCACAATGAAATCCCCACCGGTGGCTCGGCTCACGACACGTTCTGGGACTTCGTATCCCTGGTGCCGGAATCGGCGCACATGGTCATCTGGGCGATGTCCGACCGGGCGATCCCGAAAAGCCTGCGCAGCATGCAGGGCTTTGGCGTGCACACCTTCCGCCTGGTCAACGCCGAGGGCAAATCGCGCTTCGTCAAATTCCACTGGCGCCCTACCGCCGGCACCTGCTCACTGGTGTGGGACGAGGCGCAGAAACTCGCCGGTAAAGACACCGACTACCACCGTCGCGACCTCTGGGAAGCCATCGAGATGGGCGATTACCCGGAATGGGAACTGGGTGTGCAGATCATCGAGGAGGAAAACGAGCACGACTTCGATTTCGACATCCTCGACCCGACCAAACTGATCCCCGAAGAAATCGTACCGATCACCCCGCTGGGCAAGATGACCCTCAACCGTAACCCGGACAACTTCTTTGCCGAGACCGAGCAGGTCGCGTTTTGCCCAGGCCACATCGTGCCCGGCATCGACTTCTCCAACGATCCGCTGCTGCAAGGTCGACTGTTTTCCTACACCGACACGCAAATCAGCCGACTCGGCGGGCCGAATTTTCATGAGCTGCCGATCAACCGCCCGGTGGCACCGTTCCACAACGGTCAGCGCGACGCGCAGCACCGCACGGTGATCGACAAGGGTCGTGCATCCTACGAACCAAACTCGATTGATGGCGGCTGGCCGAAAGAAACCCCGCCGGCGGCGCAGGACGGTGGCTTCGAGAGCTACCCGGAACGCATCGACGCGAACAAGATCCGCCAGCGCAGCGAATCGTTCAGCGACCACTTCTCCCAGGCGCGGCTGTTCTTCAACAGCATGAGTGAGCACGAGAAGGAACACATCATCGCCGCCTACAGCTTCGAACTGGGCAAGGTCGAACGGGAGTTCATCCGCGCGCGGCAAGTGAACGAGATTCTCGCCAACATCGACCTGGAACTGGCTAAACGCGTTGCGGCCAATCTGGGCCTGCCGGTGCCGGGCAAAGGCACGGTCGAAGTGCTCAAAACTTCGTTCGATCATTCGCCGGCGCTGAGTCAGGCCAATCTGCTGCCAGAAAACATCAAGACCCGCAAAGTAGCGATTCTTGCCGCCAACGGCGTCGATGGTGCGGCGATTGATGCGATGAAAAAGGCCTTGGCGGCTGAAGGTGCACACGCCAAATTGCTCGGTCCGACCTCGGCCCCGGTGAAGACTGCCGACGGCAAAACCCTGGCGGTGGATGCATCAATGGAAGGCATGCCTTCGGTGATCTTCGATGCGGTGTTCGTGCCGGGTGGCGCGGCGTCAATCAACGCGTTGAGCGGCGATGGCGTGGCGTTGCATTACCTGCTGGAGGCGTACAAGCATCTGAAAGCGATTGCGCTGCACGGCGAGGCCGAACAGTTGCAGGATCTGCTGAAGCTGGAAGCGGATGCAGGGTTGCTGCAGGGCAAGGATGTGAGAGCGTTGACCAAACCGTTCTTTGCCGCGATCGGGCAGCATCGGGTTTGGGCGCGGGAGCCTAAGGCGAAGGCCGTTCCGGCTTAAAAGCTTCGTTGGCTGAAAGGACGCTTTCGCGAGCAAGCTCGCTCCCACAAGGGATCTCTGGTGAACACAGATTTTGTGTCAGGCCCAAGATCAAATGTGGGAGCGAGCTTGCTCGCGAAGCTTTTAAGGTTTACGCGGACTCAAGACCATCTGCGCCGGTACTGTGCGTAGAGTTTGCTTCACAATCTTCAGATCAAAATCCGGGTTCAACTTCTTCACCCGCTTGGTCAGCAGAGTCGCCAGCCACGGATAGTCATCGGTACGCGGCGCCTGAATGGTCACCCCACACTCATAATTCACCACATCAGCGGCGATCGCATCGAGTTGCCGGCGAAGTTTGCGGCTATCGGTGATGTTCAGCGCCACCGTGGTGCTCTCGGCGGTCGGGTCGATCACCTTGGCTTTCGGTTTGGCTTCGGCAGCGAGCAGTGCGGCTTCAGCTTTTTCCAGCTCGGCTTTGCGGGCTTCGGTGATGGCGCCGTTGACGCCACCGGTCAGCGCCGGAGCCTTGGGCATCAGGGCGCGGGCACGGCTCAGCGCAGTGGCGGCAGCATTCACGTCGCCTTTCTGCAACACAATCTGACTACGGCGCAGATAGGCTTCGGCCAACTGCCGCTGGTATTGCTCAAGGGACTGGTCGTTGGGGCTCTGTGCCTGCAAGGCGGCCAATTGGTCTTCGGCGGTGGCCAGTTCGCTGCTGGCCAGGCTTTGCTCCAGCTGTGCGATGGCCGTGGCCCGCGCGTCGGGGACTTCAGCCACCGGCGGCGTGCTTTGGCAGGCGCCCAGCAGCACGGAAAATGCGACAAGGAGCAGATAACGGGAGGCGAACGGCTTCATTCCTGCGACTCTCTAATTGCGCAAAAAGCGAGCAAGTCTACACCCCTCGACGGGGCAGAACAAAACTCAGCAGAAACAGTGCGGCCGCCGTCACAACGATTGACGGCCCGGCCGGGGTGTCCTTGAACCACGACAGCGCCAGCCCGCCACACACGGCGAGCATGCCCAGCAGGCTCGCGCCCAGCGCCATCTGCTCCGGCGAGCGGGCGTGACGTTGTGCCGCAGCGGCCGGGATGATCAGCAGCGAGGTGATCAGCAACACCCCGACGATTTTCATCGCCACCGCAATCACTACCGCGATCAACAGCATCAACGCCATACGCAGGCCCGCCACCGGCAGGCCTTCGACTTTGGCCAATTCTTCATGCACGGTGATCGCCAGCAATGGCCGCCACAGCGTCACCAGCAACACCAGCACCGCCGCGCTGCCGCCGAGGATCCACGCCAGATCGGTCGGACTGATCGCCAGCAGGTCACCGAACAGATAGGCCATCAGGTCGATCCGCACTTCATGCATGAAGCTTAGTACCACCAGGCCGAGAGAGAGCGTACTCGGCGCGAGAATTCCCAACAGCGTGTCGGACGCCAGCGGCTGGCGCTGTTGCAAGGTCACCAGCAAAACCGCCAACAACAGGCAACCGACCGTCACCGCCACCGTCGGGCTGACATCCAGCAGAAAGCCGAGCGCCACACCGAGCAGTGCGGCGTGGGACAAGGTGTCGCCGAAATACGCCATGCGCCGCCAGACCACGAACGAGCCAAGCGGACCCGCGACCAGCGCCAGCGCCAGACCTGCAAGCAGGGCATACAACAGAAAATCAGCCATGCTTGCAGTGGTCTCCGTGAACGTGGGTGTGGCCCGCATCGGGCGCCTTGACCACCGAACCGTGCAGGTCGTGGGCGTGGTCGTGATGGTGGTGATAGATCGCCAGGCTCGGCGCATTCTTGCCGAACAGCTCGACGAACGCCGGATCGCCGCTGACCTGCTCGGGATGCCCGGAGCAGCAGACATGACGGTTGAGGCAGACCACCTGGTCGGTGGTGCTCATGACCAGATGCAAATCGTGGGACACCATCAATACGCCGCAGCCGTGACGGTCGCGCAGCCGGGTAATCAGGCTGTACAGCTCGGCTTGGCCGGCGACATCGACGCCTTGCACCGGCTCATCGAGCACCAGCAACTCCGGCTCGCGCAGCAGCGCCCGAGCCAACAGCACGCGCTGCATTTCACCGCCGGAGACGCTTTGCACCGGACTGTCGATGACGTGTTCGGCACCGACTTCCTTGAGCGCCGCCAATGCACGCGGACGGTCTACGCCGGGCACCAGGCGCAGGAAGCGCAGCACCGAGAGCGGCAAGGTCGGATCGACGTGCAGTTTCTGCGGCATGTAGCCAACGCGCAGTTTCGGCTTGCGCCAGACGCTGCCACTGTCCGGTTTCAGCAGGCCGAGTACAGCGCGCACCAGGGTGGTCTTGCCAGCACCGTTGGGGCCGATCAGAGTGACGATCTGCCCCGGCTCGACGCTCAGTTCGATATTGTCCAACACCGTCTGCCCGGCAAACGTGACGGCGACGTGCTGAAGACGGATCAACGGGTTGCTCATCAAGCCCCCTGGCAACCGGAGCACAGGCCGACCACTTCGACGGTCTGGGTTTCGACGATGAAACCGACATCCCTGGCGCTGTTGATAATCGCGTCGCTGATCACTTTTTGTTCAAGCTCGATCGCCGCGTGGCAGTCGCGGCAGATCAGGAACTGGCCCTGATGCGCGTGCTCGGGATGCACGCAACCGACGAAGGCGTTAAGCGAAGAGATACGGTGCACCAGGCCGTTTTCCAAAAGGAAATCCAGCGCGCGGTACACGGTCGGCGGTGCGGCGCGACGACCGTCCTGCTCGCTCAACACCGCGAGAATGTCGTAGGCGCCCAGCGGCTTGTGGCTCTGCCAGACCAGTTCCAGGACTCGCCGGCGCAATGCAGTCAGGCGCAGGCCTTTCTGGGCGCACAAGGCATCGGCCTCGGTCAGTGCGCTGTGCACGCAATGAGAGTGGTCGTGAGGACGGCTGGCAATCGGTGTAATAGGCATGGGCGGCGACGAGTTTTGATAGAGACGTTATTATGTTACCCGTTCTCGCCTCATTGAGTGGTCATCGTGTCCCGACTTTTTTCTGTTTTTGTGGCGTTTGTCGCCAGTTTTCTGCTGATCGGTTCGGCTCAGGCCGAGGTCAAGGTCCTCACCAGCATCAAACCGTTGCAACTGATTGCTGCGGCAGTGCAGGACGGTGTGGCCATCCCGGAGGTGCTGCTGCCGCCGGGTGCTTCGCCGCATAACTACGCGCTGCGCCCGTCCGACGTGCGCAAGGTGCAATCAGTCGATCTGCTGTACTGGATCGGCCCGGACATGGAAGGTTTCCTGCCACGTGTACTGAACGGGCGGACCCTGCCGAGCGTAGCGGTGCAAGACCTGCCGGGCATGAAACTGCGTCGTTTCGCCGAGGACAGCCACTCCCACGCCGAAGACGCCGACGAGCATGATCACGATCACCGCCCGGGCACACTGGACGCGCATTTGTGGTTAGCGCCGGTCAACGCGCGGGTCATTGCCGAGAAAATGGCCGCCGACCTCAGCGCTGCCGA
Organism: Pseudomonas monsensis; assembly: GCF_014268495.2. Taxonomy (NCBI): domain Bacteria; kingdom Pseudomonadati; phylum Pseudomonadota; class Gammaproteobacteria; order Pseudomonadales; family Pseudomonadaceae; genus Pseudomonas; species Pseudomonas monsensis. Next base: position 294,939 of record NZ_CP077087.1, on the reverse strand, counting down.
TCCGGCCAACGCCGAGCGCTATCAGAGCAACGCCAAGGCGTTTGATGAGCGTCTGGATGCATTGGATCAGCGTTTGAAGAAGCGTCTGGCCAGCGTTGAAGGCAAGCCGTACTTCGTCTTTCACGAGGCGTTTGATTACTTTGAAGAGGCTTATGGCCTGAAGCATGCCGGTGTGTTCAGCGTAGCCGCCGAAGTGCAGCCCGGTGCGCAGCATGTTGCGGCGATGCGCAAGCGCTTGCAGGAAGTGGGCAAGACTTGTGTGTTCAGTGAGCCGCCATTGCGTCCGCGTCTGGCCGAGACTTTGGTGGCCGGCCTGCCGGTGAAACTTGCGGAGCTGGACGCGCTGGGCGGATACACCCCGGCGACGGCTCAAGGCTATGAGCAGGTGCTGGAGAAGCTGGGCAATGATCTGGCAGGGTGCCTGGAATCGCTGTAACCCCGGCATCGGTATTGCCCCCATTCGCGAGCAGGCTCGCTCCCACAGGATCGCCGAAACCCTGTGGGCGCGAGCCTGCTCGCGAAGCTTTTAAAGGGCAAAAGGCAACGGTGTATTGACCTGCTGCCGCTGCGCCAAGCGCTGCTCGAACTCCTTGGGATCGTGAATCAGCACGTCCTGCCCGGCAAACTGCTCCGCCGCGATCAATCGCGACAGCCAGAACCGCACACACGCCACGCGCAGCAGGGTCGGCCACAACTCAGCTTCCGCCGCCGTGAATGGTCGCAACGCGGCATAAGCGCCAAGAAATGCCCGAGCTCGCGGGCCATCGATCAGGCCGTCCTCGTCCGAACACCAGTCATTCAAGGCAATCGCCACGTCGTACAGCATCGGCCCCGAGCAGGCGTTGTAGAAGTCGATCAGCCCGGTCAGGTGCGTGCCTTCGAACATCGCGTTATCGCGGAACAGGTCGGCGTGAATATTCGCCCGAGGCAAGGCGAGAATCCGCTCTTTCTGCACGGTGATTTCATCCAGCGCCTTGTGCAGCAGCGCACGCGGGGCATCGCTCAGGTGCGAGAGAAATTCGGTGCCCTCCTCCAGCATCCAGTCCAGGCCACGATCGGTCTTGCGCTTGATCATGCGCTCGCCCTGGGTCGCCAGGTGCAGATGTGCCTGCAACTCGCCGACCTGCGCGCAATGCTGCGCGTTGGCGACCTTGATGTGCTTGCCCGACAGACGTGGTTGCAACAGCGCCGGCTTGCCCTTCAGCTCACGCAGCGCCACGCCGTCGGTGGTGCGCAGTGCGTAAGGCACCGGCAGATCGGCCTCGTGCAGGACGTCGAGCAAGTCGATGAAGAACGGCATTTCCTGCACCGGGCCACGCTCGACCAGGGTCAGGACGAACTCGCCCTGCTCCAGGCTGATAAAGAAATTGGTGTTTTCACTGCCGGCGGCAATCCCCTGGAAATCAAGCAGACGGCCAAGCCCGTAAGGGGCGAGAAAGGTTTCCAGCTCGGGCCGAGCCAGGGGGGTGAACACAGACATGGTTAAAAACTGCTCAGTTCGGGCGCCGCCAGCACAGCGGCGCCGATTAAAGTTAAGAGACTACTTCCATTCGAAAATCTTCCACGACGGAATCAGCATATCCGGCTGATCCGAGCGGATGAAGTTTGCATCGGTACCGTCCGCACGCACCAGAAAATAGGGCGGGAATCCTTTCTTGGTGACCTTGATCGCATACAGGAAACCGTTCTGACGGTACTCCTGGATGGTCTTGTCACCCTCGGTACGGATGGTGACTTCCGGGTCCGCTGACGGCGCATCATCCGCCGCGATCGCAACCAGCGGTGAGACAGCAATCAAACTGACCAGCAGCAAGCGATTTAACGTACGCATGATAACCTTGTCCCTTTGTCGTCAACGGTCCCGCTATTCTAGCGCCGGGCCCGCCGAAAAGGTTGATTCTGCTCATGAGCCAAGCCCCCCTCGTCCTGGTGGACGGTTCGTCTTACCTGTACCGTGCTTTCCACGCACTGCCACCGCTGACCACCTCCAAAGGCCTGCCGACCGGCGCGGTCAAAGGTGTGCTGAACATGCTCAAGAGTCTGCGCAAGCAGTACCCGGACAGCCCGTTCGCCGTGGTCTTCGACGCCAAGGGCGGGACGTTTCGCGATGAGATGTACGCCGAATACAAGGCCAACCGCCCAAGCATGCCCGACGACATGCGCGTGCAGATCGAGCCGCTGCACCAGAGCGTGATCGCCCTCGGCTTCCCGCTGCTGTGCGTGGAAGGCGTCGAGGCTGACGACGTGATCGGCACCCTCGCCCGCAGCAGTGCGGCGGCGGATCGCCCGGTGATCATCTCCACCGGCGACAAGGACATGGCGCAACTGGTCGACGGCCACATTACCTTGGTCAACACCATGTCCGGTAGCTCGATGGACGTAGAGGGCGTGAAGGAGAAATTCGGCGTCGCTCCGGAGCAGATCATCGATTATCTGGCACTGATGGGCGATTCTTCCGACAACATCCCCGGCGTTCCCGGCATCGGCCCGAAGACTGCGTCCGGCCTGCTGGTGGGCGTCAACGGCGGCCTGACCGAGCTCTACGCAAACCTCGACATCGTCCCGACCCTGCCGATTCGCGGGGCCAAGACCCTGCCGGCCAAGCTCGAAGAGCACAAGGAGATGGCGTTTCTCTCCTATCAACTGGCGACCATCAAGGTCGATGTGCCGCTGGACGTTGAACTCGATGATTTGCAGATGGGCGCCGAAGACCCGGCCAAGCTCTACGAGCTGTACTCGCTGCTGGAATTCAAAAGCTGGATCAATGATCTGGATCGCGACGCCAAGCGTCAGGAACTGAGCGCTGCTGCCGAGCCTGCGCCGGCTGGCGATCTGTTCAGCGCGCCAGCGGAAGAAGCGCCTGTCGCTCCCGTCGAAGCTGCCTACGAAACCATCCTCGATCAGGCGCGTTTCGACGTCTGGCTGGAGAAACTGAACAACGCCAGGCTGTTCGCCTTCGACACCGAAACCACCGGCATCGACGCGCAACAGGCGCAACTGGTCGGCCTGTCGTTCGCCGTGCAGGCCAACGAAGCGGCGTACATCCCGCTGACCCACTCCTACATCGGTGTACCGGAGCAACTGGATCGCGACACCGTGCTGCGCGCGCTCAAGCCGATTCTGGAAGACCCGAACAAACTCAAGGTCGGCCAACACGCCAAATTCGACATGAATATCCTGGCCAACTGCGCCATCGGCGGCGATCAGAGCCAGGGCATCCACGTGCGCGGGATTGCCTTCGACACCATGCTTGAGTCCTACGTGCTCAACTCCACCGCCACCCGCCACGACATGGACAGCCTCGCGCAGAAGTACCTGGACCACACCACCGTGAGCTTCCAGGACATCGCCGGCAAAGGCGCCAAGCAACTGACCTTCGACCAGATCGCCCTGGAACAGGCCGGGCCATACGCCGCCGAAGACGCCGACATCACCTTGCGGCTGCACCAGACCCTGTTCGAAAAACTCAGCGCGATCCCGAGCCTGGCCAGCGTGCTGACCGACATCGAGATGCCACTGGTGCCAGTGCTGGCGCGCATCGAACGCCAGGGCGCGTTTGTCGACGCCGAGCTGCTCGGTATCCAGAGCATCGAACTGGGCAACAAGATGGTCGCGCTGGAGCGCGAAGCGTTCGAGATCGCCGGCGAAGAATTCAACCTCGGCTCGCCGAAGCAGCTGGGCGTGATCCTTTACGAAAAACTCGGCCTGCCGGTGCTGAAAAAAACCGCCAAGGGCCAGCCGTCCACCGCCGAGGAAGTACTGGCGAAACTTGCCGAGGACGATCATCGCTTGCCGAAGGTGCTGATGGAGCACCGCTCGATGAGCAAGCTGAAAAGCACCTACACCGATCGTCTGCCGGAGCAGATCAACCCGCGCACCGGGCGCATCCACACCTCGTACCATCAGGCCGTGGCGTCCACCGGCCGCTTGTCTTCCAGCGATCCGAACCTGCAGAACATTCCGGTGCGTACCGCAGAAGGCCGGCGCATCCGCCAGGCTTTCGTGGCGCCAAAAGGTTACAAACTGCTGGCGGCGGACTACTCGCAGATCGAACTGCGGATCATGGCGCACCTGTCCAAAGACGAAGGCCTGATGAACGCCTTCCGCAACAACCTCGACGTGCACACCGCTACCGCTGCCGAAGTGTTCAAGGTCGAACTCAACGAAGTGACCTCCGACCAGCGCCGTGGTGCCAAGGCGATCAACTTCGGTTTGATCTATGGCATGGGCGCGCAGAAGCTCGGCAAGGACATTGGCGTCGACACCAAGACCGCCAAGGCCTACATCGACACCTACTTTGCGCGCTATCCCGGCGTTCGCGAGTACATGGATCGCACCCGCGCCCAGGCGGCGGATCAGGGGTATGTCGAGACGTTCTTCGGTCGTCGGCTGTACCTGCCGGAGATCAACTCGAACAAGCCGCAGGAGCGTGCAGCCGCCGAACGCACGGCGATCAACGCGCCGATGCAGGGCACGGCCGCCGACATCATCAAGAAAGCCATGGTCGCGGTGGATAACTGGCTGGCGACATCCGGGCTGGACGCCAAAGTCATCCTGCAGGTGCACGACGAACTGGTGCTGGAGGTGCGTGAGGACCTGGTCGAGCAGGTCAGCGCGGAGATTCGCGTGCACATGAGCGAGGCGGCGAAACTGGATGTGCCGCTGCTGGTCGAAGTAGGTGTGGGCAACAATTGGGATGAGGCCCACTAAGCCATTTACCGACGGTTTGCCGCGACACGACGTGGCGGCAAACCCGGCAAGTCCTGCTTATTTCGAAAAGCACTTGGGATTATTCCAAAGCTTTTCAAAAAAAATCTGAACTAATCTTGCAGCACACTACTCAGAGTTACTGAATGGCTGGTGAAGCCCTTCGATGCTCCTATGTTGTGTTAAGTGTTGGCAGATATCTGAACCCCGCCCTAGCGGTTCGGAACTTAAACCCCGGAATTTCTCCCTCCCCAATGAAATCCGGGGCTTTTTTTGCCCGAAAATTGGCTGCGGCACGCGCAGGCACCACAGCGAATTTTCCAATCCCTGTTTACTCAGCCGCCTCGGCGCCTTTGTCTGCCAGTTCCATCCAGCCCGCCAGAACAGTGTAGGCCTCTTCCAGGCCCATGCGTTTTGGCGCAGAGAACAGCTGGATCGTCACCAGATCGCCCCAACCCTTGCGAATTTCCGACTGCACCTTGAGCAGGGTGTTCTTGGCTGCGCCGTAGGTCAGCTTGTCGGCCTTGGTCAGCAGAATGTGCATCGGCATGCCGGCGGCAACGGCCCAATCGAGCATCAGCAGGTCGAAGTCGGTCATTGGATGACGGATGTCCATCATCAGAATCAAACCTTTCAAACTCTCCCGGCCACCGAGATAAGCCTCGAGGTGACGCTGCCAGTGTTGCTTGAGCGGGATCGGTACTTTTGCATAACCGTAGCCCGGCAGGTCGACCAGACGCCGATCATCGTCTAGCTTGAAGAAGTTCAACAGCTGTGTGCGCCCCGGGGTTTTCGAGGTGCGCGCCAGGCTGGCGTGAGTCAAAGTGTTCAGGGCGCTGGATTTGCCGGCGTTGGAGCGACCGGCGAAAGCCACTTCAAAGCCTTCGTCGTCCGGGCACTGGTCGACTTTGGCGGCACTGAGCATGAACGTGGACTGTTGGCACAGGCCGAGGATGGGATTCTTGAGTTGCATGGGATTTCCGATGTGGGCGGCGCCGGGATTGGGCGCGGAACGCGGTGTCGCTTCCGTTTCAGTGACGCCAGTATATAATGCCGCAGATTTTGTGTGTGCTTTGTCCCAGCGAAGGATGAAGTTCACGAGAGCGACAGACCTTGATTGCGCATTAGAACGCAGAACGCTCTCAACCCTGAAAAGGTCGTTTTATGACGAAATGGCTGCTGGCTGCCGGAGTCTTGATGCCGCTTTACAGCGCACAGGCTACACAGGATCCGGAAGCAGTGTACAACCGTGTTTGTGGTGCCTGTCATTCCGGCCAACTACCCATGGCGCCCGCAAGAGGCGATCAGGATGCTTGGACGCCGAGGTTGGCGAAAGGTATGGGGACGCTGGTGCAACACGTGACCCAGGGTTTCAAGGCGATGCCGCCGCGTGGTTTGTGCATGGACTGCAGTGCCGAGGATTACCAGGCCATCATCCTCTGGATGAGCGAGAGTAAACCCGGTCCATAACTCTTAACCCTTAGCCGTAGTTGGATTAGCTGATGAACAAATTGATCGTGAGTCTGCTGTTGACCGTGGGAATCTCCGGTATGGCCCATGCTGCGGGCGATGCCGCAGCAGGACAGGCGAAAGCCGCCGTATGTGGAGCCTGCCATGGCCCGGACGGGAACAGCATGGCGCCAAACTTTCCGAAACTGGCCGGCCAGGGTGAACGCTACCTGACCAAACAACTGCACGACATCAAGTCGGGCAAGCGCCAGGTTCTGGAAATGACCGGCCTGCTGACCAACCTGAACGACCAGGACCTGGCCGACATCGCGGCCTACTTCGCCAGCCAGAAAGGCAGCGTCGGCGCCGCCGATCCGAAGATCGTCGCGCGCGGTGAAGCCCTGTTCCGTGGCGGCAACCTGGAAAAAGGCCTGCCAGCCTGCACCGGCTGCCACTCGCCGAACGGCACCGGCAACGCGGCCGCCGGCTTCCCGCACCTGGGTGGCCAGCACGCTCAATACATCGCCAAGCAACTGACCGACTTCCGCAAGGAAGAAGGCGGTCGGGCCAACGACGGCGACGCCATGACCATGCGCACCATCGCCCGCAAACTGAGCGATGAAGACATCGCCGCAGTCGCCAGCTACATTCAGGGCCTGCACTAAGGGCCTCAAATCGAGCGTTGGCCGGGGCGGACATCTCCTGCAACGTTAACGCTCGATTAATCCGGCGCAGCAAGTATAAAAAGGGTGGCTTTGGCCGCCCTTTTTTGTGGCCGCTGCCGTTACACTACAGAACTCATGCCCGCCAGGATCTGTCTGAAAACAGGTCGCGCGAGGCGACCAAAATTGTCCAGGAGTAAAGCATGCGTAATCTGATCATCAGCGCCGCTCTCGTCGCTGCCAGCCTGTTTGGCGTGACCGCCCAGGCCGCCGAAGCCCCTGCCGCCCCTTACGTGGAACTGGCCAACCCGGTGCCGGTTGCAGAGCCTGGCAAGATCGAAGTGGTCGAGCTGTTCTGGTACGGCTGCCCACACTGCTACGCGTTTGAACCGGTGATCAACCCGTGGGTTGAAAAACTGCCGTCCGACGTCAACTTCGTGCGTATTCCAGCCATGTTCGGCGGCCCTTGGGACGCGCACGGCCAGATGTTCCTGACCCTCGAGGCCATGGGTGTCGAGCACAAGGTTCACGCGGCGGTTTTCAATGCCATCCAGAAAGAACACAAGAAACTGACCGACAAGAACGACATGGCTGACTTCCTCGCCACTCAAGGCGTGGACAAGGACAAGTTCCTCGCCACCTTCGACTCGTTCGCCATCAAGGGTCAGATCGTGAAAGCCCGTGAACTGGCCAAGAAATATGAAATCACTGGCGTGCCAACCATGATCGTCAACGGCAAATACCGTTTCGACATCGGCTCTGCCGGCGGCGCCGAACAAGCGCTGAAACTGGCTGATCAACTGGTCGCCAAAGAGCGAGCGGCAACCAAGGCTGCTGCCAACTAAGCGCGGCCATCGCCATGCGCCGCTGGAAGACCGAACGCATCGTTGGCCTGCATGACCCGCAGGTCAACGAGCATCACCTGGCATCCACGGGCCTGCCCGCAGACCAGCGCCTGCGCTTGCTCAGTTTCAACATCCAGGTCGGCATCAGCACCGAGCGTTATCGGCATTACCTGACCCGCAGCTGGCAGCACCTGCTGCCGCACACCGGGCGCTCGGGCAATCTGCAGAAGATCGGTGACCTGCTGGGCGATTTCGACCTGGTCGCCCTGCAGGAAGCCGACGGCGGCAGCCTGCGGTCTGGCTACGTCAATCAGGTCGAACACCTGGCGCACCTCGGCGCCTTCCCCTACTGGTATCAACAACTCAATCGCAACCTCGGCCGACTGGCCCAGCACAGCAATGGCGTGCTCAGTCGACTGAAGCCGTGGGCGATCGAAGACCATCCGCTGCCCGGACCGAAAGGTCGCGGCGCGATCCTGCTGCGTTTCGGCGAAGGCCCGGAAGCGCTGGTGGTGGTGATGATGCACCTGGCCCTCGGCGCGCGGGTGCGCAGCCTGCAACTGGCCTATATTCGTGATCTGATCGGTGGCTACAAACATCAAGTATTGATGGGTGACATGAACACCCATGCCAGCGATCTGCTACAACATTCACCGCTACGCGATCTCGGCCTGCTGGCCCCGCAGCTGGAAGCCACCTTCCCCAGCTGGCGCCCGCAGCGTTGCCTTGATCATATTTTGCTCAGCCCGACCCTGACCCTGGAAAAGGTCGAAGTGCTGGCCCAACCCATTTCCGATCACCTGCCGGTCGCGGTAGAGATTCGTCTGCCGGGTTCGCTCACGGCCGATGCATTGCCCGCGTTGAGTCCTGCCCCTCGCGGAACCCCTGAATGAGCGACGAAGCCCAGCGCTGGAAAGAGAAGTACCTCAAAAGCATCGAACAACAGGACAAACTCGAAAGACGCTGGGCCGCCCGGCTCGACTTGCTGCGTCGCGGTCTGGTGCGCAGCACGCTGGCAGCCGAAGGCACCGACAAAGTCGTTGATCAGTGCATGAAAGAGATGCGCGAAGTGGTCCGCACCGACGACATGGATGCCGGCCTTGCCGCCCTGTTGCCGCGCCTGGAAAAGGCCGTGCTCGATTCCGAGCAGCGCCGGGAAACCCGCATCGATCAGGTCAGCACCGCCCTCACCGCTCTGGTGACCCAATTGCAGTCTTTGCCGTTGCCACGGGAAGTCGCGCAGCCACTGAAGAAATTCGCCAAACAACTGGACAGTCGTGTCGGCCAGGCGCGAGAGATGCCGCTGCTGCTGAGCGAGCTGAGCGGTTTGCAGGGCAAGGCGCTGAGTCAGCTCGAGAACCCGGCCGAGCCCGGGCGCCCGGGATTGTTTCAGCGTCTGTTCGGCAGCCGCGACAGCGAAGAGGCGCCAGCACCAAGCGCAGAAGCCACTGCGCCGGTTCAGACGGCGCCTGCGGTGCAAGTACCCATCACCCCAGAACTCCCACCGGAACCGGTGCAAGCCGAACCCGTTGCAGTCAGTGAGCCGGCAATCAGTGCCCCCGCGCTCGCCGCGCCAATGTCTGCGTCAGAGGCGGACACGCCCGCACCGCAACCCCGGCAGGAGCCCGAAGTGGTTGCCTTTGTGCCGCCCACTGTCGCCGTTGAAGAAGCGCCTGCTGCGGTCAAGGTCGAGCCCGCAGCGTCCGGACCCGAAGTGCTGGTCGCGCCAGTCCCGGCCGCGACGTCGATCACCCCGATCACCTGCAACCCCGACGAACTGATCCATCCTGGCGATCCGGCACCGCTGAGCCTCGACAGCCTGCCCCTGCCCGAGCCCATTGCTCAAGCCCTGGCCGCCATTGACCCGGAACAATCCGAACACGACATTCTCTTCGCCCTGCCGGATTCTCCGGAGCCGTCCTACAGCTCCGTGGCCAGGCACATCGAAGAAACCCTGATCGGTCTGCTCGACGACCTGACCCTGCCCGAACGCCACCGGCCACAAGCCGAAGCCATGCGCGAGCGGCTCAAACACGGGTTGAACTGGTACGAACTGATCCCGATCCTCGACGATCTGGCCACCTTGATGCTGGCAATCACCGACAGTGGCCAGCACGAATTCGAAGCCTATCTGCAGCAACTCAATGAACGGCTCGAAGCGTTCCAGAGTAACTTGCAGGCGGCCAGTGAAGGGCATGCCGACAACAGCTCCGCAGCGCGGGCCATGGACACGCAGATCCGCGAACAGGTCGACGGCTTGCAGACCAGCGTGCAGGAAGCGGCGGATCTGGATGACCTCAAGCAAGTGCTAGAGAACCATCTCGAAGGCCTGCTTGGCACGATGGATCAGCACCAGAAGCAGCGCGATGCCCGCGAGCAGGAAGTCGCCGCGCGCCTCAAAGGCCTGTCCGAACGCGTGGCGCACATGGAGCAGGAGGCCCAGGGTTTCCGTGAACACCTTGAGGAACAGCGCCAGAAAGCCCTGATCGACCCGCTCACCGGCCTGCCTAACCGCGCAGCCTGGAGCGAACGCCTCGAGCATGAGATCAAGCAGTGGCAGCAACATGGCAACACCTTGAGCCTGGCGATGCTCGACCTCGATCACTTCAAGCGGATCAACGACAACTACGGCCACCTCGCGGGCGACAAAGTGTTGAAGATCATCGCCACGGTGCTGCGCAAGCGCCTGCGTGGCCCCGACTTTATTGCCCGCTTCGGCGGCGAAGAGTTCGTCCTGCTGCTGCCGGCCACGCCGCCAGCGGTCGGCGCCAAGCTGCTGGAAAATCTGCGCGCGGCAATTGAAGCCTGCCCGTTCCACTTCAAGGGCGAGCGGGTAACCATCACGATCTCCATGGGGATGACCACGTTTCGCTCGGGCGAACACAGCGATCTGGTGCTGAAAAGAGCCGATCAGGCGCTATATCGGGCGAAAAACGCCGGGCGCAACCGAGTCGAGCTGGGCTAGGCAAATTGTTCCATTTTGTTTAAATCCGCCCGCTGACAGTCGAGAGACAGGGCAGTACGTTACACTGTTGCATTATTGTCTTGTGTGTACTGCCCTCTGCCATGAAATTCTTTGCCCTCATTGCGTCGTTACTGGTTTTGGCCGGCTGTGCCAGTGGCCCGCGCTACGACACCCGCCATTCTTCGGCCAATCACGACAGCCGCATCCAGTTCGTGATCATCCATTACACCTCGACTTCGCTGGAGCGTTCGCTACAACTGCTGACCCACGGTGAAGTCAGCAGCCATTACCTGATCGGCGACGACAAGGGCGGCACCATCTACAAGCTGATGGATGAAAACCTGCGCGCCTGGCACGCCGGGGAAAGCCAGTGGCAGGGGCGCACCTGGCTCAACTCCAGCTCGATCGGCATCGAAATCGTCAACCCGGGTTTCAAGGACACTCCGACCGGGCGCCAGTGGTATCCGTACAGCGAAGCGCAGATTCAGTCGTTGATCGTCCTGCTCAAGGACATCAGCAAGCGCCACGGCATCAGTGCGCAACACATCATCGGCCACAGCGACATCGCCCCCCTGCGCAAGCTCGATCCCGGGCCGCTGTTCCCGTGGAAGCGCCTCGCCGCCGAAGGCCTGGGTAAATGGCCGAATGAGCAAGCGGTGGCGCGCCAGCAAGCGCTGTTCGACAGCCGTGAACTGCCGGGCATTAGCTGGTTCCAGGCGCAGTTGGCGCATCTGGGTTACGACACGCCGCAGACCGGTGAACTGGATGTCGCCACCCGCCATGTCCTCGCGGCATTCCAGATGCACTACCGCCCTTCTCGCTTCGACGGAACGCCCGATGCACAAACGGCTGCGCTGTTGCTGGTGCTGAACCAGACAAAATAATGACGCCCGCCCGACGGTCAGGGCGAAAACGCAATCAGCAGCTATAACTCATTGGTAATTCTTCGGATATTCCATGATGGCTGCTACCCGAGAGACGCTGCGTAGCTGGTTTTATCGCCCCTGGTTTTTGGCGACGATCGCGGCTGTCCTCAGTGCCAGCCTGTTGATCGCCGGCGGAATGTTCGTCGCCATGCATCAGATCAAGCAAAGCGAAAGCCAGGAAATGAATGCCCAGGGCGAACGCTTCCTTGCCCGCCTCGAACAATTGTTCGGCCAGTTGCGCGAAAGCCTTGACGACCTCCAAGCCCAGCCATTGCGCAGCTGCGATGACGAAATGATCGCCACGCTGCAACAGGTGACCTTCAATTATCGCTTCGTCTACGAAGCCGCCTACATGGATGCCTCACGCATCTGCTCCAACCGTCCGCGCCAGGAAGGCCTGTCGGTGGTGCGGGCGCCGGACATCAAGGGACCGACTTACAGCTATTGGCTGAACACCACCACCGAACCCGATGAAAACCGCGCCGCCCTGATGCTCGGGCGCGGTAATTTTCGCGTGGCCACGTCACGCGGACACCTGACCGACATGGTCGATCTGTCGCCCGGCAGCAGCCTGCTGGTGGTGCTCGACCATGGCAACCGGGCGATCCCGGTGCTCGGCGCGGCGCAGGCCTGGCCACCGAGCGAATCGTGGCCACCGAAGAGTCGCGAGGCCTTGCAGGTTACCCAGTCTCGGTTGATCTATCGCATGCCCACCAACAACCCGGAGTATCAACTGGTGTTGATCACGCCGAGAACCGCCATGCACATTCCTGCCATCTGGTGGTGGATGGTGCCGGCCTGCCTGGTGCTGGGCGCGTTCGTGGGGTTCTTCGTGTTTTTACTGGTGCGCCAGCGCCAGTCACTCGACGCCGAACTGCAAGGCGCCATCCGTCGTGGCGAGTTGCAGGTGCTGTACCAACCGATCTTCGACCTCGACAGCCGCAACTGCGTCGGCGCCGAAGCCCTGTTGCGCTGGCGCCGTCCGGACGGCACGCTGACCAGCCCGGACCTGTTCATTCCTCTGGCGGAAAACACCGGGCAGATCCGCCAGATGACCGACTTTGTCCTGCAGCGCCTGCTGGAACAATTGGGCCCGATATTGCGGGCCAATCCGCAACTGTATATCTCGGTCAACCTCGCTGCCTGCGACGTGATGGTGCCGCGTATCGGCCAGGTCATGGCGCGGCTGCTGACCCTGCACCGGGTGGCAGCGCGGCAAATAGCTTTTGAAGTGACCGAACGCGGCCTGATTGATGTGGTGGTGGCGCGGGAAAACCTGCAAGCGCTGCGCGCTGTTGGTCATCAGGTGCTGATCGACGATTTCGGTACCGGCTATTGCAGCCTCGCCTACCTGCAAACCCTGCCGGTCGACTGCCTGAAAATCGACAAGGCGTTCATTGATGCGCTCGGTCACGATGCCGCCAGCAGTGGCGTCGCACCGCACATCATTCACATGGCGCAAGCGCTGGATCTGAAGGTGATTGCCGAAGGCATCGAGCTTGAATCGCAAGCGCAATTGCTCAGCAGTGAGGGCGTAAAGTTCGGTCAGGGCTGGCTGTTCGCCCATGCCTTGAGCGCAGTGCAGTTCATCGAACTGATCACCCGCGGACGCCGTCTCGCAGGTCGACGCCTGGACGACGAGGCCTAAACCGCCAGCGCCATGTAAAACTGCGTACCCTGCCCCGGCCTTGAGTAGACGCCCATACGCCCGCCATGCAACTGGACGATTTCCTTGCACAGCGCCAGGCCGAGCCCGGCTCCGCCCTTTTTGCGTCCAACCTGCACAAACGGTTCGAAGATTCGCCCTTGCTGACCGTAGGCAATGCCTTCGCCGTTGTCCTCGACGCTGATGATCACCCGCTCGCCATGTCGACGTGCCTGCAAGCGGATCTGACCGTCGCGGGCGGTATGACGCAAGGCGTTGTCGATCAGGTTATCGAGCACGCGGTCGAGCTGCGCCTGATCCGCCTGCAAGCGCGGCAGCGGGCTTTGCACTTCCACATTCAAGGCAATGCCCTTCTGCGCCGCCGACTCGGCGAAACGCAGCTGCGCCTGTTCCAGCAAGTCTTCGATGGAGCACGGCGCCAAAGTCAGCTTCTGCAAACCGTTCTGGTAGCGCGAGAAGTTGAGCAAGTCGTTGATCAACTGCATCAAGCGCTGCATCTCTTCGTTCACGGTATCGAGCAGATCGGCCTCACGCGATTCCGCCGGGAACTTCGCCCGCTCGCGGAACAGGCCGAAGGCCATGTGCATGCCGGTGACCGGCGTGCGCAACTCATGGGAGGCGCGCAAGACGAACTCGCTGCGCACCCGTTCGAAGGCGCGTTGCTCGGTAACGTCGTGCAAGACCATCACCGCACCGAGAATATGCCCCTGGGTGTGGCTGACCGGCGTCAGGCTGTAGGTCAGCAAACGGGATTCGCCGTCGACTTCGATACTCAAGTCCTCCGGCGCACGCTCGAGGGTGCCGCCACGCAGGACCAATTGCAGCTGTGCATCCAGCTCCGGCCGTTCAAGCGCCGAGCCCAGGCCCTGGCCGAGTCGATCATCGTCCCAGCCCAACTGCCGCTGAGCCACCGGGTTGAGGTGTTCCAGATGCCCCTCGCGGTCGATCATCAACAAGCCGTCGTCGATGCTGTCGAGCACCGCCTGCAGGCGTTGCTGACCGGCCAGCAGTTCGTCGACGTTGGTCGCCTGATGCTCACGCAGCGCTTCGGCCATCAGCCCGAAACGACGGGACAACAGGTTGACCTCCATCGCCGATGAGATTGGCAGGGTCACCTCGTAATTGCCCTGGCCAATGTTATCGGCCGCTTTGGCCAGCACCTCGATGGGCCCCCCTAAACGCCGGGCGATGCCATGCGCAGTGACGAAGCCGATGATCAACACCGCCAGCCCGACCAGCCCAAGCAGACCGGCAATCAGCAACGCCCGATTGCGTGCCTCTTGCTGGACGGCGTTGATGTTGTCGAGGGCCTGCTTGTGCTCGGCAATCAGCCCGTTGCGCAGAATGTTGAAACGCTCTCGGAAGTCGGCGTTGCCGCTCATCGCATTGGAGGGGTCGAGTGACTGCAGAAAATTCAGGTAGTCGGCCTTGGCCTGAGTGAAACCGTATTGCCGGCCATCACCCTCCCGCTCCCGCTCCCGGGCGATCCCCTCATCCAGCAACTGGAAGTAATGCTGTTTGGAAGCTTCAAACGCCGCGGGGTCAGGCTTTTCGGCGAGCATGATGATCAGTTGATCGCCCAGCGTCTTGCGCAGCTTGAGGCCCAGATCCAGGGTGACGAAATTGTTGCGCACCAGCGTTTCCTGAGTACCGGCCATCTGCATCACGCTGACCAGCCCGAGCAACAACCCGAGCAGCGCCACGGTGATCAATGCGGAAATGCTCAGAAACAACCGCGTGCGCAACTTCATCGCCAGTTTCATCGTCGGGCGCTCACAGGTTGTACTGCTTGCGCTTGCGATACAGGGTCGAGGCGTCGATACCGAGGGTTTTTGCGGCCTGATCCAGTGTGCCGGCGGTGGCCAGTACCGCACCGATATGCGCCTTTTCCAGTTCATCGAGGCTCAGCGCTGCGCCAACGCGAGGTGCATTGTTGGCCGGCTGTTCGGCCATGCCGAGGTGGCTGATTTCCACACGTTCCTGCGGGCAGATAATGCTGGCGCGCTCAACCACGTTGCGCAGTTCGCGAATATTGCCTGGCCAGCGGTAGCCGAGCAGCGCTTCACGGGCCTCGTCACTGAACCCGCGCGCCGGACGCGCATACTCTTTGACGAAGCGGGCGAGGAAGCGGTCGGCGAGGGTCAGGATGTCCTCGGCGCGCTCGCGCAGCGGCGGCAGATGCAGCGTGATGACGTTCAAGCGGTACAACAAGTCTTCACGGAAGCGACCGTCGCGCACCATGTCCTCGAGGTTGAGGTTGGTCGCGGCCAGAATCCGCACATCGGCGCGCCGGGTCACCGGATCGCCGACCCGCTCATATTCCTTGTCCTGAATAAAACGCAGCAGTTTTGGCTGCAAAGTCAGGGGAAAGTCGCCGATCTCGTCGAGAAACAGCGTGCCGCCATCGGCCTGATTGACCCGGCCCAGCGTGCTTTCGCTGGCACCGGTAAAGGCCCCGCGACTGTGGCCGAACAGCTCGCTTTCCATCAATTCGGCAGTCAGCGACGGGCAGTTGATCGTGACGCAGGATTTCTTCTCGCGCTTGCTCCAGCCATGAATCGCCCGAGCCAATTCACCTTTACCGGTGCCTGACTCGCCGAGAATCAGAATGTTGGCGTCGGTGCTCGCCACCTGCCGCGCCGTTTCCAGTACGACTTTCATCGCCGGGCTGTGGGAGTCGAGGCCGTCCTTGGGTTTGCGGATTTCGCCTTCGAGGGCTTCAAGACGCGCCGAGAGCTGGCGCACTTCCAGTTGCTTGGCCGTGGCCAGGCGCAATTGATCGGGGCTGCAGGGTTTGACCAGATAGTCGGCAGCGCCGGCCTGGATCGCGTCGACCGCGGTATCCACAGCCGAGTGAGCGGTGACGATCACCACGCGCATCCACGGCGCCTGAATGCGCATCTGCGCCAGTACGTCGAGGCCGTTGTCTTCGCCCAGACGCAAATCAAGGAAGCACAGGTCGAAAACCTGACGTTGCAGCAATGCCTCGGCCTGGGCCGCGCTGTTGGCCGTGGCCACCGTATAACCTTCGTCTTCGAGGCAATAACGGAAGGTTCGCAGGATGGCGGATTCATCGTCCACCAGCAGAATGCGGCCTTGATGCTCAGTGGCAGATTCCATTTTTCCTACGCTCCATAGTGATTGATCTTGGTTTAGTCCCGGAAAAATCGGGCAAGTTGCATGGTTGATTCTGAACGATGCCAGCCATAGGAGGGTAGCCCTCTCCTGCCGTTACGGCCAATACGTTGATTTCGTTGGTTTTTTAAACAATCACCGGTTTGCAGGACATTCCCTGCGTATCTTTCTGACATCCGTGTCGTGCTCTCAATTCCATAAGAATGAAATCTCCTACGAAATAATCGTGCATTCCGCACGACCTTGGATGACCCATCGTGCAGGATGCGTCGCCAAGGTTTTTCACCATACATATAACCTATTGATTTTATTGAATATTTTTCAATTAAAAAACTGGCACGCGGGCTGCAATACCTCATTCAGCCCGGGCAGAAACCAACTGCCCCAACCCAATAAGTGTGAGGAACCCAGGATGACTCGCCAACGTGCCGCCCAAGTGCGTATCTCGCCACTGCATATCCAGCAAGGCCTGTTTGGCGTGCTCGCGCTGTTGGTGACCCTGATCGCGTGCCAGCAATACCTGCGCTGGGAAAACAGCCAGCAGCCTGAGCCGTTGATCTCGATTCAACACAGCACGCAAACGCACTTCAGCGCCGTCAGCAGCAGCCAGGCCGAAAGCACTTCGATGCGCATGATGGATGTTGACCAGACGCAGCCGCTGGATCAGCTGCCACGGGAAGAGCGCTGGGTTTTCTGATTGAACCAATGAATTCAGGCGCGCAGCGCCGGAACACGCAATATCCCTAAATAGAAGTAAGGAGAATCACCATGTTGAGTTGGGCAATTACATTCTTGATCATTGCCATCATCGCCGCCGTCCTGGGCTTCGGTGGTATCGCGGGCACCGCCACGGGTATCGCCAAGATTCTCTTTGTCGTATTCCTGGTGATGTTCATCGCTTCCTTCTTCTTTGGCCGTCGCGGCCGAGGTTAACGATGAGCGCGTTAAAGACACTGGCAGCCGCCCTGCTTCTGGGCGGTAGTGCCATGGCGCTGGCGGCCAATGATGGCCAGACGCGGGTCAATGAGCTGCTCGGCTCCGACCCGCAATACAGGGAAACCTGGCAAGGCGTGGTGATGAAGGAAGAACGCCTGCCGGAATGGGTGATGAACCTGTCCGGCACGCCGGACCAGCAGATGAACGCCGTCACTGAAGATGGCGATCAGTATCTGGTCGGACCGCTCTGCGAGTCGGCGGATAAATGCCTGAACCACCGCTTGATCGTCGCGTTCAGCTTCGACAAGAAAGATGCCTACGCCATGCTCGTCGATGTGCCCGAAGGATTGCCGGCCGACAAGTCGCCGACACGACATGCCACCTACCGCTTCCTCGGCAAACCCGACCAAGGCATGCAGGATCTGCTGATGGAAACCCTGAAGAAAGATCCGAACTGGTATTAGGTTTCGAACATAAGAGCAGCGCCCCGCTGCTCTTGATTGCGCCCACCCGATGAAGGCCGGCGCATGACCAAGGGGCCGGGACGTTCTGACTGCAACAGGGTCGGAGTGACCTACGGGTACAGGGAGTGCCTGCGCGAGGGCCGGGTCAGGGTAAAAGCTGCGCCGCAGGTTCGCCGAGCCTCAGTGGTTCGACGGACTTGCGCTGGGCTTTGCAACACGCAAAACATTGATCCAGAGCGCCCATATCCTCCTTTTTATCGCTGACACTGCGCGCAAAAACATTACGCGGTGTTTCCTGGCGACCGTATATCGAGAAAGAGACCGTTTAAACAGTAGGACTTCTAGTCTTGCAATGTAGGCTTTTTCCTAAATTTTCCGCCGATTTTACTCGTTCAAAAAACAACCAACCTCCGCTGTGATGGCCGGTTCACGGCACTTATGCCGGCTGAAATGTCGTAATCGAACCGGTTGGGACGCCAGTTTCATTTAAAAAAGCTCATGCCGATTCGGCATAGGGTAGGCGTTTACGGCATTAGACGGCGCAACCTTGCATCGGAATAGTTGCGCCTTTTTTCGCCTGCCGAAGAGCCGTAAACACGCGCTTCGGGGCACCTTATACGGAGGCAGATGCACAGACTTTTCCGCTAAAGAGCGTTCCAGTTCCTGCATGTGCCTGAGTCAAACGCAAGTAAGGGTAAAGATAATGAAGAAGGCAAAACTCAGCCTCGCCTGGCAGATCCTCATCGGTCTGGTTTTAGGGATTGCAATTGGTGCGTTGCTCAACCACTTCAGTGCCGAAAAGGCCTGGTGGATCAGTAACGTCCTGCAACCGGCAGGCGATATCTTTATCCGTCTGATCAAGATGATCGTGATCCCGATCGTCATCTCGTCCCTGATCGTCGGCATCGCCGGCGTGGGCGACGCCAAGAAGCTTGGGCGCATCGGCCTGAAGACGATCATCTACTTCGAAATCGTCACCACCATCGCCATTCTCGTCGGCCTGGTGTTGGCGAACGTGTTCCACCCGGGCGCCGGCATCGACATGAGCACCCTGGGCACTGTGGACATCTCCAAGTACCAGGCGACCGCCGCCGAAGTGCAGCATGAACACGCGTTCATCGAGACCATCCTCAACCTGATCCCGTCGAACATCTTCGCGGCCATGGCCCGCGGCGAAATGCTGCCGATCATCTTCTTCTCCGTGCTGTTCGGTCTCGGTCTGTCGAGCCTGCAGTCGGACCTGCGCGAACCGCTGGTGAAGATGTTCCAGGGCGTTTCCGAGAGCATGTTCAAAGTCACCCACATGATCATGAACTACGCCCCGATCGGCGTATTCGCCCTGATCGCGGTGACCGTCGCCAACTTCGGCTTCGCCTCGCTGCTGCCGCTGGCCAAGCTGGTGATCCTGGTTTACGTCGCCATCGCCTTCTTCGCCTTCGTGGTGCTGGGCCTGATCGCCAAGTTGTTCGGCTTCTCGGTGATCAAGCTGATGCGCATCTTCAAGGATGAGCTGGTCCTGGCCTACTCCACCGCCTCCTCGGAAACCGTGCTGCCACGGGTGATCGAGAAGATGGAAGCCTACGGCGCACCGAAAGCCATCTGCAGCTTCGTGGTGCCGACCGGTTACTCGTTCAACCTCGACGGTTCGACCCTGTACCAGTCCATCGCCGCCATCTTCATTGCCCAGCTGTACGGCATCGACCTGTCGATCAGCCAGCAACTGCTGCTGGTCCTGACCCTGATGGTCACCTCCAAAGGCATCGCCGGTGTACCGGGCGTGTCCTTCGTGGTGCTGCTGGCAACGCTGGGCAGCGTCGGTATTCCGCTGGAAGGCCTGGCCTTCATCGCCGGTGTCGACCGCATCATGGACATGGCGCGTACCGCACTGAACGTGATCGGCAACGCCCTGGCGGTCCTGGTGATCGCTCGTTGGGAAGGCATGTACGACGACGCCAAGGGCCAGCGCTACTGGAACTCCCTGCCGCACTGGCGCAGCAAGGAAAAACTGCCGGCTGGCGAGATTTCCAAGAACTGATTGCTGAACCCTGGGGAGATTGGCTCCCACAGTGACCGAGCCAGCCTTACCAACAAACCCCGGAGAAATCCGGGGTTTGTCGTTTCTGGCGACCCCGCTATCATTCGCCGCATCTTCCGGGGGATTTTGACTGATGCTTAATGGCCTGTGGCTTGGCTTCTTCGTCGTGGCAACCATCTCTGCGCTGGTGCAGTGGCTGGTCGGCGGCAATGCCGGAATTTTCGCGGCGATGGTGGAAAGCATCTTTGCCATGGCCAAGCTCTCGGTCGAGGTGATGGTGCTGCTGTTCGGCACGTTGACCCTGTGGCTGGGCTTCCTGCGCATTGCCGAAAAGGCCGGGATCGTCGAATGGCTGGCCAAGGTCCTCGGGCCGCTGTTCCTGCGGCTGATGCCGGAAGTCCCGCCCGGTCACCCTGCCCTCGGCCTGATCACCCTGAACTTCGCTGCCAATGGCCTCGGGCTGGATAATGCGGCCACGCCGATCGGCCTCAAAGCCATGAAGGCGCTGCAGGAACTCAACCCCAGCGCCACCATCGCCAGCAACGCGCAAATCCTGTTCCTGGTGCTCAACGCGTCGTCCCTGACCCTGCTGCCGGTGACGATCTTCATGTACCGCGCCCAGCAAGGCGCGCCGGACCCTACCCTGGTGTTCCTGCCGATCCTGCTGGCGACCAGTTGCTCGACCATCGTCGGTTTTCTCTCGGTGGCGTTCATGCAGCGCCTGCGCATCTGGGACCCGGTGGTGCTGGCCTATCTGATTCCCGGCGCGCTGATCCTTGGCGCTTTCATGGCATTGCTGGCGACCCTGTCGGCCACGGCGCTGGCCGGGTTGTCGTCGATCCTCGGCAACCTGACGCTATTCGGGCTGATCATGTTGTTTCTGGTGATCGGCGCGTTACGCAAGGTGAAGGTCTACGAAGCGTTCGTCGAAGGCGCAAAAGAGGGCTTCGATGTCGCCAAGAACCTGCTGCCCTATCTGGTGGCGATGCTCTGCGCGGTCGGCGTACTGCGTGCTTCCGGGGCGCTGGACTTCGGTCTGGATGGTATCCGCCATCTGGTCGAGTGGGCCGGCTGGGACACGCGGTTTGTCGACGCGTTGCCGACGGCGATGGTCAAACCGTTTTCCGGTAGCGCCGCACGGGCGATGCTGATCGAGACCATGAAGACTTCAGGGGTCGACAGCTTCCCGGCGCTGGTAGCGGCGACGGTGCAGGGCAGTACCGAGACCACGTTCTATGTGCTGGCAGTGTATTTCGGCGCGGTGGGGATTCAGCGGGCGCGGCATGCGGTGGGGTGTGCGTTGCTGGCTGAGCTGGCCGGGGTACTGGGCGCGATTGGCGTCTGCTACTGGTTCTTCGGCTAACCACTAATCCCATTGTGGGAGCGAGCTTGCTCGCGAATGCGGTGGGTCATTCAGCGATGATGTTGACTGACCGGACGCATTCGCGAGCAAGCTCGCTCCCACAGGGGTTGTGTGTCGGGCTTAAGGTTTTGGGGGGGCGAGTTTTTGGCCTTGGTCTACAGCCCAAGCCACGACTTTGGCGGTCAGCCGATCACTGGCCTGGCCAAACCCCGCAACCACCGCTGGCACCTGCACATCGCTCAGCGGCTGACGCTCTTCAAAGCGGCGGCTGGCGAGAATCTTCTGGTCATAGCCACGCACCAGCAACGCATCGACCCGCACCACAGCGCTGGCCTGACTGCCCTGATACTCGGTCTGAAACGCCTGCAAACTGCCGCCCAGCTCCAGATCCGCCGCAAAGTTGCTGTCATCGGTACTCAGCAACGTCACCCGGCCATCACGCACAAAGCCATCGAGCAGTCGATTGCGCACCAGCACCGGTGCCGGATCGCTCCAGCGCGAGCCTTTGTAGCTGCTGATCACATCACCCTGCGGAATCACTGCAATGGTCGGCCGGTTCAACGCCTCGCTGGCCTGCAGCTTGTTCAGTCGCAGCGACCAGGACTGAGCGGCGGCTGAGCTGGCCGAGGCGGGCGCCTGGGCCGGTGGCAGGCGATACACGTCCGACGGATCGGCCTGAGGCAGGATCGAGCACGCGCCGAGCAGCGAGAAACCGGCGAGGAGGGCGAAGTGAGTCAGCTTCATGGCGTGAATTCCTTGTTCTTGTCACGGCCCAGCAAGTAACCGCTGGGGTTGGCTTCAAGGCGTTGGGAAATGGCGCGCAGCGAGGTCAGCGTCTCGCGCAGTTCGCGGATGGCCGGGGCCAGGCCATTGAGGCCCTGCATGCCGTTGTCGAGGGAATTTTCGTTCTTGCTCAGCAACGTGTTGATCGTCGCGCTGCTCTGTTCCAGCGACTTCATCGCCTGCTCGGCACTGCCGAGCGCCTGTTTGCCCTGATCGTTGAGCAGGCCATTGGCGTTGCGCATCAGAAGCGACGTCTGCTCGAGCATGTTGCTGGCCTGTTTGCCGACACTCGCCAGTTGCTGCATGGCCTGGCGCAGGTCGCCGCGCTGATCGTTGATCGAGCCGGTGGTCTGCTCCAGATGGGCCAGGGTGTTGCTGACGCGCTCGACGTTCTCCGGGGAAAACATCTGATTGGCATTGCTCAGCAGCGCGGTGATGCCGCTCATCAAATCGTTACTGTCATTGAGCAGCCGCGAAATAGGCGAGGGCGACGCAACGATGGTCGGCAGGTTGCCGTCATGGCCACGCAGCTTCGGGCTCTCCGGTGTGCCGCCGCTGAGCTGGATGATCGACGTACCGGTGATCCCGGCCAGCGCCAGTTTGGCCTGGGTGTCCTCCTTGACCGGCGTGTCGCCGCCCAGACGAATCCGCGCCAGCACGCGCCGTGGATCTTTGGGATCAAGGCGCAGATTGATCACATCGCCGACCTTGATCCCGCTGTACTGCACCGGGCTGCCCTTGGACAGCCCGCTGACCGCCTCGCTGAAGACAATCTCGTAATCCTTGAACTCGGTGTCGACACTGGACTTGGCCAGGAACAGACCGAAGAGCAGGGCGCCAGCCACCACTATCACGGTGAACAGGCCGATCAACACATGATGGGCTCGGGTTTCCATGTCAGACCTCGTTGAGCAGTTTGGCGGCGTCCAGCGCCGAGCGGCCGCGCGGGCCGTGGAAGTATTCGTGAATCCACGCGTCGTCGGTTTCCGAGACGACGTCGATGGGGCCGGCGACCAGCACTTTCTTCTGCGCCAGCACCGCCACGCGGTCGGTGATGGTGTAAAGCGTGTCGAGGTCGTGAGTGACCAGAAACACGCTGAGGCCGAGCGCATCGCGCAGGGTCAGGATCAATTGATCGAATTGCGCCGCACCAATCGGATCAAGACCAGCGGTGGGTTCATCGAGAAACAGAATGTCCGGATCCAGCGCCAGCGCCCGGGCCAGCGCGGCGCGTTTGATCATGCCGCCGGACAGCGAGGCCGGGTATTTGTCCGCCGCCGACAGCGGCAGCCCGGCCAACGCCAGTTTCACCGCCGCCAGGTGTTCGGCATCGTCGCGGCTCAGGCCTGCATGTTCGATGAGGGGCAGGGCGACGTTCTCGGTCACCGTCAGCGAGGAAAACAACGCGCCTTTCTGGAACAGCACGCCAAACCGCCGTTCGACCAGCGAGCGCTCGTGTTCGGACAGGCTCGGCAAGTTCTGGCCGAACACTTTCACGTTGCCTTCGCTGGGTTGGCGCAAACCGACGATGCTGCGCAGCAACACCGACTTGCCACTCCCCGAGCCGCCAACCACGGCAAGGATTTCGCCCTTGTACAAATCCAGATCGAGGTGCTCGTGCACGCTTTGCGAACCGAAGCGATTGCCCAGGCCACGGACTTCGATCACCGCCTCCGAGGGCGCGCGGGGTAGACGACTCACCAGCCCATCTCCATGAAGAACAGTGCGGCCACCGCGTCGAGCACAATCACCACGAAAATCGACTGCACCACCGCAGACGTGGTGTGCGCGCCGACCGACTCGGCGCTGCCACTGACCTTGAAACCTTCCAGGCAACCAATCGCGGCAATCAGGAAAGCGAAAATCGGTGCCTTCACCAAGCCGACCAGAAAGTGCTGGATGCCAATGTCGCTTTGCAGCAGCGAAAGGAACATCGCCGGCGAAATCCCCAACGACACCGCACACACCACGCCACCGCCGATGATCCCGCAGAGCATCGCCAGAAACGTCAGCATCGGCAGCGCCACCAGCATCGCCAGCACGCGCGGCACCACCAACAGTTCCATCGGGTCGAGGCCGAGGGTGCGGATCGCGTCGATTTCTTCGTTGGCCTTCATCGAGCCGATTTGCGCGGTGAAGGCACTGGCGGTGCGCCCGGCCATCAGGATCGCCGTGAGCAACACCCCGAATTCGCGCAGGAAGGAGAATCCCACCAGGTCCACGGTAAAGATCGTCGCGCCGAAACTGGCCAGCACCGTCGCGCCGAGAAAGGCCACCACCGCACCGACCAGAAAGGTCAGCAGCGCCACGATCGGCGCAGCGTCGAGGCCGGTCTGTTCGATGTGCGCGATCATCGGCGTGATCCGCCAGCGTTTGGGCCGAAACAGGTTACGCGCGATGGTTTCCAGAATCAGCCCGACGAAGCCGAGCAGTTGCAGGGTGTCCTGCCAGACCGTGTCCACGGCACGTCCGATGCGCGTGAGCAATTGCACGCTGACGCTGACTTCCGGCTCCTTGATCGGTACACAGAAATCGGTCAGCGAGCAGTAAACGGTTTGCAACAAGGCACGGTCGGCCGAGGACAAGGTGCAATCGGGATGTTCGGCGGACTTGCCCAGGCGCTCGGAACCGAGCAACTCCACCAGCAACGAGGCACCGGCGGTATCGAGGGTGCCAAGGCCATTAAGGTCGATCGGAGTATTGGCGTCGTACTGGCCGCGCAGCGACTCGCTCAGGTGCTTGAGCTCGGCGTAATGGGCGAGCGTCCAGTCTCCGATGACCCGCAGGCGGGCAGGGCTGATCGACGTGTCCAGGTGGGCACTGCCGGTGATCGAACGGCTGGTCATAAGCTCCGTGCTTGTTCGTCTGTTGAGCGAACTAACGTAATAGCACGAACCGGATTACTTTTCTTTGGTCGCTGTGCTGTCTGTGACTTCGAAGCGCAATACGCCAATCACCTGGCCATCCTCGGTCAACACCCGCACCTGCCATTTGCCGGCCGGGTTGCCAGGGAAGTTCTGCTTGTGCGTCCACGCCCGGTAGCCTTCCTTGCGCCCGCCGTGGATATCGAGGGCAATGCGGTCGACTTCCTGGCCGTTGAACTGCCACACGTGATAGATCCGCTCATCCAGCCCGCGCGGCGCATTGATCGCGGTGTAGGCGTAGAGGCCGCCGTTGCGGATCTGCTCGGCGCTGACCTCGTCGAGGCTGGCGCCGGGGGTGCGGTCCTGCAACTGAGTGCTGATCGCCACGTCGGTCATCCACAGCGTCGCCGGCGGCACCCACGAGCGTAGCGTCCAGCCGACCGCGCCGATGCCGAAAGTGATGCACAGAATGGCCAGCGCGTTGCGCACGGTGCGGATCGGGAAGATCGACGCCAGACTCGGGAACGACAACACCACCGCCGTGCCCAGCGCCCATTTGAAACTCTGCGCGGTGGTCAGGTGCATGATCACCGGCAGGGCGGTGAGCAGGGCAGCGAACAGGGTCAGGGTGTGCAGCGCGAGAAACGCCCAGCGTCGTGGCGCCAGCCATTTGTAATAGAGCGGATCGACAATCGAAATCAGCGCGGCGATGCACAGCAGGCCGGTGAAGATCAGTTGGCCGCTGTTCCAGGTGGTGGTGATGAAGAAGAACGGCAGGACGAAAAACAGGCTTTCCTGGTGGATCATCTGCGTTGCGTAGCGCAGCAGCGGTTGCGGAATTTCCCGCTTGAAGATCCGCGTGAACAGCCCGGTCAGGGTGTTTTCCAGCATCAGCCAGATCCAGCTCAGCAGCATGATGATGGTGATCCAGCTCGCCAGCCCCTGCTGGCGATCGACCAGAATGAAACTGCCGACCCCGGAGATGAAACCGCCAAGCGCAATGACCCCGGGATAGCGCTTCATCAGTTCGAGAATGCGCTGGATCAGGTCGGGGATTTTTGGCATGTGGGCAGTTCACGGCTGGAGAGGAAAAAACCCCGACAGAGTACCGTCCGCAGGCGTCTGTGGCGAGGTTGGTGGTCACCAGAACACAACTCATTCCCCTGTAGGCGTGAGCCTACAGGTTCAGTGTCCGGCGGATTTTCGGCGGTGCAGGCGCCAGCCAATCAGCCCCAGCAACACCAGGCCGAGACCGCCGGCAATCAGCCACAGCGCCTCATCATCACTGATCAACGGCTTCTCGATCCGCAGATACCCCGGCTGCAACAGCAATTCGCGCATGGCCTTGTTTGCCGTTTCCAGCGTCACGCCTTGCAGCTCGCGGGCGGGGTTGGCAAAGCGCCCGTCCTCGTAGTCGCCCAGCGCGCTCCAGTAATAATCAGCCATCGCGCTGTTGCCTTGCACGGCCCAGGCCTGATGGGCGATGGCGGCCTGTTTGATCCGGGCGAAGGTGTCGGGGTCGAGGCCGTTTTTCAGCAAGTCGGCCTTCAGGTCTTCCAGCACCTGTTGCGCTTCGGCAAGGTCATCGCGATCCACGTCGGCATTGAGACTCATGAAACCGACCCCGCCAAACACCTCACGCTCGGCCCATGGCCCGTAGGACAAACCGTGGTTCAGGCGGATCTGCCGGTACAGCGCCCAGTCGAGGTAGTCCTTGAGGATGTCGAAGGTTTCGTCGTACTGATCGTCGAGCACCGGCTCCGGCACCAGCCAGTGCAGCTTGGCACTGTCGCCGATGAAGCCGCGAGTGAGCGTGCGTTCATGGGCCGCACTGGTGCGGATGTCCGGCAGCTCACGGTGCTCGGCCGGGTCCACGGCTTCGAGCGCGCCCCAGGTGCGCTCCAGATAGGCCGGCAGCAGTTTATCGAGCTCGCCGACGACGATCAGGGACATGTTGTTCGGCGCGTACCAGGTCTTGCGCACCTTCTCCAGTTGCGCCTGGGTCAGGTGACCGACTTCCGCACGTTGCGGGCATTTCAGGCCCAGTTCCACCGCCAGTTGATTGCTCGCGGTGTGGCCCAGATCCTGGCGGTCGAGAAAACGCTGCAGACGCGTGTAATGGCCGCCGTCCTCGCGCTCGACCACGCGTTTGGCGGCGTTGATCGCGTTGTCGTCAATGCGGGTCTGAGTCAGCAGGCCGAGCAGCAGGTCGAGCACCTTGCGCTGGTTCTTCGCCGGGGCTTCGATGACGAACGTGGTGTCGGCGTTGCTGGTGAATGCGTTCCACTCGCCGCCCAGCGCCTGCATGCGCTCTTCCAGTCCGCCTTCGCCAGTAGCGTCGACGCCACTGAACAGCAGGTGTTCCAGCAGGTGCGGCAGCTCTTTTTCATCGCAGTCGAAATCGTCGAGGCCGACGCCGACCACCAGGCGGATCGCCACATGCCCGCGTTCGGTGCCGGGCTTGAGCAACAGCTGCAAACCATTGGGCAGCGCATAGCCTTCGACCTGAAAGCGATCAACGGCGAAGGCGGGCAGGGAACCGAGCAACAGACAGGCGAACAACAGGCAACGCATAACAGGCTTCCGTACGGCTGATTTGGAGATCCGTGTCGTCAGTCAGGGCCCCATCGCTGGCAAGCCAGCTCCCACAAGGATTTACGGCGTTCACAAAACCCTGCGGGAGCTGGCTTGCCAGCGAAGACGTCCTTGAGGCTGAACTCTGAGTTACTGACTGACCCCAGCCCCAGACGTTCAAGGCGAATGCGTAATGTCGGCAATATCATCCGCTTCCAGCGCCCCGGTATCCGTCGTTTCCAGCACCACGTAAGCACTGCTGCAAAACAGCGAATTCAAGCGCTTCATATCCGCAATCAGCTCCAGGTGCAATGAACTGGTTTCCAGACTCTGCACGATCTTACGTTGCAAACGGCTGACATGGGCATGGGCCAGACGCCGTTCCTGTGCACGAAAGCGACGTTTCTCGCGCAACAACTGGCGGGCGCTTTCCTTGTCGCTGCTGAGAAACACCGACAGGCCCAGGCGCAGGTTGGCGGTCAATTGCTGTTGCAGACCGGTCAGGTCCTCCAGCCCCTCTTCGGAAAACGAACGCCGCTGTGAGGTCTTCTGCTGCTGAATCTTGCGCAGCATGCGTTCGATCAGATCACTGGCCAGTTTCAGGTTGATCGCCAGTTCGATGATCTCGGCCCAGCGCCGGCTGTCTTGCTCACCAAGGTCTTCGCGGGGCATTTGCGCGAGATACAGTTTGATCGCGCTGTAAAGCGACTCGATGTCATCGCTCAACGAGCGGATTTCCTGAGTGACCGCCGTTTGCTTGCCGCGCAACACGGCGAGAGTGGCGTCGAGCATGTTTTCCAGCAGATCACCCATGCGCAGGGTTTCCCGCGCGGCATTGGCCAGGGCCAGACTCGGCGTCGACAACGCGGTGGCGTCGAGATGGCGTGGCCTGGCCGTGCCGTTGACCTCCGGCCGCTCAGGCAGCAGCCATGCGCAGAGTCGCGCCATTGGCGCCACCGACGGCAGCAGAATCAGGCACCGCGCGGTGTTGTAGAGCAGATGGAAGCCAATGACCATTTCCTGCGGGCTGAAATCCAGCCCGTCCATCCAGTGCACCAGCGGATCGAGCACCGGAATGATCAGCAGCAGGCCGATCAGTTTGTACAGCAGGCTGCCCAGCGCCACTTGCCGGCCGGCGGCGTTCTGCATGCTGGTGCTCATGAACGCCAGAATGCCGCTGCCGATGTTGGCACCGATCACCAGGCCGATCGCCACCGGCAGGCTGATCACGCTGGCGCCAGCAAGGGTCGCGGTCAGCAGCACGGCGGCGAGGCTGGAGTAGGAAATCATCGCGAACAAGGCGCCGACCAGGGCGTCGAGGAGGATGTCGCCGGTGAGCGAGGCGAAAATCACTTTCACCCCTTGGGCGTGGGTGATCGGTGCGGCGGCCTCGACGATCAGTTGCAGCGCGAGAATGATCAACCCCAGACCGATGCTGACCCGGCCCATCTGCCCAAGCCGCGTCTGTTTGCGCGAGAGGAAGAAAATCACCCCGAGAAAGATCAGCAGCGGCGACAGCCACGACAGATCGAACGTCAGCACCCGCGCCATCAGCGCGGTCCCGACGTCGGCGCCGAGCATGGTCGCCAGCGCCGGGGTCAGCGCCATCAGGCCCTGGCCAACGAAAGACGTCACGAGCATCGCGGTGGCGTTGCTGCTCTGCACCATCGAGGTGACGACGATGCCGGCGACAAAGGCGAGCCAGCGCTTGGACATGTTTTGACCAATGACGTGGCGCAGGTTGGTGCCGTACACCCGCAGGATGCCGGTCCGGACGATGTGCGTGCCCCAGATCAACAAGGCCACGGCGGAAAGCAGATTGAGCAGGGTGAGCATGCAGACCCCCTGTAGTCGCAGCGCCCCAGAGGGGCAAGTTGACGGTACCGCGCTGTTTCTACGTCTTGTACTTAAGCTGTAGTTGGCTAACGGTCTGGGCGCCAGCATTGCACAGCTAAAGTGCTGATTGAAACAAAAGTGTCATGAACAGCGCTTCATTCACTCCCATTTAAATCAACGCCGCCCCTGTGGGAGCTGGCTTGCCAGCGATGGCGTCGGCACAACCAACATTGATGTCGCCTGACATTCCGCTATCGCTGGCAAGCCAGCTCCCACAGGGTCCGCGGTGCCTGAATGCTGCACAAAAAAATGTGGGAGCGAGCCTACTCGCGAAAGCGGTGGATCAGCCAACATGGTTGTCGACTGACACTCCGTTTTCGCGAGCAGGCTCGCTCCCACAGGGGTATTGCCTGCGTCTGGATTACCCGGTTACTGCCCCGGAATGTCCTTGCGCAGTTTCACTGGATCTTGCTGCTGTTTCTTCTTGGCCATCGCGCCGCGCAGCTTGATGTTGATCGCTTCAACGGCCAGCGAGAACGCCATGGCGAAGTAGACGTAGCCCTTCGGTACATGCACGTCGAACGACTCGGCGATCAGTACGGTACCCACCACCAGCAGGAACGACAGCGCGAGCATTTTCAGCGACGGGTGCTTGTCGATGAATTCGCTGATCTTGCCCGAGGCGGCCATCATCACCAGCACGGCGACGACGATCGCCGCGACCATCACCGGCACGTGGGACACCATGCCGACAGCGGTGATCACCGAGTCCAGCGAGAACACGATGTCGATGATTGCGATCTGAATGATGGTGTACAGGAAGTTGCCGCCCTTGCCACCGGGGGTTTCGTCGCTTTCGTCTTCGCCTTCCAGCGCGTGGTACATCTCTTGCGAGCTCTTCCACAAAAGGAACAGGCCACCGAAGAACAGGATCAGGTCGCGCCCGGAAATGCCCTGGCCAAACACCACGAACAGGTCGGCGGTCAGGCGCATGACCCAGGTGATCGACAGCAACAACAGGATCCGCGTGATCATCGCCAGGCCCAGGCCGAAGATGCGCGTGCGCTGCTGCATGTGCTTGGGCATGCGGCTGACCAAGATCGAAATCATGATGATGTTATCGATGCCCAGAACGATTTCGAGGGCGGTCAGGGTAAAGAAGGCAACCCAGATTTCGGGGTTGGTCAGCCAATCCATGTGTATTCCTTTGAGCGAGTGTTAAACCAGGACGCCAGCAAGCAGCTGGCGTCATGGTGAGTGAATGCCGTTACAACGTGCTGAACAGCGGGAACGTCCCCAGCAGCAAGGCGGCCACTAGTATGCACAGGCAGACCAGAACTGCCCACTTCAAGGTGAAGCGCTGGTGGTCACCGAATTCGATACCGGCCAAAGCGACCAACAGATAAGTCGATGGCACCAACGGGCTCAACAAGTGGACGGGCTGACCGACGATCGAGGCACGGGCCATTTCCACCGCGGTGATGCCGTAATGGCTGGCCGCTTCGGAGAGCACCGGCAACACGCCGTAGTAGAACGCGTCGTTCGACATGAAGAACGTGAACGGCATGCTCACCAGCGCCGTGATCACCGCCAGGTACGGGCCGAGGAAATCCGGAATCACTGCCAGCAGACTTTTCGACATGGCGTCGACCATCCCGGTTCCGGACAGGATACCGGTGAAGATCCCCGCCGCGAAAATCAGACTGACCACCGACAGCACACTGCCGGCGTGAGCCGCGACGCGGTCCTTCTGCATTTGCAGGCACGGGTAGTTGACGATCATCGCGATACTGAACGCCACCATGAACAGCACCGGCAGCGGCAGCAGGCCGGCGATCAGGGTGCACATCAGCCCCAGGGTCAGCAGGCCGTTAAACCAGATCAGCTTCGGACGACGGGCATCCGGGAACTGCGACACACTGATTTCGCTGTGATCGATCTCGTCACCAATCAGGTGCAGCTCACCCAGACGCGCACGCTCACGTTTGCCGTAGAAGTAGGCAATGATCAGGATCGCCACCACACCGGCGGCCATTGCCGGGATCATCGGCACGAAGATGTCCGACGGATCCACATGCAGCGCACTGGCGGCACGGGCAGTCGGGCCACCCCAAGGGGTCATGTTCATCACGCCACCGGCGAGGATGATCAGGCCGGCCATGATTCGCGGGCTCATGCCGATGCGGCTGTACAGTGGCAGCATGGCGGCCACGCAGATCATGTAAGTGGTCGCGCCGTCACCATCGAGGGAGACGACGAGCGCCAGTACGGCGGTTCCGACCGAAACTTTCAGCGGGTCGCCCTTGACCAGTTTGAGGATCTTGCGCACGGCCGGGTCGAACAGGCCGGAGTCGATCATCAGGGCGAAGTACAGAATGGCGAACATCAGCATCACGCCGGTCGGCGCAAGCTTGGTGATACCTTCGAGCATCATCGGACCGATCTTCGGCGCGAAACCGCCGAACAGAGCGAAGATGATCGGAATGATGATCAGGGCGATCAGCGCGGACAGGCGCTTGGTCATGATCAGGAACATGAACGTGATGACCATGGCGAAGCCAAGGAAAGTCAGCATGGGAATACTCCAGGCGTAGCGCGGCTAGTTGATTGAGCGGACCGGGCGGGATCAGCGCAGAACGGGAAGCACGAGACGTACGGGCGGAGTGACAGCGAAAAGGCGGGCTACAGAGGACATCAGAATCACCATTGTTGTTGTTAATTGGGCCGGGCGGGCGAGCAATCGCACACGGCAGCCAACCGGTCTGTTGCCGGTAGTGGCGGCGATCCTAATCGGGCAACCTTTCAGCTACCTTTCGCCGCAGAAAGCTTCGGGCGAACGGCCAACCGGCTGTCGGATACGACTGGAGTCAATCAATTCGGGGACGGGAGGGCACAGACATGAGCCAATTGCACAGCGGTGGCTGCCACTGCGGACATATCCGCTATCAGTTCAGCGGGCCATTGCAGGACATCGCTCACTGCCACTGCTCGATCTGCCGCAAGGTCAGCGGCGGGATCGTCACCACATGGATCACGGTGCCAGCGGCCAACTTCCAGTGGCTGACCGGGACACCTTCGCGCTACGACTCGTCGGGCAGTTGCGCGCGATATTTCTGCCCGCACTGCGGCGCGCAACTGGCGCTGGTGACGCAACTCAGCCCCGAGAGCATCGACCTGACCATCGCCACGCTGGACCACCCGGAGTCAGCGCCGGCCGAGCGGCATATCTGGACCGACAGCCAATTGCCCTGGCTGCATCTGGACGAGCAACTGCCGGGCGAGCCTGAAGAAACCTTGCAGGTTTAACTGGCTGATCAAAAAACAGACAAATCCAGCGGGCGGATCGCTCCCATCCAGATCGCGTGCTCGGTGTGGTCGAGCAAGTCATCGCCCGTGTCGGGGTGCAGGAACACCACCAGTCCCTGTCGATTCAGTGCCAGCCACGGCAACACCTCGCCGATCAGCTCCGGGCCGAACGCCAACTGGCAGCTCCAGTCCGGGTGCGGACCGACCGGCCGTTCGTGGACGCGGCCCATCGTCACTGCAAACAACTGCGCCGCTTGCTCGCACAGGGCTCGCGCCTGGTCGATGGTATGGGCGTCGAAATAGACGTGGGCGTGGTAACCCTTGATGACTTGCATCTGAAACCCTCTGAATCGGTTCGAACCCTCGGCGTTTTCCACCGTCACACGCCATATAGGACAACAACAAGGAAAACAGCCATGAAAAATGCCGAAACCCCGACGGTGAAAGTGGTGCTCTATGGTGCCATGGCCAGCCTCGGCGGCGCGTTGATGGCTGAATTGCTGCGACGCCAGCACGAAGTCATCGCGATTCTCGACGATTTGAACGTACTCGCGCCACGTCCCGGGCTGCGCACCAAAAGCGGCGATCTGTTCGATGCCGAGCGGGTCACGCAAAGCGTAGCCGGCAGCTCGGCGGTGATCTGTCTGCTGGATGCACCGGGCCTGCCGTTCAGCAGCGACCATGTGGAAAGGTCCGTGGTGCTCGGCCCGGTGGAACAGGTGCTGGCGGTCGATGCGTTGGTCGACGGCCTGCAGGCGGCCAAGGTTTCACGGCTGTTTCTGGTGGGGAATTTTGCCGTCCTCGACGAGCCGGAGCTGGACGACGGACTGCAACGCCACGCCGCCGAAGAAATCCGCGAAGCCCTGCAAAGCAGCCCGCTGCAGTGGACGCTGGTGAATGCACCTCACGGCGTGGCGGGGCTGACTATCGAGCATTTCAGTCAGGTGGGCGGCAATCTTGAGCCGGGGCTGGCGGAGCCGCTGGAACGGCTGAACCGCGTGGCAGTGGGGATCGCCGATGAGCTGCGGTTGAATCTGCATGTGGGTGAACATGTGAATTTTGTCGCCGCCACAGATACGTAAAAAGATCGCAGCCTTCGGCAGGAGCTGCCGCAGGCTGCGATCTTTTGATCTTCAAACCGCAATCGAAGGCAAGGCCATTCCCTTGAGGGATTCGGCGCTGCTGGCCTGCTCGGCCATCAACCAGTCGACAAACTGCTGAATCAACGCCCCGCGCCGTTTACGCTGGGGCAGCACCACGTAATAACCCAGCCGCGACAAGGTGGTTTCGGCGATCGGCCGACAGAGCAAACCCTGGCTCAGCAAGTTATCCACAAGGTGGCGCCAGCCGATCGCCACGCCTTGGCCGCCGATTGCCGCTTGAATCAACAGGGTGTAATTGTCGAAACGCACCTGCCCCGGTGCTGGCGGAGTGGTGATGCCCAGTTCACGGAACAGCCCGCTCCAGTCAAACCAGTTGCTGCTGTTTTCCCCGCGCAAGTGCAGCAGCGGAAACTCCAGCAACGCCTGGGCGGGCAAGGGCAGGGCGCGCTCCTTGAGCAATTGCGGGCTGCACACCGGGAACACTTCCTCGCTGAACAGCCAATGGCTTTCGCCCTGTTTGAAACGCCCGTCGCCAAACAGGATCGCCACGTCGATGTCGGTGCGCAGCATGTTGTGGTTGCGCTCGCTGGTGACCAGGCTGACATCGACCTGCGGGTTGGCTTCATGAAAGCGGTGCAAACGTGGCATCAGCCAATACGCGGCGAAGGCGAAGTCGGTAGCGACCTGCAACACTTCATGCTGCTGTTGCGTACTGATCGCACTCAATCCTGCGTCGATATTCTGCAAACCGAGCTGAACCTGCTCGAACAGGATCGTCCCGCCCTCGGTCAGTTCGATGCCGCGGTAGATCCGGTCAAACAGCCGCGCACCCAGCTGTTCTTCCAGACGCTTGATCTGCTGGCTGATCGCTGGCTGCGTGGTGCCCAGCTCCACCGCAGCGGCGGTAAAACTGTGATGACGCGCCGCCGCTTCGAAGGCGCGCAACAGGTCGAGGGACAGGTTGCCGAGGGCTTCATACATAAGCTGTGCTTATCCTAGTCATTGTCCGGCGCGGGCTTTACCGGACAGGGCATGGACTCCATGCTCGATCGCAGCAATGTCGCATAAATATTCACTATGGAATGCCGCGATCACATGAAGCGCAAGAACATTCTTTTCATCATGGCCGATCAAATGGCCGCGCCAATGTTGCCAATCTACGGCCCGTCGCCGATCAAATTGCCGAACCTTTCGCGCCTCGCCGCTCAAGGCGTGGTGTTCGATGCCGCGTACTGCAACAGTCCGTTGTGCGCTCCGTCGCGCTTCACCCTGGTCAGCGGCCAGTTGCCGAGCAAGATCGGCGCCTACGACAACGCTGCCGATTTCCCCGCCGACATTCCGACCTACGCCCACTATCTGCGCCGCCTCGGCTATCGCACGGCGCTGTCGGGCAAGATGCATTTCTGCGGCCCGGATCAATTGCACGGCTATGAAGAACGCCTGACCAGCGACATCTACCCGGCCGACTACGGCTGGGCGGTGAACTGGGACGAACCGGATGTGCGTCCGAGCTGGTATCACAACATGTCATCGGTACTGCAGGCAGGGCCGTGCGTGCGCACCAATCAGCTCGACTTCGATGAAGAGGTGGTGTTCAAGGCCCAGCAATACCTGTTCGACCACATTCGCGAGGACGGCGACCAGCCGTTCTGCCTGACCGTGTCGATGACACATCCACACGACCCGTACACAATTCCCAAGGCGTTCTGGGATTTGTACGACGACAGTGACATCCCGTTGCCGACCACCCCGGATCAACACGCCCTCGATCCGCATTCGCAGCGCCTGCTCAAGGTCTACGACCTGTGGGACAAGCCGCTGCCTGTGGATAAGATTCGCGACGCGCGCCGTGCCTACTTCGGTGCCTGCAGCTATATCGACGCCAACGTCGGCAAACTCCTGCAAACCCTGGAAGACACCGGGCTGATCGACGACACCATCATCGTCTTCTCCGGCGACCACGGCGACATGCTTGGCGAGAAGGGGCTCTGGTACAAAATGCACTGGTTCGAAATGGCCGCACGGGTGCCGCTGCTGATCAGCGCTCCGGGGCAATTCGCTGCCGGCCGGGTCAGCGCCGCGGTGTCCACCGCCGACCTGTTGCCGACCTTCGTCGAACTGGCCGGAGGCAGCCTGGAGCCGAACTTGCCGCTGGACGGCCGCTCGCTGCTGGCGCATCTGCAAGGGCAGGGCGGGCATGACGAAGTGTTCGGCGAATACATGGCTGAAGGCACGGTCAGCCCGCTGATGATGATCCGGCGCGGCGCGTACAAATTTATCTACAGTGAAAGCGACCCGTGCCTACTCTTCGACGTACACAACGATCCGCATGAACTCGAAGAACTCAGCCAGTCGCCGCAACATCGCCCGCTTTTCGACGATTTTCTCGCGCAAGCGCGGGCCAAGTGGGACATTCCGGCGATTCACCGCGCTGTACTCGCCAGCCAGCGCCGCCGTCGTTTTGTTGCCGATGCCCTGACCATCGGCAAACTGAAGAGCTGGGATCACCAGCCGCTGGTGGACGCCAGTCAGCAGTACATGCGCAACCACATCGACCTCGATGACCTGGAGCGCAAGGCCCGTTATCCACAACCCTGCCAAAACCAATAATGTAAGGGGAATTCCATGCGCAAGTTATCCACAGTAGTGACGGTCGGCCTGATAGCGCTGAGCAGCGCATCGGCATTCGCCGAACAAAGCTGCGACACCGTGAAAATGGCCGACCCGGGCTGGAGCGACATTGCCGCCACCAACGCCATCACCGGGTTTCTGCTGGATGGCATGGGCTACAAGGCCAAGGTCGATACCCTCGCGGTACCGATCACCTTCGGCGGGTTGAAGGACGGTCAGGTCGATGTGTTTCTCGGCAACTGGATGCCGGCGCAACAGGGCTTTTACGACAAATTCGTCGCCCCTGGCGATGTCACGCAACTGGCGAAGAACCTCGACGGTACGGAATTTACCCTGGCGGTGCCGGATTACGTGTGGGACGCCGGTGTGCATAACTTTGCCGACCTGAATAAATACGCCGACAAGTTCGATCGCAAGATCTACGGCATCGGCTCGGGCGCCCCGGCGAACATTTCACTGCAGGAAATCATCAAGAAAAACGATTTCGACATGGGCCAGTGGAAGCTGATTGAATCCAGCGAACAGGCGATGCTCGCCGAAGTGTCGCGCGCAGTGAAGAAACAGAAATTCGTCACCTTCCTCGGCTGGACACCGCACCCGATGAACGTGCAGTTGAAAATGCATTATCTGAAGGGCGGCGAAAAATACTTTGGCGATACCGGCAGCGTGTACACACTGACGCGCAAGGGTTACGCCGACGCGTGTCCGAACGTGGGTAAATTGCTGACCAATCTGTCGTTCACTCAGGAGATGGAGAACAGCATCATGGCTGAGGTGGTGAACAAGAAGGTCAGCAATGCCGACGCCGCCAAGGCCTGGATCAAGGCCAATCCGGCGGTGCTGGATAAATGGCTGGAGGGGGTGAAGACCGTCGATGGGAAGGACGCGTTGGCGGCGGTCAAGGCAAAGCTTTGATTGTGGGATTAGTGGATGAGTGATCGGCTTGGGATTTTTCCCCCCTTACCCCAGCCCTCTCCCCCAAGGGGGCGAGGGGGCAGGGAGCCGATATCTGTTGGATTCAAAACTTGTGTTCAACTCTGAAATCGCAGGTCGGTGAATCTCTGACAAACACCCCGGCCCTCTCCCTCCGGGAGAGGGCCGGTGTGAGGGGCCTTTCCCCTGACACCCTGATAACCTTGAACAAAACCCCAACCGCGAGGATCCATGGCCTTCCCCAGCCGCCACTCTCTCTTCCCCTTCCTCACCTGGTTGCCGCGACAAACCCGCGCCAGCGTCGGACGGGATCTGATCGTCGGCCTCAGCGGAGCGATTCTCGCGTTACCCCAGTCGATCGCCTACGCGCTGATTGCCGGCCTGCCGCCGGAGTACGGCCTCTATGCCGCGATCATCCCGGTGATGATCGCCTGCCTGTGGGGTTCGTCGTGGCATCTGATCTGTGGCCCGACGGCAGCGATTTCGATTGTGTTGTATGCCAGTGTCAGTCCACTGGCCGTCCCCGCGTCGCAGGACTACATCACGCTGATCCTGTTGCTGACCTTTCTTGCCGGCATCTTCCAGTGGCTGCTGGGCTTGCTGCGCTTCGGCGCTTTGGTGAATTTCGTGTCGCATTCCGTGGTGCTGGGGTTCACCCTCGGCGCGGCGGTGGTGATTGCGATCGGCCAATTGCCCAACCTGCTCGGGCTGGACCTGCCGGCGAAAGCCACGGCACTGGCCAGCCTGATGGACCTGCTGCAACACCTGCGGGCTGTGGATAAACCCTCATTGGCATTGGGTGTGGCGACGGTGCTGGTCGGTTTCGTGCTCAAACAACTGCTGCCACGCTGGCCGACCCTGTTGATAACTTTGGTGCTGGGCAGTGCAGTCGTGTGGCTGTGGCCGTCGATGTTCGGCCATGTGCATCTGGTCAGCACCTTTGTCGGACGCTTGCCGCCGTTCAGTGGGTTGCCGCTGGATCTGGATCTGATTCTGCGCTTGCTGCCGAGCGCGGTGGCAGTGGGCATGCTCGCACTGGTCACCAGTCTGTCGATCGCCCGCTCGATTGCTGCACGTTCGCAGCAACTGCTCGATGCCAATCAGGAAGTGCGTGCGCAGGGTTTATCGAATATCGTCGGCGCGTTCTTTTCCGGATCGTTGTCCGCCGGCTCCTTCACCCGTTCCGGCCTGAGTTACGAGGCGGGCGCCTGCTCACCGCTGGCCGGGGTATTTTCGGCAATCTGGGTAGCATTGTTCGCGATTTTCGGCGCCGGACTGATTTCGCACATTCCGATTCCCGCCATGGCCGGGAGCATTCTGTTGATCGCCTGGGGGCTGGTGGATCATCGTGGCATCCGCTCGTTGCTGCGGGTCAGCCACGCCGAGTTCGTGGTCATGGCGCTGACCTGCCTCGCGACCTTGCTGCTGGAATTGCAGACAGCGATCTACGCCGGGGTGCTGGCGTCGCTGTTCTTCTACCTCAAGCGCACCTCGCAACCGCGGGTCCAGCATTGGCGCGACGGTGAAGACGATGTGCTGCGGGTCGGTGGCTCGATCTTCTTCGGCGCCAGCCATTACCTGCAAGTGCGCCTGCAAAGGCTGCACGGCACGCGGGTGGTGATTGATGCGCAGCACATCAACTTCATCGACTATTCCGGCGTGGAGATGCTGCATCAGGAAGCGCGGCGCCTGCTGCACCAGAATCGCAGCCTGACCCTGCGCCGGGCACGGCCACAGGTGGTGGAGGAGTTGCGCAAGCTGGAAGGGCCGGAGAAATGCCCGATCCGGTTTGAGGACTGATCCAACAAACACCGCATGCCCCTGCAGGAGTGAGCCTGCAAGGATTATTGCGCTAGCTGACGGCGTAGTTCGGCCAGCACCGGCGCCGTATCCGGGCGCACGCCGCGCCACAGGTAAAACGCCTCGGCTGCTTGCTCAGCCAGCATCCCCAGACCATCCATCGACACCGCCGCACCATGCTCGCTGGCCCAACGGCAGAACGCAGTCGGTTCCTTGCCGTACATCATGTCGTAGCACAGGGTCTGGCCCGGTTCGATCAGGCTCGGCGCTATCGGCGGCACCTCGCCGGTCAGGCTGGCGGAGGTGGCGTTGATGATCACGTCCACCGGTTCCTGCAACCAGTCGAAACCACTGGCCGACACCGGCCCCAGATCACAGAACAACTCGGCCAGCAGCTCGGCCTTGTCCACCGTGCGGTTGGCGATGATCACCGACGCCGGTTTTTCCGCCAGCAACGGCTCCAGCGCGCCACGCACTGCGCCACCAGCACCGAGCAGGAGGATGCGTTTGCCGGTCAGGCTGAAACCGGCGTTCACCGTCAGGTCGCGCACCAGGCCGGCGCCGTCGGTGTTGTCGCCCAGCAATGAACCATCGGCCAGTTTGCTCAAGGTGTTTACCGCACCAGCCCGTTGCGCACGAGCAGTCAGGCTGTTCGCCAGACGATAGGCCTCTTCCTTGAACGGTACAGTGACGTTGGCGCCGCGACCTTCCTGAAAGAACGCCGTGGCGCAGCCACTAAAGTCGTCGAGTGGCGCCAGCAGGGTGCTGTAGTCGAGGCGTTGCCCGGTCTGCTCGGCAAACAGTTTGTGGATCATCGGCGATTTGCTGTGGCCGATCGGGTTACCGAAAACGACGTAACGATCCATCAGCAGTCCTCAGCGAGCCAGTCGCGATCTTGCAGGAAGTAGTCGGTCAGGCGCGCTTCTTCGCTGCCGGGCTCGGCTTTGAAGTCGTAGGCCCAGCGCACTTGCGGCGGCAGCGACATGAGGATCGACTCGGTACGCCCCCCCGATTGCAGGCCGAACAGGGTGCCACGGTCATACACCAGGTTGAACTCGACATAGCGGCCACGGCGAAATTCCTGGAATTCACGCTGTTTGGCGGTGAACGCATCATGTTTGCGGCGCTGCACGATCGGCAAGTAAGCGTCGATGTAGGCGTCGCCGATGGCACGCATGAAGGCAAAACTGGTATCGAAGTCCCACTCGTTCAGGTCATCGAAGAACAGGCCGCCGATGCCGCGTGGTTCGTGGCGGTGCTTGATGTGGAAGTAGGTGTCGCACCAGGCCTTGTAACGCGGGTAGACGTCGGCACCGAACGGCGCACAGGCCTGCTCGGCAACGCGGTGCCAGTGGATGCAGTCTTGTTCGTTGCCGTAATACGGGGTCAGGTCGAAGCCGCCGCCGAACCACCAGACCGGCTCTTCACCTTCCTTTTCGGCGATGAAAAAGCGCACGTTGGCGTGGGACGTCGGCACATGCGGGTTGTGCGGGTGAATCACCAGCGACACGCCGAGGGCTTCGAAACCGCGCCCCGCCAGTTCCGGACGATGAGCGCTGGCCGATGGCGGCAAGCCGCTGCCGAACACGTGGGAGAAGTTGACGCCGCCCTTTTCGATCACCGTGCCGTTTTCGATCACACGAGTACGACCGCCACCGCCAGCGGGCCGGGTCCAGGCGTCTTCGACGAAGCGCGTGCCACCGTCCTCGTTTTCGAGTGCAGCGCAGATGCGGTCTTGCAGGTCGAGCAGATAGGCCTTTACGGCGTCGGTGCGGGTCGTCATGGCTTCACCTTGAATCGGGGCATCACTACGCGGCGCCCCGCAGGCGGGGGTCGACGCAAATGGGCGCGTAGCATACCACCGCAGGCAAGCGCACCGCAGTTGACGAAGATCAAGCAGGAGAGTTGGATAGGGGGCTCACGAAAGACCCAAGGAGAGCAGGCAGATGGCAAAGCGTATCCAGTTCCGCGCCCACGGCGGTCCCGAAGTGCTCGAATATGTTGACTACGAACCCGCCACGCCCGGGCCGAATCAAGTGCGCGTAGCCAACAAGGCAATCGGCCTGAACTTCATCGACACCTATTTCCGCAGTGGCCTCTATGCACCGCCAGCCTTGCCGTCAGGCCTGGGCGCGGAAGGTGCCGGCGTCGTTGACGCGGTCGGCAGTGACGTCACCCGCTTCAAGGTCGGTGATCGTGTGGCGTACGGCAGCGGCCCGTTGGGTGCCTATAGCCAGTTGCACGTATTGCCCCAGGACAACCTGGTGAAACTGCCGGACGAAATCAGTTTTGAAACCGCTGCCGGCGTGATGCTCAAGGGCTTGACCGTGCAGTACCTGCTGCGCCAGACCTATGAACTCAAGGGCGGCGAAACCATTTTGTTCCACGCCGCCGCCGGTGGCGTCGGTTCGCTGGCCTGCCAATGGGCCAAGGCACTGGGGGTGAAGCTGATCGGCACCGTCAGCTCGAAAGCAAAAGCCGAACTGGCCAAGGCCAACGGCGCCTGGGCGACCATTGATTACAGCCATGAAAACGTTGCCCAACGCGTGCTGGAGCTGACCGACGGCAAGAAAGTCCCGGTGGTCTATGACGGCGTCGGCAAGGACACCTGGCTGACCTCGCTCGACAGCGTGTCGCCCCGCGGCCTGGTAGTGAGTTTCGGCAATGCGTCCGGTGCCGTGGACGGGGTGAATCTGGGGATACTTGCGGCCAAGGGCTCGCTGTACGTGACCCGGCCGACCCTCGCAACCTACGCCAACAACGCCGAGAACCTGCAACGCATGGCCGATGAACTGTTCGAGATGATCATCAGCGGCAAGCTCAAGGTCGAAATCAGTCAGCGTTACCCACTGGCCGATGCGGCGAAGGCGCAGACCGAGCTGTCGGCTCGGCGCACGACCGGCTCGACCATCCTGCTGCCCTGATAAAACCTTCGGCGTCTTGCCAGTCAGGGTTTCAGAACCCGGCTGGCAAGGCAGTTTGAACGCCTTCACAACTGCAGCGGATGACACGCCAATGGTTTTTGCACGAGGTGGCCAACCGTCGCGTGACCAGGTTGTTGAAGCGCCGCGAGGATTTGCCGCCACTGCGCAGATAACACCCAGTAATCGCCGCGTGCGCGCTGTTCGATGTGCAAGGCATTGGAAGCGATGGGCATCAGGCCGAAACGCTGATAAAAGCGCAGCTGTTGCGACCTGCACAGGGCGGTGACGCCCTGGTAACCGCTTTTTATCGCCCACTCGGTAGCCGCCGCCAGCAGACCGTTGACCGCCACCGGTAGCGGGTTGGTCGAGTACGAGATCAAACGGCTGAATTCGACATGGCGTGACAACGCCACCGTCGGAGAAACATGTTGCTGCGCCAGCGACACCCATTCGAACGGTGCCGGAGTCGCCCTCAGCACCGCCAGTGGCTGGTCGTGCCGGTACAGCAGAAAATGCGTACTGCGCGACCTTATCGCCAGTTTCTCTTCGAACATCCGGGCCCTCGACGTCAGCATGTAATGCTGCAGCCGAAGCCGAAATTGCCGATCAATGAACCGGTCGAACTCCTGAGTATCCGACCCCGCTTCAAGCCTCACGATACGGCAACCCTCATGATGACTCTTCAACGTCACCTGAAGCGCCTGCAGGTAATCCGTGAGTTGCAAATCCGTAGTGTCCATTCTTTCTCCGCAGACCTTAACTTATCGAAGTATTTCGAGTGCAGGGAAAGGATGGTTGCTTTTGGCAAATCCGCCACGCAACGAGGTCTGATAATCCAGTCGGAAAAATCAATGAATCCAGATAGTTGGCGAATTTTCAGACAAGAAAAGCAGCCGCATTGCAGGATAAATCGCAGACACGCGTAGTACTCCTCGCCATCAAACCGAGGAGTACTGACATTACAAAGGTATGGGCCGAATCAGTCGGGGCGAATGACCTTGCCAGTCGCCAGATCACGGATCACGCTGGGGTTCTTGCGCCCGCCCAATTGTCCGCCGAGGATCAGATCGAGCTGCCCGCGGAAATACTGCTCGACCCGTAACCGCGTGCGCGCTGCCGGCCGGCCTTGCGGGTTGGCCGAGGTGGAGATCAGGGGCCCGACCATGGAACACAAATCGCGCACCTGTGGGTGATCACTGACCCGCAGCGCCACGGTGTCATGCACGCCCGTCACCCACTCGGGCAACAGGTTCTGATGCGGCACCAGCCAGGTATTCGGCCCCGGCCAGGTGCTGGCCATGCGGTCGATCCACTCCTGCGGGAAGTCTTCGAACAGGAAGTCGAACTGGCGAATGTTGTCGGCAACCAGAATCAGGCCTTTGTCGACCGAACGATTCTTGATCGCCAGCAGCCGATCCACCGCTTCTTCGTTCCACGGGTCGCAACCCAGGCCCCAGACGGCTTCGGTTGGATAGGCAATCACCGCCCCGGCGCGAATCTCTCGTGCGGCTTGTTGCACACGCCAACTGTTAACCATGAAAAAATCTCCGCAAACAGGTTTCGCGCAGTTTACCGATCTTCCCCGTAAAACCTAGCTCACGCGCGCAAACCAGCGGCCATTTTCACTCACCGCCCGGCCCTCCATTTCCAGCTCCGTGAGGGCGGCCAACACCTTGGGCAGTGTCCAGCCGCTGCTGTGGGCCAAGGCTTCACTGGTGTGCGGCGCAGCATGGAGCAGGCATAACAAGGGATGATCGGCACTCGGCGTGCCTGTGGACAAGGCCGGATGTTGCCAGCCTCGCAGGGCTTCGAGGATATGTTCGATGGTTTCCACCAGCACCGCGCCGTCGCGGATCAACTGGTGACAGCCCCGGGCGCCGGGGTGATGGATCGAGCCGGGAATCGCATACACCTCGCGCCCCTGTTCCGCCGCCAGGCGTGCGGTGATCAGCGAACCACTGGCGACACTCGCCTCGACCACCAGTACGCCGAGGGATAAACCACTGATGATCCGGTTACGTCGCGGAAAGTTGCTGGCGCTGGGTCCGGCATCCAGCGGAAACTCCGAAAGCACGGCGCTGCCGGACGCGATCATCGCCTCGGCCAGTCGCTGATTGCGCTGTGGATAAAAATTTTCCAGTCCAGTGCCCAACACCCCGACG
This sequence comes from Pseudomonas monsensis, assembly GCF_014268495.2. Classification (NCBI taxonomy): domain Bacteria; kingdom Pseudomonadati; phylum Pseudomonadota; class Gammaproteobacteria; order Pseudomonadales; family Pseudomonadaceae; genus Pseudomonas; species Pseudomonas monsensis. Next base: position 250,870 of record NZ_CP077087.1, on the reverse strand, counting down.
GTCAGCCCGCCAACGTCCAGTGCAGCTTGATGCGCGGCAGCATCAATGCCCAAGGCCAGGCCACTGGTGATGACAAAACCGGCCCCGGCCAGGCTGCGCGAAAACGCCACTGCGGTGTCCATCCCCGGGCGCGAGGCGCGGCGACTGCCCACCATCGCCAGTTGCGGTTTTTCCAGAATATGCGGATCGCCCGCGACGAACAGCAACGGTGGGGGATCGGGAATCTGCGCTAGCAGTGCCGGATAATCCGCTTGATCCCACATCAGCAAATGCTGCCCGGGCTGCTCTAGCCAGCGCATCGCATGGCTGGCGCCGTCGCGCACTTCAGGGCTGCGCCGGGCATCGGCACTCGCCGCCGGCATACCCAGTGAGCGCCAGGCTGTGGCCGGAGCGCTGAGCGCCTTTGATGCCGAGCCAAAGGCTTCAAGCAACCTGGCAAAACGTTTCGGGCCGACTTCCGGCAAACGGTGCAGGCGCAAACGCGCTTCCAGTTCCGCAGGGGAGACCGGCGTACAGACAGACAGCGGCATGGATCATCCTTGATCGTTATAAGCCCCGAACCATTCGGAACAAGCTGTGGATAACTCTGTTGGTAACTTGTTGAGCCTGCTAAGGGTTTCGCACCTTGTCGAGCACCGCCAGTGAGCGCGATGCGTTGAGGACGAGGCCGTAGCTGAGCTTTTCGTAAGTGCGGAACACCATCAGTAAACCAGCCCGCTCATCGGGAATTTTCAGCGGCTGGCCGGTAATCCGGTCGCGCACGGTCTCACCGGTTTTCATCACCACCAGCACATTCCCTTCGGCGAGGCCGTCGCGTTTGCCCTTGTTCAGGGTCACCACGTCCATCACGCCGATCTGTGTGACACCGCGCGGCACGTCGATAATCACGCCGTTGATGTGGGTGGCGGGCGCGCTGGGCATGAACGTCGAGTTGATCGAACGCTCTTCGCCACTGAACAAGCGGTCACCCAGACGCACCTCCTGCGTGGTGCGTTGCAGGGCAAGGGTGGCGACGTCACCTTCGGTGGCGACGATTTCACCGCCGCCGATGTCGTCGGCGTTGATCCCGAGAAACTCCTTGGTCTGTGGGTCGGTGTAGACCTTGCCTTGACGAAAGATGCCGTACACCGGCTGGTTCGGGTCGAAATGGCCGCGGGCGAAAATCCGGTCGCCGGTGCCGCTGAGCACCCGTTCGGCGTCGCCGGCGACGATGTACGGCGCCTTGTCGAAGTCCTCGACCTTGTCGACGATGCGGTTGCTCAGGAGAAAACTGTTGATCGACTTGAGTGGAATGCTCGGAATCGCCTCGGCCACCGGACTGGTGCGGATGCGCGGCGACAGTTTGATCGTGCCCCGTGACTCGCCTCGATTGAGGGTCAGTTGCGGCTGGCCGTTGACGTAGCTGAGCGTCAGGGTGTCGCCGGGATAAATCAGGTTGGGGTTTTCGATCTGCGGGTTGGCCCGCCACAGCTGCGGCCATTGCCAGGGCTCGCGCAGGTATTTGCCGGAGATATCCCAGAGGGTATCCCCCGAAACCACCGTGTATTGCTGTGGAAAACCATCCCTGAGTTGCACTTGCCCTTGCGCCACGCCGGCCGAAGCCAGAAGCAGCAGGGCGAGTAGTGTTTTCCTCATGCAGCGAATCCCTTTATCATGTGCGTTCGCGTGAACCGTCAGAGCCCCCGTGGCTCGCTACTGCAAACTGCATTAGCTACGCTTCACAACGGTAGCCTGCATCTTCGGACCTGCCAGGCCATCGACCCGACTTTACTCAACATGTGCAGCAATCAGCCTATGGCCATTTTAAACATCCTCGAATTCCCGGACCCGCGTCTGCGCACTATCGCCAAGCCTGTGGCCGTAGTGGACGACGAAGTGCGTCAGTTGGTCGATGATATGTTTGAAACAATGTATGAAGCGCCGGGCATCGGCCTCGCCGCGACCCAGGTCAACGTGCACAAACGTATTGTCGTGATGGACCTTTCCGAAGACCGCACCGAGCCACGGGTGTTCATCAACCCTGAGTTCGAATCGCTGACCGACGAGATGGATCAGTACCAGGAAGGCTGCCTCTCGGTACCGGGCTTCTACGAAAACGTCGACCGCCCGCAGAAGGTCAAAATCAAGGCACTGGACCGCGACGGCCAACCTTACGAACTGATCGCCGAAGGCCTGCTTGCGGTGTGCATTCAGCACGAATGCGACCACCTCAACGGCAAGTTGTTCGTCGATTACCTGTCCACGCTCAAACGCGACCGGATCAAGAAGAAACTGGAAAAGCTCCACCGCCAGAACGCTTGATGCCCCTCTTCAAAGGCTTGCTGCGGCAAGCCTTTTTCTTTTTATGAGACGCCTTCCATGACTGAGCCACTGCGCATCGTTTTTGCCGGTACCCCGGAATTTGCCGCCGAACACCTCAAGGCCCTGCTGAACAGCCCTTACGAGATCGTTGCGGTCTACACCCAGCCGGATCGTCCGGCCGGTCGTGGGCAAAAACTGATGCCGAGCCCGGTCAAACAACTCGCCCTGGAAAACAATATCCAGGTGTTGCAGCCACCGACCCTGCGCAACGCGGATGCTCAGGCAGAGCTTGCCGCATTGAAGCCGGACTTGATGGTGGTGGTCGCCTACGGCCTGATTCTGCCGCAAGCGGTGCTGGATATTCCGCGCCTGGGTTGCATCAACAGTCACGCTTCGCTGCTGCCACGCTGGCGCGGTGCGGCGCCGATCCAGCGCGCCGTGGAACACGGTGATGCCGAAAGCGGCGTGACCGTGATGCGCATGGAAGCCGGCCTCGATACCGGGCCGATGCTGCTCAAGGTCGTCACCCCGATCAGCGCCGACGACACCGGCGGCACGCTGCACGACCGTCTCGCCGAGATGGGCCCGCCAGCGGTGGTGCAGGCGATTGCCGGCCTGGCCGCAGGCACGCTCGAAGGCGAAGTGCAGAACGACGCGCTCGCCACCTACGCGCACAAACTGAACAAGGACGAAGCACGCATCGACTGGAGCCGTCCAGCAGTCGAGCTGGAACGTCTGGTGCGCGCCTTCAACCCGTGGCCGATCACCCACAGCACGCTCAACGGGGAAGCGCTGAAAGTACTGGCGGCAACACTTGCGGAAGGCAAGGGCGCGCCAGGCGAAGTGCTCAGCGCCAGCAAGGACGGTTTGATCGTCGCTTGCGGCGAGCAGGCGCTGTGCCTGACCCGCCTGCAATTGCCCGGCGGCAAGGCGCTGAACTTCAGCGACTTGTTCAACAGCCGTCGTGAGAAATTCGCCGTCGGAACCGTGCTCGGCGCCGTGGTGGACGCGCAATGAACCCGCGTCTGGCCGCCGCCAAGGCACTCGCCGCCGTGCTCAGCGGCAAGGCTTCGCTGAACAGTTCGCTGCCGACACAACTGGACAAGGTCGAAGACCGCGATCGCGGTTTCACCCAGGATCTGGCGTTCGGCACCGCGCGCTGGCAACCACGCCTGTCGGCGCTGGCCGAAAAGCTGCTGCAAAAGCCGTTCAAAGCTGCGGATGCCGATGTCGAGGCGCTGCTGCTGGTCGGTCTCTATCAATTGCTCTACACCCGCGTGCCGGCCCACGCCGCCATCGGCGAAACCGTCGGTTGCGCCGACAAGCTGAAAAAGCCTTGGGCCAAAGGCCTGCTCAACGCCGTGCTGCGCAATGCCCAGCGCGAAAGCGCGACGATTTTCGCCGAACTGGAGCGCGACCCAGTGGTGCGCACGGCTCATCCGCGCTGGCTGCAAAAATCCCTGAAGGCCTTCTGGCCGGAGCAGTGGGAAGCCATCTGCGCGGCGAATAACGCGCACCCACCGATGATTTTGCGGGTCAATCGCCGCCATCACAGCCGCGACGCCTATCTCGGTTTGCTGACGGACGCTGGCATTGCTGCGACGCCATGCGTCTACAGTCGCGACGGCATCGTCCTCGAATCCGCTGCCGATGTACGCAGCCTGCCGGGCTTCGCCGAGGGCTGGATCAGCGTGCAGGACGAGGCCGCACAACTGGCCGCCGATCTGCTTGATCTGGCGCCGGGCCAGCGCGTGCTCGACGCCTGCTGCGCGCCCGGTGGCAAGACTTGCCACATCCTCGAAGCCGAACCGGCGCTGACCGGCGTGGTCGCGGTGGATCTGGAAGCCAAGCGTCTGGTGCGCGTTAAGGAAAACCTTGAACGCCTCGGTCTAAACGCCGAACTGATCGCCGCCGACGGCCGCGATACGGCGAAATGGTGGGACGGCAAACCGTTCCAGCGCATCCTGCTCGACGCGCCATGCTCGGCGACCGGGGTGATCCGCCGCCACCCGGACATCAAGCTGACCCGTCAGCCAGATGACATCGTCGCCCTCGCGCAACTGCAAGGCGAACTGCTCGACGCCATGTGGAAAACCCTCGAAGTCGGCGGCATCCTGCTGTACGCCACCTGCTCGACCTTGCCGACCGAGAACACCGAAGTCATCGCTGCGTTCCTCGAGCGCACGCCCGGTGCCCGCGAACTGGATCTGGCCACCTCGGCCGGGATCAAACAGCCCCATGGTCGCCAATTGCTGGCCCAACAGGGTGGGCATGACGGGTTCTACTACGCCAAGCTGATCAAGATCGCTGCCGCGCGCGGCTAAACGGATTCAACGGAGTGACTGGATGAAAATCATCATCCTCGGTGCGGGACAGGTCGGCGGTTCGCTGGCCGAGCATTTGGCCAGCGAGGCCAACGACATCACGGTGGTCGACACTGACGGCGAGCGCCTGCGCGACCTCGGCGACCGCCTCGACATCCGCACCGTGCAGGGCCGGGGCTCGCTGCCGTCGGTGCTGCGTCAGGCCGGCGCCGACGATGCCGACATGCTGGTGGCGGTGACCAACAGCGACGAGACCAACATGGTCGCCTGCCAGGTTGCCCACACGTTGTTCCACACCCCGACCAAGATCGCCCGGGTGCGCGAAGCGTCCTACCTCAATCGCGAGGAGCAGTTGTTCCAGAACGAAGCGATCCCGGTCGACGTGCTGATCAGCCCCGAGCAAGTGGTGACTAACTACATCAAGCGCCTGATCCAGCACCCCGGTGCGTTACAGGTGATCGACTTCGCCGAAGGCGCGGCGCAACTGGTGGCAGTGCGCGCCTATTACGGCGGGCCGTTGGTGGGTCAGCAACTGCGGCAGTTGCGCGAGCACATGCCAAATGTCGAGACTCGCGTGGCAGCGATTTTCCGCCGTGACCGACCGATCCTGCCGCAAGGCGACACGGTGATCGAAGCGGATGATGAAGTCTTCTTCATCGCCGCCCGTGAGAATATTCGCGCGGTCATGAGCGAAATGCGCCGCCTCGACGAAACCTACAAACGCATTGTCATTGCTGGCGGCGGGCAGATTGGCGAACGCCTGGCCGAGGCCATCGAAAGCCGTTATCAGGTGAAGATCATCGAGATGAGCCCGGCACGTTGCCGCTATCTCTCCGACACCCTCGACAGCACCGTGGTGTTGCAGGGCAGCGCTTCCGACCGCGACCTGCTGCTGGAAGAGAACATCGCCGACGCCGACATTTTCCTCGCGCTGACCAACGATGACGAAGCCAACATCATGTCGTCGTTGCTGGCCAAACGGCTGGGGGCGAAGAAGGTGATGACGATCATCAACAATCCGGCCTACGTCGATCTGATTCAGGGCGGCGACATCGACATCGCCATCAGCCCGCAGCTTGCGACCATCGGCACCTTGCTGGCGCACGTGCGCCGTGGCGATATCGTCAGTGTGCACTCACTGCGTCGCGGTGCTGCGGAAGCCATCGAGGCGATTGCCCACGGTGATGCGAAGTCGAGCAAGGTAATTGGCAAACCGATCGAGAAGATCGGCCTGCCACCGGGCACCACCATCGGCGCGGTCATCCGCAACGAACAGGTGATCATCGCCCACGATGACACGGTGATCGAAGCGGGCGACCATGTGATCCTGTTCCTTGTGGATAAAAAGCATATTCGCGATGTGGAGAAGCTGTTTCATGTGGGGTTGAGCTTCTTCTGATCCGGAATGAGCGTTGCCTTCATTGGCCCCATCGCTGGCAAGCCAGCTCCCACAGGTTTTTTGGTTGTTCACAAATGTGATGTGCACCCGAGAACCCTGTGGGAGCTGGCTTGCCAGCGATGACAGCGCCACAGATCTTCCCTGACACAGCAGAAAAGGAATCCACCGATGCTCGAATCCCTGGAAAAAATGCTCGCCAAGGGTGTGGATAACTCCTTGCTGCGCTTCGGCCTGGGCAAGGGCTATCTGGATCTTGGGGAAAATGCCAAGGCTGCCGAGCACTTTGAGCGCTGTGTCGGCTTCGATCCAAAGTACTCGGCGGCCTGGAAACTGTTGGGCAAGGCACACCTGGCGCTGGGCGATCACGCCGCTGCGCGGCAGGCGTGGGAACAAGGTCTGGAAGCAGCTCGCGTTCATGGCGACAAGCAGGCCGAGAAGGAAATGGCGGTGTTTTTGAAAAAGCTCGATCGTCAGGCGCAATAAATCAGAGGTAGCGAAGACCGATACCCTCGGCATCCACCGTCACCACTTCCATGCGCACCCGTGGCGCACCTGTGGGTAAACCCTGCACCTGTCCGTAAACCACTGCGCCTTTGGGCAACGACGCCAGCCGCGGATGCTGCACATACACGCCGGTAGGCGTGAGGTTGCGCGTCTGGCCGAGGCATTCGCCGAAGCTGTCGTGAGTGATCTTGATGCGAAACGATTTGCGGTGTTCGGACATCTTGTTGCGCCCTTTGATGAACGGTTGTGGATAACCTCGGCAGTGAGGTTATCCACAGAACATGCCAATCAGCTCAATACCAGCGCTCTTCGCCCGGCGGACGTTTCTTGAAGCGCTTCATGCTCCACATGTACTGGCTCGGGTACGCCGCCACGTAACGCTCGACGACTTTACTCATCGCTGCGCAAGACTCGGCGGTATCGGTGCTGTACATGGCTTCGGGCGCGGCTTCGAGGATCACTTTGTAGCCAGAGCCGTCAGGCAGGCGCAGCGCATGCAGGAACACGCCAACGGCTTTGCCGCCAGCCAACATGTTTGGCACGAACTTGCTGGTCAGCGCCTGCGTGGCAAAGAACGGCACGAAGATCCCGGCGGATTCGGCCGGTTCCGGGTCAGCCGGAATGCCCACTGCACCACCTTTGCGCACTTCCTTGATCACACTGAGGATGCCTTCCTTGGTGGAGGCGGCGACTTTGTTGCCCAGTTGCACACGCTGCTTGCGCAGCAATTCATCCACAGCCTTGAGCTTCGGTGGACGATAAAAAATGATCGGTTTGCACTGGCTGCAATAGAAGTGGTTGAGCACTTCCCAGTTGCCCAGGTGGCTGGTGATGCCGACCACGCCTTTGCCCGAGGCCAATGCGTCCTTGAGAATGTCGAGGCCTTCGACTTCGCGCACCAGATCAATGGAGCGCTGTGCCGGCCAGATCCACGCGCAGGCGCTTTCGGTCAGCGACTTGCCGATGTCTTTCAGGCTCTGGCCGACCAGACGCTCACGTTCGGCCGCATCCATCTGTGGAAAACATTTGGCGAGGTTGATCCGCACCACGTCGCGGGAACGGTTGGGGGTTTTCCACATGATCCAGCCGATTGCCGAACCGACGGCCTGCACGGCCCGCCATGGCAGCAGGGCAAACAGCCGCAGAGCGCCTACCAGCAAGGCGCCTTTAAACTTTTCCACAGGTCACTCCTGATCTTGTGCTGTGCGCGAGGCGGCCATTCTAACCGCCGTTGGCGAGCTGCGCGTAGCGGTCGCAATCCTGAGTGTGATCCATGACCATGCCCGAGGCCTGCATCAACGCGTAGCAAATGGTCGGGCCGACGAATGTGAACCCGGCCTTTTTCAGGCCTTTGCTCATCGCCAGCGCTTCGGGGGTGATCGCCGGAACTTCGCTGCGATCCTTGAAGTGATTGATGATCGGTTGGCCGCCAACGAACGACCAGAGAAACGCCACCGGGTCCTCCAGCGCCAGCCAGGCCTGGGCATTGCGCCGGGCGGCATTGAGCTTGAGGCGGTTGCGGATGATCCCGGGGTCGAGCATCAATTCGTCGATTTCGGCGTCGCTCATCTGCGCCACGCGTTGTACGTCAAAGCCGAACAACACTTCGCGATAACGCTCGCGTTTGCGCAGCACGGTGATCCAGGACAGCCCGGCCTGGAACCCTTCGAGCAAAAGCAACTCGAACAAACCCTGCGCATCGCGTAGCGGCGTGCCCCACTCCTGGTCGTGATAAGCCATGTACAACGGATCTTCGGTACACCAAAAGCAGCGTGGCATAAGGCTCCAGGGGGCGTGCGCAGCAATGAATCGGGTATACTCCCGCTCTTTAAATCGCAGCCCAAGAAACAGGTGAATTTCGTGAGCCAGCCTACGCCAGCCGTGCGTACCTTCCAAGACTTGATCCTCGCGCTCCAGCAATACTGGGCCGAGCAAGGTTGCGTGGTACTTCAGCCCTACGATATGGAAGTAGGCGCCGGCACTTTCCACACCGCGACCTTCCTCCGCGCCATCGGCCCGGAAACCTGGAACGCCGCTTACGTGCAGCCAAGCCGCCGTCCAACTGACGGCCGTTACGGCGAAAACCCGAACCGTCTGCAGCACTACTACCAGTTCCAGGTAGTCCTGAAGCCGAACCCGGACAACTTCCAGGAACTGTACCTGGGCTCCCTCAAGCATGTCGGCCTGGACCCGCTGGTCCACGACATCCGCTTCGTCGAAGACAACTGGGAATCGCCGACCCTCGGCGCCTGGGGTCTGGGCTGGGAAGTCTGGCTCAACGGCATGGAAGTGACTCAGTTCACTTACTTCCAGCAAGCGGGCGGCATCGAGTGCTACCCGGTAACCGGCGAGATCACTTACGGTCTCGAGCGTCTGGCCATGTACCTGCAAGGCGTGGATTCGGTCTACGACCTGGTCTGGGCTGACGGTCCGTTCGGCAAAGTGACCTACGGCGACGTGTTCCACCAGAACGAAGTGGAGCAGTCCACCTACAACTTCGAACACGCCAACGTCGACAAACTGTTCGAACTGTTCGACTTCTATGAAAGCGAAGCCAAGCGCCTGATCGAGCTCGACCAGCCGCTGCCGTTGCCAAGCTACGAAATGGTCCTGAAGGCGTCGCACACCTTCAACCTGCTGGATGCGCGCCGGGCGATCTCGGTGACTGCGCGTCAGCAATACATTCTGCGCGTGCGCACCCTGGCGCGTTCCGTTGCGCAAGCCTACCTGCTGGCACGCGCCAAGCTGGGCTTCCCGATGGCGACCCCGGACCTGCGTGACGAAGTACTGGCCAAGCTGGAGGCTGCACAATGAGTGCGCAAGATTTTCTGGTTGAACTGGGCACCGAAGAACTGCCACCGAAAGCCCTGAATACCTTGGCTGAAGCGTTCCTCGCCGGTATCGACAAGGGCCTGCAAGCGGCAGGTCTGAGCTACGAAACCAAAACCGTCTTCGCCGCGCCGCGTCGTCTGGCTGTGCTGATCACCGCATTGGCCACCCAGCAGCCGGATCGCAGCATCAACCTCGACGGCCCGCCACGTCAGGCGGCGTTCGACGCTGAAGGCAACCCGACTCAAGCGGCACTGGGCTTTGCCAAGAAGTGCGGCGTCGAGCTGAGCGAAATCGACCAGAGCGGTCCGAAACTGCGCTACAGCCAGAACATCGCCGGCAAGCCGACCGCAAGTCTGCTGCCAACCATCGTCGAAGATTCGCTGAACGACCTGCCGATCCCGAAACGCATGCGTTGGGGTGCGCGCAAGGAAGAGTTCGTGCGTCCGACCCAGTGGCTGGTGATGCTGCTCGGCGACCAGGTCATCGACTGCACCATCCTCGCGCAAAAGGCTGGCCGTGACTCCCGTGGTCACCGTTTCCACCACCCGGAAAGCGTGCGCATCGGTTCGCCGTCGAGCTATCTCGCTGACCTGCGTGCCGCTTATGTATTGGCCGACGCCAACGAGCGTCGCGAAATCATCAGCAAGCGCACCGAAGAACTGGCCACCCGTCAGGAAGGCACGGCAATCGTTCCGCCAGCACTGCTCGACGAAGTGACCGCCCTGGTTGAATGGCCGGTGCCGCTGGTGTGCTCGTTCGAGGAACGTTTCCTCGATGTGCCGCAAGAAGCACTGATCACCACCATGCAGGACAACCAGAAGTACTTCTGCCTGCTGGATGCCGACGGCAAGTTGCTGCCACGTTTCATCACTGTGGCCAACATCGAAAGCAAAGACCCGCAGCAGATCATCGCCGGTAATGAGAAGGTGGTGCGCCCACGCCTGACCGACGCCGAGTTCTTCTTCAAGCAAGACAAGAAGCAGAAGCTCGAAGCCTTCAATGATCGCCTGAAGAACGTGGTGTTCCAGGAAAAACTCGGCAGCGTCTACGACAAGGCCGAGCGCGTTTCCAAACTGGCTGCGTACATCGCCGCGCGCATTGGCGGCAACGCTTCGTGGGCCGCTCGTGCGGGTCTGCTGTCGAAGTGCGACCTGGCCACCGAAATGGTCGGCGAGTTCCCGGAGATGCAAGGTGTCGCCGGTTACTACTACGCACTGAACGACAACGAGCCGGAAGACGTCGCGCTGGCCCTCAACGAGCAATACATGCCACGTGGTGCCGGTGCTGAGCTGCCGGCAACCCTGACCGGTGCCGCCGTTGCGATCGCTGACAAGCTCGACACCCTGGTCGGTATCTTCGGTATCGGCATGCTGCCGACCGGCAGCAAAGACCCGTATGCCCTGCGTCGTGCGGCATTGGGTGTGCTGCGTATCCTGATCGAGAAAAAACTCGATCTGGACCTGAACGACGCCGTGGCTTTCGCCGTGACTGCGTTCGGTGCCAAGGTCAAGGCTGCCGGCCTCAACGAGTCGGTGCTGGAATTCATCTTCGACCGTCTGCGTGCGCGTTACGAAGACGAAGGCGTGGATGTCGCGACCTACCTGTCGGTGCGTGCCCTGAAGCCGGGTTCGGCGCTGGACTTCGACCAGCGTGTGCAAGCGGTGCAGGCCTTCCGCAAACTGCCGGAAGCGGCAGCGCTGGCGGCGGTGAACAAGCGTGTGTCGAACCTGTTGAGCAAAGTCGAAGGCTCGGTGCCGACCGTGGTCGAGGCCAAGTATTTCGACAACGCCAACGAGTTCTCGCTGTACTCGGCGATCCAGCAAGCGGATCAGGCGGTGCAGCCAATGGCCGCCGCGCGTCAGTACAACGAATCGCTGGCTCGCCTGGCCGCCCTGCGCGAGCCGGTGGATGCGTTCTTCGACGCCGTCATGGTCAATGCCGAAGACGCCAAGGTCCGGGCCAACCGCTATGCGCTGCTGGCGCGTCTGCGTGGCTTGTTCCTGGGTGTTGCCGACATTTCGCTGCTGGGTTGAGGGACTGCTGTTGAAACTGCTGATTCTCGATCGGGACGGAGTGATCAATTACGACTCCGACGCTTACATCAAGTCGGTAGAGGAGTGGATTCCGCTGCCCGGCTCGATCGAGGCGATTGCGCAGTTGAGCAAGGCCGGCTGGACGGTGGCGGTGGCCACCAACCAGTCGGGCATTGCTCGCGGCTACTACGACCTCACCACCCTCGACGCCATGCACGCGCGCCTGCGTACGCTCGTGGCGGAGCAGGGCGGTGAAGTCGGTTTGATCGTGTATTGCCCGCATGGGCCGGACGAAGGTTGCGATTGCCGCAAGCCGAAACCGGGAATGTTGAAAACCATCGCGGCGCATTACAACGTCGAGCTGGCCAATGTCTGGTTCGTCGGCGACAGCCTTGGTGACCTGGAGGCCGCCAAAGCCGTCGATTCACAGCCAGTTTTGGTAAAGACCGGAAAAGGCGCAAAGACTCAGGGCAAAACCCTGCCGGTTGGCACTCTGATTTTTGACGATCTGGCGGCGATTGCCGCAGAACTTATCCACAACTAGAGTACTTCTGAATTCCTGACCAGGGATTGATCGGGAGTGCGCTTGAACACTCGGGCATTGCCCCGTAACGGTAAACGTCACTATGTCGATACTGCGGGCCATCAGAATTTTTCTCTTTTACCTGCTGCTGGGCACCACCTCCCTGCTGTGGTGCAGCTTGAGTTTTTTTATCGCGCCGTTTTTGCCATTCAAGGCGCGTTATCGTTTTATCAACGTGTACTGGTGTCGCTGCGCCTTGTGGTTGACCAAGGTGTTTCTCGGGATCCGTTACGAAATCAAAGGCGCGGAAAACGTGCCTGAGCGGCCCTGCGTGATTCAGTCGAACCACCAGAGCACCTGGGAGACGTTCTTTCTCTCCGCTTATTTCTCGCCGTTGAGCCAGGTGCTCAAACGCGAACTGCTGTACGTGCCGTTCTTCGGCTGGGCCATGGCCATGCTGCGACCGATCGCGATTGATCGCGACAACCCGAAAGCCGCGCTCAAGCAAGTGGCGGCGAAGGGTGACGAGTTGCTCAAGGACAACGTTTGGGTGCTGATCTTCCCGGAAGGGACCCGCGTGCCCTACGGCACTGTCGGCAAGTTCTCCCGCAGTGGTAGCGCACTGGCCGTCAATGCGGCGCTTCCGGTGCTGCCGATTGCACACAATGCCGGCAAATTCTGGCCGAAAATCGGCTGGGGGAAGATGTCCGGCGTGATCACCGTGGTCATCGGCGAGCCGATGTATGCAGAAGGCACTGGCCCGCGCGCCATTGCCGATCTGAACGACCGGGTGCAAGCCTGGAACGAACAGGCGCAACGGGACATGGGCTCGCTGCCACCGGCGCCACAGGCCTCGGCCGGAAGCGATCAGGTGGCTGTCTGAATTTTGTGGATAACCTGTGTACGGTTTTGTTGAAAAAGCCAGAATATTGAAATCAAGTAATTGATTTATATACATATTTCTCAAGCTAATAAAACATCGAAAAACGTGCATAAGTTTTTTTTGGATGTAAAAAAACCGGCTGATATAGCCGGTTTTTTTGTGCCTGTCATTCGTGGATAAGCGGCAGCTCAAGCAGAAAGGTTGTGCCTTGATCGACGACGCTTTGACAGTCGATCCGGCCGCCATGATGGTCGACCACAGCTTTGACCATCGACAAACCCAGGCCGACGCCATCAATGCCTTGCGCAGAGGAAAACCGCCGGTACTGGCTGAACAGATCAGGCAACTCCTCGGCGGCGATGCCTTTGCCCTGATCCGTCAATTCGCAGCGCAACCATTGTGCGTGGCAACTGACGCGCAATTGAATGGTGGTGTCGGCGGGACTGTACTTGATCGCATTTTCCAGCAGGTTGAATAAGGCCCGGGTCAGCAGGGCCTGATCGGCCATGATCAGCCGCTCCTGGGATGGCTCATCCATGTCATGCAGCAGCTCGATGCGTTTCTGCTGGGCGATGGGCAATGCTTGATCCAGTACATCCAGCACCAGCATGGCGAACAGACTCGGCTGAAAGTGATAGGACTCGGACTCGGCGCGTGCCAGCAGCACGAAACCATCGGTCAGATCCAGCGCGCGGTGTACCTGGCGCTCGATCTGCTCGAACAATGGCGAGTCTGCGCCCGCCTGATGACGATGCACATCGAGCAGAGCGAGGATCGCCGAATGCGGCGCACGCAGGTCATGAGACAAGAAGCGCAGCAGAACCCCGCGTTGTTCCTCGGCGGCGCGCTCGGCACTGAGGTCGGTCAGGCTCAACAACCAGCCGATCGGCGTGTCCCCGTCGACGGGCAGCAACGCGGCGCGCTCCAGACGCAGGCTACGTTCCTTGTGATCGCGAAATTCCAGCAGGGGCAGGGAGGACAACGAGGGGCGTGGCTCTGTGGATAACTCGGGATAGCCAAGCAGTGCCAGTTGACCGAGCACATCGTCGCCCACCAGATTGTTACCAAACAGGCTCCGCGCCTTGCGATTGCCCAAAAGGATCTGCCCTTTGGGATCGCTGATCAGGGTCGCCACCGGCAGATACTCCAGGCCATCGGCGATAAAACGCCGTGTGTCGCGGGTGCGGCTCATGGCTTGCTCAAGCGCCATGATCTGGCCCTGCAAGTGATCAGCCCCGGTGAATTGTGTGCGGCGGCGTTCAGGGAACACTTTCGGCTCACTGTCCAGCCTCGCCAATTCCCATCCGAAATAGGTCAGCACCACGCTCAGACGCCGCCAGTTCCAGATCAGATAACCAAACAGCATGCCCAGCACCGCAGGCGTCGGTGACCACCAATGGCGGATTTCAGCCAGGCCCGCGCTGGTTATCAACACACCCGCCATGCCAACCAGCGTTATCCAGAGCGCCCAGCGCGGTCGCCACAACAGCAATCCAAGCACACCCGCCACGAGGCCTACGGATAGCAAAGCGCCCATACCCGGCGAGGTGTCATGCAGGTTGACCTGTGCCCGATACGACAACAGCGCAGTCAGCGGTAACAGCACTAGACTTATCCACAACCACTCACGCACCAGTTGGCGAAACAGGCGCTGCACTTGACTGGGTTCACGGCTTTCACGCCGGCGCGGGCTGGTCATGGACAAAAAGAGCAGGGCAGTGTGAATGGTTTCATGGGGCACAGGTCTGAGACGTAGACCCGAAGAATCATAGCGGACGTCGACCAACGGCGGGCCGCTTACTTTCATGGCATCGGCCGAGCGACTATGGTTCACGGCCAACAGCCCAAGCATCAAGGAATCACCGCGTATGCGCGTTGCGATACTGGACGATGAACCGGCCGAACTGCGCCGGGTCGAGCAAACCCTGCAGCAAATGGCCAGCGCCGGCGAGCAGCCCTGGTCACTGCACAGTTTCGAGCGCGGGGAAGACTTGCTGCGCCAACTGCGCCGGGAAACCTTCGACCTGCTTATCCTCGACTGGCAACTGCCCGACCTCACCGGACTGGCCCTGCTGCGCTGGACCCGCGAACACATGGAAGCCCCGCCGGCGGCGATCATGCTCACCAGTCGCGATGGCGAGAGCGATATCGTCCAGGCACTGAATGCCGGTGCTGACGATTACGTCAGTAAACCGTTCAGACCCAATGAGTTGAAAGCACGGGTGGCCGCAGTACTGCGCCGGCACAGCCAGCAGCGCACGGCTGCAACGGAAGTGCTGAGCTTCAATGACCTGACCTTTGATGATGCCGAACTGACCGTCACCCGCGAGGGCAAACCGATCGTCATGACCGAGCGCGAGTATCGCCTGGCCCGCTGCCTGTTCAGCAATCTTGGCCGGCCGTTATCACGGGATTATCTGTATGAACGGTTTTGGCCACATGAAGAGATGGCGTCGTCTCGGCCACTGGATACGCATATCTATCGGCTGCGCAACAAGCTGGGACTGACGGCGGATCGCGGGTGGCAGTTGCTGACGATTTATGGGTATGGGTATCGGTTGGAGAGTGTGGCGGCGGGGTCCGAATAGGAGGCAGCGCCTACAGGGCTGCGATCTTTTACTCTGATCGAGTAGGAGGCGGTTTCACAACCGCCGTCCTCTCACACCACCGTACGTACGGTTCCGTATACGGCGGTTCAGGTTATGCGATTAAGCCGGTTTATCGTATCCAGTATTGAGACCAGCCCGAGTCGATCCCATAGCTTCTTCGGTAGCGCCTGATTCATATGTGACGCTCCCGAGTTCCACCATGGGCCTCGGCCATTGACCGCCGATTTCCACGCCCGCGCCTCGTCGAGGCCCAAACGTATCAGGTTGCGCGCCCTCGTAGAGGGCCGCTTCCATTGACGCCATATGACGCAACGAAGTTTGTGACGCACCCAGCCATCCAGCTCCTCAAGTGGCCGCTTGCTCTGACTCAGCTTGAAGTAGCCAGCCCAACCACGCAGCACGGGAGTCATTTGCTCAACGATATATCTCATTGAGCGGGCCCGTATCCGACGCAAGAGTTCCCGGAGTCGGTCGCGCAGGCGGTGCAGGCTTATGCTCGCGACCCTCAGCTTCGGCTGTTGATGCCAGCTCATCCCATAACCCAAGTAATCACAGGCCCAAGGCCGTGCCACACGGCTCTTTTCCCGATTCAGTGTCAGCTTCAGGCCCTGAGTCAGGAAGCGCTCAACACTGGCCATGACCCGTTCGCCTGCACGATGACTGCGCACATAAATGTTCGCATCGTCGGCATAGCGTACGAAGCGATGGCCCCGTCGTTCCAGTTCGCGGTCGAGTTCGTTGAGCAAGATGTTCGACAGCAACGGCGAGAGCGGGCCGCCTTGCGGCGTCCCTTCCTGCCGTCGGCTGACGATCCCGCCCGC
Organism: Pseudomonas monsensis; assembly: GCF_014268495.2. NCBI lineage: Bacteria > Pseudomonadati > Pseudomonadota > Gammaproteobacteria > Pseudomonadales > Pseudomonadaceae > Pseudomonas > Pseudomonas monsensis. The sequence continues at coordinate 234,641 of NZ_CP077087.1, read as the reverse complement.
CATCATGCCGGCCTCGAGGTAACGGCGAATGAGCCTGAGCACCCGCTTGTCTTCGATCTGACGCGCAACATGGGCCATCAACACATCGTGGTTGACCCGATCAAAGAACTTCTCCAGATCAAGCTCCACGCACCAACGGTGTCCCGCCGCCACATGGTCACGGGCTGTTTCGATGGCGTGATGGGCGCTTCTGCCCGGACGAAAGCCGTAGCTGTAGTCCGAAAACAACGGATCGAAGGTCGGCGTGAGCTGTTGCAGCAAAGCCTGCTGGATCAGGCGATCCACGACGCAGGGAATACCCAACTGCCGTGTTCCGCCTTTGGATTTGGGGATGTCGACGGCGCGTACACTTTGCGGGTGATACTCGCCGGCCAGCAGCCGAGCTTTGAGGATCGGCCAATACTGTTTCACGTAGCCTGCCAATTGGTCGACCGTCATGCCATCGGCACCCGGTGCGCCCTTGTTGCTGACTACGCGTTGATACGCACGCTTGAGGTTGGCGGGTGCAAGCACCCGCCCCATCAGCGTGTCCGGCTCCGCGTTCGTCCACGTCACAGCCGCCGGTGATACCTGTGCGCTGTCAGCCGTCATCCTCGGATTCTGTCCGGGACTCGGAGTGACAGTCTTCTCTGGGAGAAATTTCTGCATTTCGGTACTCAACGAGACTCTGACGCCTACTGACGGCATAACCTGTTCGGCCCTTGGTGACGGAGTTACTCGTCACTTACTACGGCTTCGGCTGACTTCTGCACGTTCATCCCGTCGCCTCTCGACGCTCGGTAGCACAGTGGCAAACGTGCAGATCTCCCAGGGTAATTCGCGCGACCTTCCTGCTTATGCCTGTCGGATTTACGTCACAGCGTTCCGTGCAAGTATTGGGCTTTGACGATTTGGGCCGTCTTACCCCGCTGCGCCGCCTCTATCCGCTTCCTGTTCGTCAGGCCAGCATTTTGCCTCGGGCTTCCTTCAGATTCGCGGTCGCCCGCGACACCCTTGCCTCTGGCTAACACTTCCCCTTGCCGGGTGTGTAGAGGACTTTCACCTCCAAGTCACCAGCATGGCCACCACAGCCAAGCTGGTTGCGCTTGCGCGCAACGCGCCATGCCTGGCGCACCCAATAAAAAGGCCAACGCATCTGCGTTGGCCTTTTGTTTGACGCCGACCGGAATCAGAAGTCCAGGTTGGATACCGCCAGAGCATTGCTCTCGATGAAGTCACGGCGAGGTTCGACCGCATCACCCATCAGGGTGTTGAAGATCTGGTCTGCGCCGATGGCGTCTTCGATGGTGACTTTCAGCATGCGGCGCACGCTTGGGTCCATGGTGGTTTCCCACAGCTGATCCGGGTTCATTTCGCCCAGACCTTTGTATCGCTGGATGGTGTGGCGCTTGGTGCTTTCGGCCATCAGCCAGTCAAGGGCTTCCTTGAACTCGGTGACCGCTTTCTTGCGTTCGCCACGCTGGATGTACGCGCCCTCGTCAAGCAGGGTGCTCAGTTGAGCGCCGAGGGTGACGACGGTCTTGTAGTCGTTGCTGCCGAAGAAGTCGCGGTTGAAGGTGACGTAGTTCGACAGGCCGTGGGAGATCAGTTCGACCTCTGGCAGCCACACACCACGTTCACGGTCTTCACGCAGGCTGGCCTTGTAGACCAGGCCCGACTTCTCGACGGTGCGCAGACGGACTTCGTACTGGGCCAGCCAGTCTTGCATCTTGGCGTGGTCGCCAAGCATTTCCAGGCTGACAGCCGGCAGGTAGATGAAGTGCTCGGTCAGCTCCTGCGGGTACAGGCGCGACAGACGCTTGAGGGTCTTCATCACCATGCGGAAGTCGTTAACCAGACGCTCCAGCGCTTCACCGGAAATGCCCGGGGCTTCTTCGTTCAGGTGCAGGCTCGCATCTTCCAGGGCCGACTGCGTCATGTACTCTTCCATGGCGTCGTCGTCTTTGATGTATTGCTCTTGCTTGCCTTTCTTGACCTTGTACAGCGGCGGCTGGGCGATGTAGATGTAGCCACGCTCGATCAACTCCGGCAACTGACGGAAGAAGAAGGTCAGCAGCAGGGTACGGATGTGCGAACCGTCGACGTCAGCATCGGTCATGATGATGATGTTGTGATAACGCAGTTTGTCGATGTTGTACTCTTCGCGACCGATGCCGCAGCCCAGCGCGGTGATCAGCGTGCCCACTTCCTGGGACGAGATCATCTTGTCGAAGCGTGCTTTCTCGACGTTGAGGATCTTGCCCTTCAACGGCAGGATCGCCTGGGTCTTGCGGTTACGTCCCTGCTTGGCAGAGCCGCCCGCGGAGTCACCTTCCACGAGGTACAGTTCGGAGAGTGCCGGGTCTTTTTCCTGGCAGTCAGCGAGCTTGCCCGGCAGGCCGGCGATGTCCAGCGCACCTTTGCGGCGGGTCATCTCACGGGCCTTGCGCGCTGCTTCACGGGCACGGGCCGCGTCGATCATCTTGCCGACAACCAGCTTGGCTTCGTTCGGGTTTTCCAGAAGGAAGTCGGAGAAGTACTTGCCCATCTCCTGCTCGACCGCAGTCTTCACTTCGGAAGACACCAGTTTGTCTTTGGTCTGCGAGCTGAACTTCGGATCAGGCACCTTCACCGAGATAATCGCGGTCAGGCCTTCACGGGCATCGTCACCGGTGGTGGCGACTTTGTGCTTCTTCGCCAGACCTTCCTGCTCGATGTAGTTGTTCAGGTTACGCGTCAGGGCCGAACGGAAACCCACCAGGTGGGTGCCGCCGTCGCGCTGCGGAATGTTGTTGGTGAAGCACAACAGGTTCTCGTTGAAGCTGTCGTTCCACTGCAGGGCGATTTCCACGCCGATACCGTCTTCACGCTGGATGTTGAAGTGGAACACCTGGTTGACCGCAGTCTTGTTGGTGTTCAGATATTCAACGAACGCACGCAGGCCGCCTTCGTACTTGAACAGCTCTTCCTTGCCGCTGCGTTCGTCCTTGAGGACGATGCCGACACCGGAGTTGAGGAAGGACAGTTCACGAATGCGCTTGGCCAGGATGTCCCAGCTGAAGTGAATGTTCTTGAAGGTTTCGCTGGAAGCCTTGAAGTGGATCTGGGTGCCGGTGGTTTCGCTGTCGCCAACGATGGCCATCGGTGCCTGAGGCACGCCGTGGACATAGGTCTGTTCCCAGATCTTGCCGCTGCGGCGAACAGTCAGTACCAGCTCTTCGGACAGGGCGTTCACTACCGATACGCCTACACCGTGCAGACCGCCGGATACCTTGTAGGAGTTGTCGTCGAACTTACCGCCGGCGTGGAGGACGGTCATGATGACCTCGGCGGCGGAAACGCCTTCCTCTTTGTGCACGTCTACCGGGATGCCACGGCCGTTGTCTTTAACGGTGATGGACTCATCCGGGTGGATGATGATGCTGATGTCGTCGCAATGGCCGGCGAGGGCTTCGTCGATCGAGTTGTCGACCACCTCGAACACCATGTGGTGCAGACCGCTGCCATCGTCGGTGTCACCAATGTACATACCGGGACGTTTGCGTACGGCATCCAGGCCTTTCAGCACTTTAATGCTCGTTGAGTCGTACGTATTTTCTTCGCTCAATGCCTTCACTCCCGATGGTCGTGGGTCTGGGTGATACGGCCCTGTTCCACGTGGAACAGAGCGACTGGCGTTTCCGTCTGCCAGCCTTCCCTCAATAATTCGTGATCTACACAGGTGATGAACACCTGGCAGCGTAAGTCTTCCAGCAAGCGGCACAGCGCGCGACGGTGGGCCTCGTCCAGCTCGGACGGCAAGTCATCCACCAGATAAATACACTGCCCGCGTCGGGCCTGGCTCACCAGATGCCCCTGGGCAATCCGCAAGGCACAGACCACCAGCTTCTGCTGACCCCGGGACAAGATGTCCGCGGCGTTGTGTGCGCCCAATCTAAGACGCAAGTCAGCGCGTTGCGGGCCGGCCTGGGTATGACCCATTTGCTGATCCCGTTGCAGGGAGCCAGCCAGTACGGCACTCAATTCCCGGTCCTTGTCCCAGCCTCGGTAATAGCTGAGCGTCAAACCTTCAAGCTCAACCAGTTCGCTCAAGGTCTGTTCAAAGACTGGTTTCAAGGCTTTGATGTAAGCGCGGCGGTATTCATCGATTTCAGCGCTGGCCTGGCACAGTTCCCTGTCCCAAACCGCTTGCGAAACGGCGTCAAGTGTACCATGCCGCAGCCAGGAGTTTCTCTGGCGCAAGGCCTTCTGCAAACGTTGCCAAGTGGCCATGAATCGCGGCTCGACGTGGAACACACCCCAATCGAGAAACTGCCGGCGAATCTTCGGCGCCCCTTCGAGCAGGCGGAAGCTGTCGGGGTTGATCAACTGCAGCGGCAGGATCTCGGCCAGTTGCGCAGCGCTACGGGCGTTCTGCCCGTCGATGCGGATCTGGAACTCACCCTGACGGTCACGGGAGATCCCCAACGCGCTGTGACCACCCTCGGCCAGCTCGACCTGACCGAAGACGGTGCAGGCGAGTTGTTCGTACTGAATGACCGGCAACAGCCGCGTGCTACGAAACGAACGGGCAAGCCCCAGCAGGTGAATGGCTTCCAGAACACTGGTTTTGCCGCTGCCGTTGGCGCCGTAAAGAATGTTGATGCGGGGGGAGGGGGAGAAGGTCACCGGGTGCAGATTGCGCACCGCGGTGACCGAAACACGACTTAAGGACATCCAGAATCAGCTGATTACAGACGCATCGGCATGACAACGTAAGCCGAGTCGTCATTGTCGGACTCTTGCACCAGCGCACTGCTGTTGGAGTCGGACAGGATCAAGCGAACCTGCTCAGTGGTCATCACGCCCAGCACGTCGAGCAAGTAGCTCACGTTGAAGCCGATTTCCAGCGAGCCGCCGTTGTATTCAACGCCCACTTCTTCTTCCGCTTCTTCCTGCTCCGGGTTGTTGGCCTGGATCTTCAACTGACCGCTGGCCAGTTGCAAACGGATGCCACGGTACTTCTCGTTGGACAGAATCGCAGTACGGCTGAACGCTTCACGCAGGGCCTGACGATCGCCCAGTACCAGCTTGTCGCCACCTTTGGGCAGTACACGCTCGTAGTCCGGGAATTTGCCGTCAACCAGTTTCGAAGTGAAGGTGAACTCACCGGTGGTGGCGCGGATGTGGTGCTGGCCGAGCACGATGCTGACATTGCCATCAGGCTCGGTAAGCAGACGGGCCAGTTCGAGAATACCTTTGCGCGGCACGATCACCTGGTGGCGATCCGGCTGACCGATATCGGCCTGCATCGAGCACATCGCCAGACGGTGACCGTCGGTGGCCACGGCGCGAATCACACCCGCCGAAACTTCCAGCAACATGCCGTTGAGGTAATAACGCACGTCCTGCTGGGCCATGGCGAAGCTGGTGCGTTCGATCAGACGACGCAGTTTGCTCTGCTCCAGGCTGCAGGTCAGCGAGCCCGGACCTTCTTCAACGGTCGGGAAGTCGTTGGCGGGCAGGGTCGACAGGGTGAAGCGGCTACGACCGGCCTTCACCACCAGCTTCTGCTCGTCGACCTTGATGTCGATCAGCGCATCGTTGGGCAGGCTTTTGCAGATGTCCATCAGCTTGCGCGCAGGCACGGTGATGGAGCCTGTTTCAGCCGGCTCTTCAAGTTGCACACGACCGACCAGCTCGACTTCCAGGTCGGTACCGGTCAGCGACAGTTGCTGGCCTTCGACAACCAGCAGCACGTTGGAGAGTACCGGCAAGGTCTGTCGGCGCTCGACGACGCCTGCGACCAGTTGCAGGGGTTTCAACAGGGCTTCGCGTTGAATGGTGAAATGCATGGTCTAGTCCCTTGCCTTAATAAGCTGCGCTGGTGTTCATCAAGTGGTCAGTGTACGCAGCAGGTTCTTGTAGTCCTCGCGGATGTCCGCGTCGGATTCCTTAAGTTCGTTGATCTTGCGGCAGGCGTGCAACACGGTCGTGTGGTCGCGGCCGCCAAACACATCGCCGATTTCCGGCAGGCTGTGGTTGGTCAGTTCCTTGGACAATGCCATGGCCACCTGACGCGGACGAGCCACCGAGCGCGAACGGCGCTTGGACAGCAGGTCGGAGATCTTGATCTTGTAGTATTCGGCGACAGTGCGCTGAATGTTATCCACAGAGACCAGTTTGTCCTGCAACGCCAACAGGTCTTTCAGGGATTCGCGAATCAGCTCGATGGTGATGTCACGACCCATGAAGTGCGAGTGGGCAATCACGCGTTTCAGCGCGCCTTCCAGCTCACGGACGTTGGAGCGAATGCGCTGGGCAATGAAGAACGCGGCATCGTGCGGCAACTCGACTTTGGCCTGGTCGGCTTTCTTCATCAAGATCGCGACACGGGTTTCCAGCTCAGGCGGCTCGACAGCAACGGTCAGGCCCCAGCCGAAGCGGGATTTGAGGCGCTCTTCAAGGCCTTCGATTTCTTTCGGGTAGCGGTCACTGGTGAGAATGACCTGCTGGCCACCTTCAAGCAGCGCGTTGAAGGTGTGGAAAAACTCTTCCTGCGAGCGCTCTTTGCGAGCGAAGAACTGAATATCGTCGATCAGCAAAGCATCCACCGAACGGTAGAAACGCTTGAACTCGTTGATCGCGTTCAGTTGCAGCGCCTTGACCATGTCGGCCACGAAGCGCTCCGAATGCAGGTACACAACCTTGGCATTCGGGTTCTTCTTTAATAGATGGTTACCCACCGCGTGCATCAAGTGGGTTTTACCCAGGCCGACGCCACCATAAAGGAACAGCGGGTTGTAGCCGTGCTTCGGGTTATCCGCCACCTGCCAGGCCGCTGCGCGGGCGAGCTGGTTGGATTTACCTTCGACGAAGTTTTCGAAGGTAAAGGTGCGGTTCAGGTAACTGGTGTGCTTGAGCGCGCCTTCGACCTGCACGGTGCGCTGTTCGGCGCGAACCGGAGCCTGCTGCGACGCGGCACCGGCCATCGGATCGAAGCTGTCGCGGGACGGCTCTTCACTGACTTCGGCGCTTTTCTGCGTGGAGCGCTTGGCCGCAGCTGGGGCGGGTGCAGGGGCTGGCGCGCTGACCGGAGCGGCATTCGCCTGCGCCTGGGAAACCTGCGCGGCGGCCAATGGTGCATTCGGCGCGGCCCGGGGTGCCGAGCTGCGCTTGCTGCCTATTAATAAGGAAAGCGCGGGCGCCATGCCATTGCCATGCTCATCCAGCAGTTCAAGGACACGGCCGAGGTACTTTTCGTTGACCCAGTCCAGCACGAAACGGTTCGGTGCGTAGACGCGCAACTCGTCGCCTTCGGCTTCGACCTGTAGTGGACGGATCCAGGTGTTGAATTGTTGGGCAGGCAGCTCATCGCGCAAAAGCTCCACGCACTGCTGCCAAAGTTCCACTGACACGGATATCCCCTAAGTTGAAAGCCGGTGAGGCAAAAACAAGCGGCCATTGTAGCGGCGAGCCGTCCACTTATCCACATGCAGGTGGCCTGCCGATCATGATTTATCAATGCGTTAACCACTAAAAAGGCGACCAACGGTGTGTGAATAAGCTCTGTGGATAACCGCCTCTGAGGGCACTGGACAACTGGGGGCGAAACTCGGTGGATAACCTGCCTGTGGATAACAGCCCTTTCCACACACAGGTTATCCGACAGCGCAGCACAGGCTGAACACGGTTTTCCACTGTAGTTGTCATTCTCTGTACATCACGTCGTACAAGGGCTTATGGCACTTATCCACAGAAGGAGGCGGGTCTAGCTTTTATAAGCTTTACAGAAAAGCTTTAAATAATTCCCTTCTTTATTTTTATGTATGGCGAACACGCGTTCCCGAAGAAACGCTCCGGAGATCTATTTATAAGGAAACGTTGGTTGGAAATTGACCTGAAGGCTTGCTTTCTCTAGAATCCCCGGTCTCTTAAAACGGGGGCCATTCCGGCCCGTTGTGGACGAACCAGGTAACACGACATGAAACGTACTTTCCAACCAAGCACTATCAAACGCGCTCGTACCCACGGTTTCCGTGCTCGCATGGCTACCAAGAACGGTCGTGCCGTCCTGTCGCGTCGTCGCGCCAAAGGTCGTGCGCGTCTGGCAGTTTGATAATCCGGCACTGGAGGTGAGTCAGGACTTCAGTCGGGAAAAGCGTTTGCTTACTCCCCGGCATTTCAAGGCAGTCTTTGACTCCCCTACCGGCAAGGTTCCGGGGAAAAATCTCCTGCTCCTTGCACGCAACAACGATCTTGATCACCCCCGTCTTGGGCTGGTTATCGGGAAAAAGAGCGTAAAGCTCTCCGTTGAGCGCAATCGCCTCAAACGTCTGATGCGCGAATCGTTCCGTCTGCACCAGGATTCACTGGTTGGCTGGGACATCGTTATCGTCGCGCGCAAAGGTTTGGGTGATGTAGAAAACCCCGAATTGATTCAGCATTTCGGCAAACTCTGGAAGCGTCTGGCTCGTAACAAGCCGGTTCCGGCAGTCAAAACCGAAACTGTAGGGGTAGACAGTCCAGATGCGTAAACTGGCCCTCGTTCCGATCCAGTTTTACCGCTACGCCATTAGTCCCCTGATGGCCGACCACTGTCGTTTCTACCCCAGTTGTTCCTGCTACGCGTTAGAAGCCATCGAAAATCATGGCCTTCTGCGCGGTGGCTGGCTGACCTTTCGTCGTTTAGGTCGCTGTCATCCGTGGAATCCCGGTGGTTATGACCCGGTTCCACCTATCCCTACCTCCCGTTCTTCTTCGATGGCCGAGTAATCATGGATATCAAACGCACGATCCTGATCGTCGCCCTGGCAATCGTGTCCTACGTTATGGTTCTTAAATGGAACCAGGACTATGGCCAGGCTGCCCTGCCGACTCAGAATGTTGCTTCCAGTACGACTACATCCGGTTTGCCGGACACCGCCACTGGCAATAACACTGCCGCCAGTGACGACATTCCGCGCGCCGCTAGCGATACCAGCGCACCTGCCGAAACTCCGGTAGCCGCCAGCAAGGATCTGATCCAGATCAAAACCGACGTGCTCGATCTGGCGATCGATCCACAGGGTGGTGACGTTGCTCAACTGACCTTGCCTCTGTATCCACGTCGTCAGGATCGTCCTGATGTGCCGTTCCAGCTGTTCGATAACGGCGGCGAACGTGTTTATCTGGCACAAAGCGGTCTGATCGGTACCAACGGCCCGGATGCAAATCCTGCCGGTCGTCCGGTTTACTCCTCGGAGAAGAAGACTTATCAACTGGCTGACGGTCAGGACCAACTGGTCGTCGACCTGAAATTCAGCAAGGACGGCGTCAACTACATCAAGCGTTTCACCTTGAAACGCGGCCTGTATGACGTAGCCGTTTCCTACATTGTGGATAACCAGAGCGCACAGCCCTGGAGCGGCGCAATGTTTGCCCAGCTGAAGCGCGATAACAGCGCTGATCCTTCGTCCACAACCGCTACTGGCACCGCGACTTACCTGGGCGCTGCACTGTGGACAAGTTCGGAGCCGTACAAGAAAGTGTCCATGAAGGACATGGACAAGGCGCAGCTGAAAGAAACCGTCACCGGTGGCTGGGTCGCCTGGCTGCAACATTACTTCGTGACAGCCTGGATTCCGGCCAAGGGCGAAAACAACATCGTCCAGACCCGTAAAGACAGCAAAGGCAACTACATCATCGGTTACACCGGTCCTACGCTGACCGCTGCTCCGGGTGCCAAAGTTGAAACCAGCGCTGTGCTGTACGCCGGTCCGAAAAGCCAGGCGGTGTTGAAAGAGTTGTCCCCAGGTCTGGAACTGACCGTCGACTACGGCATTCTGTGGTTCATTGCCCAGCCAATCTTCTGGCTGCTGCAACACATCCACGCCATTGTCGGTAACTGGGGCTGGTCGATCATCTTCCTGACCATGCTGATCAAGGGTCTGTTCTTCCCTCTGTCGGCTGCCAGCTACAAGTCGATGGCGCGCATGCGTGCCGTTGCGCCGAAACTGGCGGCTCTGAAAGAGCAACATGGCGATGACCGGCAGAAAATGTCGCAAGCCATGATGGAGCTGTACAAGAAAGAGAAGATCAATCCACTGGGCGGCTGCTTGCCGATCCTCGTGCAGATGCCGGTTTTCCTTTCGCTGTACTGGGTTCTGCTGGAAAGCGTGGAAATGCGCCAGGCGCCGTTCATGCTGTGGATCACTGACCTGTCGATCAAGGATCCGTTCTTCATTCTGCCGATCATCATGGGTGCAACCATGTTCATCCAGCAGCAGCTGAACCCGACTCCGCCGGATCCGATGCAGGCGAAGGTCATGAAAATGATGCCAATCATCTTCACCTTCTTCTTCCTGTGGTTCCCTGCAGGTCTGGTGCTGTACTGGGTTGTGAACAACTGCCTGTCGATTGCACAACAGTGGTACATCACGCGTAAGATCGAAGCGGCGACGAAAAAAGCCGAGGCGTAACTTGCACTGTGGATAACACCACTCAAAACGCCCCCTAGTGGGGCGTTTTGCTATCTGCCACTTTTGTCTGGATTCCGGTTTATGAGCACACCTCGTGAAACCATCGCCGCTGTCGCCACCGCTCAAGGTCGTGGCGGTGTGGGCATCGTCCGTATTTCCGGGCCGTTGGCCAGTGTTGCAGCGAAAGCCATCAGCGGCCGAGAACTGAAACCGCGTTATGCCCATTACGGGCCGTTTTTCAGTGACGACCAACAGGTGCTCGATGAAGGCCTGGCGCTGTATTTTCCCGGCCCGAACTCGTTCACCGGCGAAGACGTGCTGGAACTGCAGGGCCACGGTGGCCCTATCGTTCTCGACATGTTGCTCAAGCGTTGCCTGGAACTGGGTTGTCGTCTGGCTCGCCCGGGCGAATTCAGTGAGCGAGCATTCCTCAATGACAAACTCGACCTGGCCCAGGCCGAAGCGATTGCCGACCTGATCGAGGCGAGTTCTGCACAGGCAGCACGCAATGCTCTGCGTTCCTTGCAAGGAGCGTTCTCCCAGCGTGTGCATAACCTGACCGAGCAGTTGATCAGCCTGCGAATCTATGTCGAAGCGGCCATCGACTTTCCGGAAGAAGAAATCGACTTCCTTGCCGATGGCCATGTGCTGAGCATGCTCGACAAGGTACGCGACGAATTATCCACAGTGCTGCGCGAAGCCGGGCAGGGCGCATTGCTGCGCGATGGCATGACCGTAGTGATCGCCGGCCGACCGAATGCCGGCAAGTCCAGCCTGTTGAATGCTTTGGCGGGGCGTGAAGCTGCGATCGTCACCGAGATCGCCGGCACCACGCGGGACATTCTGCGCGAACATATCCACATCGACGGCATGCCGTTGCATGTGGTGGATACCGCTGGTCTGCGCGATACGGACGATCAGGTGGAAAAGATCGGCGTGGAACGTGCGCTCAAGGCCATCACAGAAGCCGATCGAGTGTTGTTGGTCGTCGATGCGACAGCGCCGGAAGCAGCAGATCCGTTTGCCCTGTGGCCGGAGTTCCTCGAAACCCGGCCCGATCCGGCGAAAGTGACCCTGATCCGCAACAAGGCGGACCTGACGGGCGAAGCGATTGCCCTGGAAGTCAGCGAGGATGGCCACGTCACCATCAGCCTCAGCGCCAAATCGGCGGGTGAGGGGCTGGAATTGCTGCGCGAACACCTCAAAGCCTGCATGGGCTACGAACAGACCTCGGAAAGCAGTTTCAGCGCACGCCGCCGGCATCTGGAAGCGCTGCGCCACGCCAGTGCAGCGCTGGAACACGGTCGCGCACAATTGACGCTGGCCGGGGCCGGTGAACTGTTGGCTGAAGATTTGCGTCAGGCACAGCACGCTCTGGGTGAAATCACCGGGGCATTCAGTTCGGATGATTTGCTTGGAAGGATCTTCTCCAGCTTCTGCATCGGCAAATAACCCTCCTGCTATTCACAGACAGGTCCGTTCGCGACCTGTCTGCTTCCCTCCTTTTTAAATTCCTTCCACGAGTGCCGGGCAGATTTTTCCGCCCTGAGCGGTTTTCCGCTGCCCGCTGTCTCCTCGTTCATCAGATTTCTGTGGATTAAGCTCTGTGAATAACTGCCACTGAGGTCAGTTGATAACAGGGCCTCAAAACTGGATATAACCCGCCCTGTGGATAACCACCTCATTCATCCACAGGCTTACACCGGTTATCCAAGGGCCTCATGGGCACATGACCACAGAGTTTTGAATCTCTGTACATACTGAAAATAAAGGCCTGTAGAGATCTATCCACAGAAAGGATGGGCAGTAAGAATAAACATAAAAACAAAGGTTTTATAAATTTCTCTCTTTTTTATTCTTTTAACTTCGAGTTCTCCACAGCTGGTTAAATTTTGTGCAAAGGGTTCTTTAGGAAGGGCGAAGTCCCTATACTTGTCGACCAGGTCCAGAAACCTGATCTCAAACTATTCCTGAATGACCTAATTAAGCAGGCACGAGGTGCGTGGTGGATTTCCCTTCCCGTTTTGAAGTGATCGTCATCGGCGGCGGTCATGCCGGTACCGAGGCAGCACTGGCCTCAGCACGTATGGGGGCAAAAACCCTGTTGCTGACGCATAACGTGGAAACCCTCGGTGCCATGAGCTGCAACCCGGCTATCGGTGGCATCGGCAAAAGCCATCTGGTCAAGGAAATCGACGCCCTTGGCGGCGCGATGGCCATGGCGACCGACCTGGGCGGCATCCAGTTTCGCGTGTTGAACAGCCGTAAAGGCCCGGCCGTGCGTGCAACCCGTGCACAGGCTGACCGGATTCTTTACAAGGCCGCTGTCCGCGAGATCCTGGAGAACCAGCCGAACCTGTGGATATTTCAACAGGCTGCTGACGACCTGATCGTCGAGCAGGAACAAGTGCGTGGTGTTGTCACGCAAATGGGTCTGCGGTTCTTCGCCGATTCCGTGGTGTTGACCACCGGTACTTTCCTCGGTGGACTTATCCACATCGGTTTGCAGAATTTTTCCGGCGGTCGCGCCGGTGATCCGCCGTCGATTGCCCTGGCTCATCGTCTGCGTGAACTGCCCTTGCGAGTCGGGCGGCTGAAAACCGGTACGCCGCCGCGTATTGATGGCAAATCTGTGGATTTCTCGGTGATGACCGAGCAACCGGGTGATACACCGATCCCGGTGATGTCGTTCATGGGCAACAAGCAACAGCATCCGCGTCAGGTCAGTTGCTGGATTACCCACACCAACGCCCGTACCCACGAAATCATCGCGGCGAACCTCGACCGTTCGCCGATGTATTCGGCTGCCGGCGAGATTGAAGGCATCGGCCCGCGTTACTGCCCGTCGATCGAAGACAAGATTCACCGCTTTGCCGACAAGGAAAGCCATCAGGTGTTCATCGAACCGGAAGGTCTGACCACCCATGAGCTGTATCCGAACGGGATATCCACAAGCTTGCCATTCGACGTGCAATTGCAGATCGTGCAATCGATCCGCGGCATGGAAAACGCGCACATCGTGCGTCCGGGTTATGCGATCGAGTACGACTACTTCGATCCGCGCGACCTGAAGTACAGTCTGGAAACCAAAGTCATCGGCGGTCTGTTCTTCGCCGGGCAGATCAACGGCACCACCGGCTACGAAGAGGCCGGTGCACAAGGTCTGCTCGCCGGCGCCAACGCTGCATTGCGTGCGCAGGGCAAAGAAGCCTGGTGTCCGCGTCGCGATGAAGCGTACATCGGCGTGTTGGTCGACGACCTGATCACCCTCGGTACCCAAGAGCCGTACCGTATGTTCACGTCCCGTGCCGAATACCGTCTGATTCTGCGTGAGGACAACGCCGACCTGCGTCTGACCGAAAAAGGTCGCGAGCTCGGCTTGGTCGATGACGCTCGCTGGGCGGCCTTCTGCAAGAAACGCGAAAGCATCGAACTTGAAGAGCAGCGCTTGAAAAGCACCTGGGTACGCCCGGGCACGCAGCAGGGCGATGCGATTGCCGAAAAATTCGGCACGCCGCTGACTCACGAATACAACTTGCTCAACCTCTTGAGTCGTCCGGAAATCGACTACGCTGGTCTGGTCGAAGTGACTGGCAACGGTGCCGAAGATCCACAGGTCGCCGAGCAGGTTGAGATCAAGACCAAATACGCCGGTTACATCGACCGTCAACAGGACGAAATCGCCCGTCTGCGCGCCAGCGAAGACACGAAACTGCCTGTGGATATCGACTACACCAACATTTCCGGTCTCTCCAAGGAGATCCAGAGCAAGCTGGGCGCGACGCGTCCGGAGACGCTCGGTCAGGCTTCGCGGATTCCGGGCGTGACCCCGGCAGCGATTTCGCTGTTGATGATTCATTTGAAAAAACGCGGCGCGGGCCGTCAGTTGGAGCAAAGCGCTTGAGTTCTAAGGTCACTTCGCAACACGCCGAAGAGTTATCCACAGGAGCCCGCGCGCTCGGTGTCAATCTCACTGAAACCCAGCACGAATTGCTGCTGGGTTATCTGGCCCTGTTGATCAAATGGAACCAGGCCTACAACCTGACTGCCGTGCGCGACCCGGACGAAATGGTTTCGCGGCACTTGCTCGACAGTCTGAGCGTGATGTCGTTCATCGAAAACGGCCGCTGGCTTGACGTCGGCAGCGGCGGCGGCATGCCGGGGATTCCGTTGGCGATCCTGTATCCGGACGCGCAAGTCACCTGTCTGGACAGCAACGGCAAGAAAACCCGCTTCCTGACCCAGGTCAAACTCGAACTCAAACTGGATAACCTGCAAGTTATCCACAGTCGCGTCGAAGCGTTCCAGCCTGCGCAGCCGTTCAACGGGATCATTTCCCGGGCGTTCAGCAGCATGGAAAACTTCACCAACTGGACTCGCCACCTCGGCGATGCCGATACACGCTGGCTGGCAATGAAGGGCGTTCATCCGGCCGATGAGCTGGTAGCATTGCCGGCAGACTTCAAACTCGATAGCGAACACGCCCTGGCCGTACCCGGTTGCCAAGGCCAACGCCATCTGCTGATACTGCGCCGCACGGCATGATTGGGAACACAAGCAAGAATGGCTAAGGTATTCGCGATAGCGAACCAGAAGGGTGGTGTGGGCAAGACCACCACCTGTATCAACCTCGCAGCATCCCTGGTCGCCACCAAGCGCCGGGTGCTGTTGATCGATCTCGATCCACAGGGCAACGCCACCATGGGTAGCGGTGTGGATAAACATGGCCTGGAAAACTCGGTCTACGACCTGCTGATCGGCGAATGCGATCTGGCCCAGGCCATGCACTATTCCGAACACGGCGGTTATCAACTGCTGCCGGCCAACCGTGATTTGACGGCGGCCGAAGTGGTGCTGCTGGAAATGCAGATGAAGGAAAGCCGTCTGCGCAGCGCGCTGGCGCCGATCCGCGAAAACTACGATTACATTCTGATCGACTGTCCGCCGTCGCTGTCGATGCTCACGCTGAACGCACTGGTTGCCGCCGATGGGGTGATTATCCCCATGCAGTGCGAGTACTTTGCGCTCGAGGGTTTGAGCGACCTTGTGGATAACATCAAGCGCATCGCTGAACTGCTGAACCCGAACCTGAAAGTCGAGGGCCTGCTGCGGACCATGTACGACCCGCGCCTGAGCCTGATGAACGATGTGTCGGCGCAGCTCAAGGAACACTTCGGCGAGCAGCTCTACGACACGGTGATCCCGCGCAACATTCGCCTGGCCGAAGCGCCGAGCTACGGCATGCCGGCGCTGGCCTACGACAAGCAATCGCGCGGCGCCCTGGCCTACCTGGCCCTGGCCGGCGAGATGGTTCGTCGTCAGCGCAAAAATTCACGCATCGCCGCTGCCCAGCCAACTTAAGGAATCCCCATGGCCGTCAAGAAACGAGGTCTCGGACGTGGACTGGATGCACTGCTGAGTGGTCCGACCGTCAGCGCGCTGGAAGAACAAGCGGCGCAGGCCGATACCCGTGAGTTGCAACACTTGCCGCTGGACTTGCTCCAGCGCGGCAAATACCAGCCACGTCGGGACATGGACCCGCAGGCGCTGGAAGAACTGGCGTCGTCGATCAAGGCACAAGGCGTCATGCAGCCGATCGTGGTGCGCCCGATTGGCGGTGGCCGCTTTGAGATCATCGCCGGTGAGCGCCGCTGGCGTGCCAGCCAGCAGGCCGGGCAGGAAACCATCCCGGCCATGGTCCGCGATGTGCCGGATGAAACCGCGATCGCCATTGCGCTGATCGAAAACATCCAGCGCGAAGATCTCAATCCCATCGAAGAAGCGGTTGCCCTGCAGCGCCTGCAGCAGGAATTCCAGCTCACTCAGCAGCAAGTCGCCGAGGCTGTGGGTAAGTCCCGCGTCACTGTGGCTAACCTGTTGCGGCTTATTGCGCTGCCGGAAGTGATCAAGACCATGCTGTCCCACGGCGACCTGGAAATGGGCCACGCTCGTGCATTGCTCGGTCTGCCGGACAATCAGCAGGTCGAGGGGGCGCGACATGTTGTCGCACGCGGCCTGACCGTGCGCCAAACCGAGGCACTGGTTCGCCAGTGGCTGAGTGGTAAACCGGAGCCAGTGGAAGCGGCCAAACCCGACCCGGATATCGCCCGCCTCGAGCAGCGTCTGGCCGAGCGCCTAGGCTCTGCGGTGCAGATTCGCCACGGAAAGAAGGGAAAGGGTCAGTTGGTCATCGGTTATAACTCCCTCGATGAGCTCCAAGGTGTGCTCGCACACATCCGCTGAAACATTTCCTCATGTAGCGCGCAGTCGGAAATCACTACCTGACAGTTGAATAGGGGCAGAACCGCCCCTATACTCTGCGCGCATTTTGTCGGCACAAATTATGCCAAGTTATTGAATTTCGGCAGCCGACCATTGGAGAGCAATTGTGATGGAAACCCGCAAGCCAAACCGCCTGCCGTTCCATCGCCTGGCGGTTTTTCCGGTGTTGATGGCTCAGTTTGTCGTTTTGCTCATTGCCGCTTTGGCGCTCTGGCAATGGCATGGAGTCGTTGCCGGATACTCGGGACTTTGCGGAGGCCTGATAGCCTTGCTGCCCAATGTTTATTTCGCTCACAGGGCATTTCGGTTTTCCGGCGCCCGAGCAGCCCAGTCCATCGTCCGGTCTTTTTATGCCGGCGAGGCAGGCAAACTGATTTTGACGGCAGTGCTCTTTGCACTGGTGTTTGCAGGTGTGAAGCCATTGGCGCCGATCGCAGTATTCGGCGCGTTCGTGCTGACTCAGTCGGTCAGCTGGTTCGCTCCCCTGCTGATGAGAACAAGACTTTCGAGACCTTAGGGCGTTTGAGGCAACCATGGCAGAAACAACCGCTTCGGGCTATATCCAGCACCACTTGCAGAACCTGACCTTCGGTCAGCTACCTAACGGCGGCTGGGGCTTTGCCCATACCGCAGCAGAAGCCAAGGAAATGGGCTTCTGGGCTTTCCACGTCGATACCCTCGGCTGGTCGGTCGCGTTGGGTCTGATCTTCGTTCTTCTTTTCCGCATGGCGGCAAAGAAAGCGACTTCGGGTCAGCCAGGTGCTTTGCAGAACTTCGTTGAAGTATTGGTCGAATTCGTCGATGGCAGCGTGAAAGACAGCTTCCATGGCCGTAGCCCGGTGATCGCACCGCTGGCACTGACCATCTTCGTCTGGGTGTTCCTGATGAACGCCGTCGACCTGGTACCGGTCGACTGGATTCCTCAGCTGGCCATCCTGATCTCCGGCGACCACCACATCCCGTTCCGCGCCGTGTCGACTACCGACCCGAACGCGACCCTGGGCATGGCCTTCTCGGTTTTCGCCCTGATCATTTTCTACAGCATCAAGGTCAAGGGCCTCGGCGGCTTCATCGGCGAGCTGACCCTGCACCCGTTCGGCAGCAAGAACATCTTCGTTCAGGCTCTGCTGATCCCGGTGAACTTCCTGCTGGAATTCGTGACCCTGATCGCCAAGCCGATCTCTCTGGCTCTGCGTCTGTTCGGCAACATGTATGCCGGCGAGCTGGTGTTCATTCTGATCGCTGTGATGTTCGGCAGCGGCCTGCTCTGGCTGAGCGGCCTGGGCGTTGTTCTGCAGTGGGCGTGGGCGGTGTTCCACATCCTGATCATCACGCTGCAGGCGTTCATCTTCATGATGCTGACCATCGTCTACCTGTCGATGGCGCACGAAGAAAACCATTAAGACCAGTCTCGACTAGTCTGATGTCCTTCCCGGTCAAACGGGAAGGGGCTCTTCACAGGGCACCTGAAACGATTTGTTTTACCGCTTTAATCTAAAAAACCTAAACCATACGACGTAAAAGTCGGGAGGAAAGATGGAAACTGTAGTTGGTCTAACCGCTATCGCTGTTGCACTGTTGATCGGCCTGGGCGCACTGGGTACCGCAATTGGTTTCGGCCTGCTGGGCGGCAAGTTCCTGGAAGGCGCAGCGCGTCAGCCAGAAATGGTTCCAATGCTGCAAGTTAAAATGTTCATCGTTGCCGGTCTGCTCGACGCCGTAACCATGATCGGTGTTGGTATCGCTCTGTTCTTCACCTTTGCGAACCCGTTCGTTGGTCAAATCGCTGGCTAATCATTCGGATTTTCCGAGTGATTTGGTGTGATGGACAACGTAACTGCGAGGTGTTGGCGTGAACATTAATGCGACCCTGATTGGCCAGTCCGTTGCGTTCCTGATTTTTGTACTGTTCTGCATGAAGTTCGTATGGCCTCCGGTCATCGCAGCTCTGCACGAACGTCAAAAGAAGATCGCTGATGGTCTGGACGCTGCCAGCCGTGCAGCTCGCGACCTGGAGTTGGCCCAAGAAAAAGCGGGTCAGCAACTGCGCGAAGCGAAAGCTCAGGCAGCTGAAATCATCGAGCAAGCCAAGAAACGCGGTAACCAGATTGTCGAAGAGGCCGTTGAAAAGGCCCGTGTCGACGCTGACCGTGTGAAGGTTCAGGCTCAAGCCGAGATCGAACAGGAACTGAACAGTGTCAAAGACAAGCTGCGCGCCCAAGTGGGCTTGCTGGCTGTCGGCGGCGCCGAGAAGATCCTGGGTGCCACAATCGATCAAAACGCGCACGCAGAGCTGGTTAACCAACTGGCTGCTGAAATCTAAGCGAGGGCGATCATGGCAGAACTGACCACGTTGGCCCGACCTTACGCTAAGGCGGCCTTCGAGCACGCTCAGGCCCACCAGCAACTGGCCAATTGGTCAGCCATGCTCGGCCTGGCTGCAGCGGTGTCGCAAGACGACACCATGCAGCGCGTGCTCAAGGCCCCGCGACTGACGAGCGCAGAAAAGGCCGCCACGTTTATTGACGTGTGCGGCGACAAGTTTGATGCCAAGGCACAGAACTTCATCAATGTCGTTGCCGAAAACGACCGTCTCCCGCTTCTGCCGGAGATTGCCGCTCTTTTCGACCTGTACAAGGCCGAACAAGAGAAGTCGGTAGACGTTGAAGTGACCAGTGCTTTTGCATTGAACCAAGAACAGCAAGACAAACTCGCCAAGGTTCTCAGTGCACGACTCAACCGGGAAGTGCGCCTGCAAGTTGCGGAGGATGCTGCCCTTATAGGTGGTGTCGTTATCCGCGCCGGCGACCTGGTTATCGATGGCTCGATTCGCGGCAAAATCGCGAAACTTGCCGAAGCATTGAAATCTTGAGTTTGAAGGGGCAGCAGAGCAATGCAGCAACTCAATCCTTCCGAAATAAGTGAAATTATCAAGGGCCGCATCGACAAGCTCGATGTGACCTCCCAAGCCCGTAACGAAGGCACTGTCGTCAGCGTATCTGACGGTATCGTGCGGATTCACGGTCTGGCCGACGTCATGTACGGCGAGATGATCGAGTTTCCGGGCGGCGTCTACGGTATGGCCCTCAACCTGGAGCAAGACTCCGTAGGTGCCGTTGTACTGGGCGCTTACCAGTCTCTGGCTGAAGGCATGAGCGCCAAGTGCACCGGCCGCATCCTCGAAGTTCCGGTTGGTAAGGAACTGCTGGGTCGCGTAGTCGACGCACTGGGTAACCCTGTTGACGGCAAAGGTCCACTGGGCAACACCTTGACCGACGCGGTCGAGAAAGTTGCTCCGGGCGTGATCTGGCGTAAGTCGGTAGACCAGCCTGTACAGACTGGCTACAAGGCTGTCGATGCCATGATCCCTGTCGGCCGTGGCCAGCGTGAGCTGATCATCGGTGACCGTCAGATCGGTAAAACCGCTCTGGCGATCGACGCGATCATCAACCAGAAAGACAGCGGCATTTTCTGCGTCTACGTAGCCATCGGTCAGAAACAATCGACCATCGCCAACGTGGTTCGCAAGCTGGAAGAAAACGGCGCCCTGGCCAACACGATCATCGTGGCTGCCAGTGCTTCGGAATCTCCTGCGCTGCAATTCCTGGCACCGTACTCCGGTTGCACCATGGGTGAATTCTTCCGCGACCGCGGTGAAGACGCGCTGATCGTTTATGACGATCTGTCCAAGCAAGCAGTGGCTTACCGCCAGATTTCCCTGCTGCTGCGCCGTCCACCAGGCCGTGAAGCTTACCCAGGCGACGTGTTCTATCTCCACTCCCGTCTGCTGGAGCGCGCATCCCGCGTTTCGGAAGAATACGTAGAGAAGTTCACCAACGGCGCAGTGACCGGCAAAACCGGTTCCCTGACCGCACTGCCGATCATCGAAACCCAGGCTGGCGACGTTTCCGCGTTCGTTCCGACCAACGTGATTTCCATCACCGACGGTCAGATCTTCCTGGAATCGGCCATGTTCAACTCGGGCATCCGCCCTGCAGTGAACGCCGGTGTTTCGGTATCCCGTGTGGGTGGTGCCGCTCAGACCAAGATCATCAAGAAGCTGTCCGGTGGTATCCGTACCGCTCTGGCTCAGTACCGTGAACTGGCGGCATTCGCCCAGTTCGCTTCTGACCTGGACGAAGCGACCCGCAAGCAACTTGAGCATGGTCAGCGCGTTACCGAGCTGATGAAGCAGAAGCAATACGCACCAATGTCGATCGCTGACATGGCGCTGTCGCTGTATGCCGCTGAGCGTGGGTTCCTGACTGACGTTGAAATCGCCAAGATCGGCAGCTTCGAACAAGCGCTGATTGCTTTCTTCAACCGCGATCACGCCGATTTGATGGCGAAGATCAACGTTAAAGGTGACTTCAATGACGAAATCGACGCTGGCATGAAAGCCGGTATCGAGAAGTTCAAGGCCACCCAAACCTGGTAAGCCGCAGCGGGAGCCGCGAGGCTCCCGCTTGCTAACCTGATAGGTGTTACATGGCAGGCGCAAAAGAGATTCGCAGTAAGATTGCGAGCATCAAAAGCACGCAAAAGATTACCAGCGCCATGGAAAAAGTGGCGGTCAGCAAAATGCGCAAGGCACAAATGCGCATGGCTGCTAGCCGTCCTTATGCGGAACGTATCCGCCAGGTAATTGGGCATCTGGCCAACGCCAACCCGGAATACCGCCACCCGTTCATGATCGACCGCGCCATCAAGCGTGTCGGTTATGTCGTTGTGAGCAGTGACCGTGGTTTGTGCGGCGGCTTGAACACCAACCTGTTCAAGGCCCTGGTCAAGGACATGGCGGTAAACCGCGAAAACGGCGTCGAGATTGATCTGTGTGTCGTTGGTAGCAAGGGTGCGGCCTTTTTCCGCAACTTCGGCGGTAACGTCGTTGCAGCTATCAGCCACCTGGGTGAAGAGCCGTCGATCAATGATCTGATCGGCAGCGTCAAGGTGATGCTGGATGCCTACCTGGACGGCCGTATTGACCGCCTGTCCGTGGTATCCAACAAGTTCATCAACACCATGACGCAGCAGCCTACCGTGGAGCAGTTGATTCCACTGGTGGCTACCCCGGATCAGGATCTCAAGCACCACTGGGACTATCTCTACGAACCGGATGCCAAAGAGCTGCTTGACGGCTTGATGGTCCGCTACGTTGAGTCGCAGGTCTACCAGGCGGTGGTCGAGAACAACGCGGCTGAACAAGCTGCGCGGATGATCGCGATGAAGAACGCTACCGACAACGCCGGTGATTTGATCAGCGATTTGCAGCTGATCTACAACAAGGCGCGTCAGGCTGCGATCACCCAAGAGATCTCGGAAATCGTCGGCGGCGCTGCCGCGGTTTAACGGTTCAAATATTCAGAGGATCCAGCTATGAGTAGCGGACGTATCGTTCAAATCATCGGCGCCGTTATCGACGTGGAATTTCCACGCGACAGCGTACCGAGCATCTACAACGCGCTGACTGTACAAAGCGCGGCCGCAACCACTCTGGAAGTTCAGCAGCAGCTGGGCGACGGCGTGGTTCGCACCATTGCGATGGGTTCCACCGAGGGCTTGAAGCGCGGTCTGGAAGTTACCGACTCTGGCGCAGCCATCTCCGTACCGGTCGGTAAAGCGACCCTGGGCCGGATCATGGACGTCCTCGGCAACCCGATCGACGAAGCTGGCCCGATCGACACCGAAGAGCGTTGGGGCATTCACCGTCCAGCGCCTTCGTTCGCTGAGCAAGCAGGCGGCAACGACCTGCTGGAAACCGGCATCAAGGTTATCGACCTGGTTTGCCCGTTCGCCAAAGGCGGTAAAGTCGGTCTGTTCGGTGGTGCCGGTGTAGGCAAAACCGTAAACATGATGGAACTGATCCGTAACATCGCCATTGAGCACAGCGGTTATTCCGTGTTCGCCGGTGTGGGTGAGCGTACTCGTGAGGGTAACGACTTCTACCACGAGATGAAGGACTCCAACGTTCTGGACAAAGTGGCACTGGTTTACGGTCAGATGAACGAGCCGCCGGGAAACCGTCTGCGCGTAGCTCTGACCGGCCTGACCATGGCCGAGAAGTTCCGTGACGAAGGTAACGACGTTCTGCTGTTCGTCGACAACATCTATCGTTACACCCTGGCCGGTACCGAAGTATCCGCACTGCTGGGCCGTATGCCTTCGGCAGTAGGTTACCAGCCGACCCTGGCTGAAGAGATGGGCGTTCTGCAAGAACGTATCACTTCGACCAAGGAAGGTTCGATCACCTCGATCCAAGCGGTATACGTACCTGCGGACGACTTGACCGACCCGTCGCCAGCGACCACCTTCGCCCACTTGGACGCCACCGTCGTTCTGTCCCGTGACATCGCTTCCCTGGGTATCTACCCAGCGGTAGATCCACTGGATTCGACTTCGCGCCAGCTGGACCCGAACGTAATCGGCCAGGACCACTACGACACCGCTCGCGGCGTTCAGTACGTTCTGCAACGTTACAAAGAGCTGAAGGACATCATCGCGATCCTGGGTATGGACGAGCTGTCGGAAGCCGACAAGCAGTTGGTAAACCGTGCTCGTAAGATCCAGCGCTTCTTGTCGCAGCCGTTCTTCGTGGCTGAAGTCTTCACCGGTGCATCGGGTAAATACGTTTCCCTGAAAGACACCATTGCTGGCTTCAAAGGCATCCTCAACGGTGACTACGACCACCTGCCAGAACAAGCGTTCTACATGGTTGGCGGCATCGAAGAAGCGATCGAGAAAGCCAAGAAACTGTAATCCCGGCGCCCGGCAACGGGCGCTAATTTAGGTTGAGGCAATCAGATGGCTATGACAGTCCATTGCGATATCGTCAGCGCGGAAGGGGAAATCTTTTCCGGCCTGGTCGAGATGGTGATTGCGCACGGTGCACTGGGTGATCTTGGTATCGCTCTGGGTCACGCGCCGCTGATCACTAATCTGAAGCCAGGTCCGATCCGCCTGATCAAGCAAGGCGGGGAAGCCGAGGTGTTCTACATCTCCGGTGGTTTCCTCGAGGTTCAGCCGAACATGGTCAAGGTGCTTGCCGATACCGTGCAACGTGCCGCCGACCTGGATGAAGCTCAGGCTCAAGCAGCTCTCAAGGCTGCCGAGGCTGCTCTGCACGAGAAGAGCGCAGATTTCGATTACGGAGCTGCGTCCGCACGTCTGGCCGAGGCTGCAGCTCAGCTGCGCACCGTCCAGCAGATCCGCAAGAAGTTTGGCGGTTAATCCGTCAGCCGCTTGTTGTGCGATTGATAAAAAAGGGTAGCCTCGGCTACCCTTTTTTCTTTTCCGAATTCCCAGAACCCGGTCGCAGTTGCTGACCACCCAGGATTGGTAGCCAGTCATGTCTCTCGAAATCGTTATCCTCGCGGCCGGTCAAGGCACCCGCATGCGTTCGGCGCTGCCCAAGGTGCTGCACCCGATTGCCGGCAACTCCATGCTGGGGCATGTTATCCACAGCGCCCGGCAACTCGATCCACAGCGCATCCATGTGGTCATCGGCCATGGTGCCGATGTGGTCCGTGAGCGTCTGGCCGCCGACGATCTGAATTTTGTCCTGCAGGACAAGCAACTGGGTACCGGTCATGCCACCGCGCAGGCGGTGCCGTTCATCAGCGCGGATACCGTGCTGATTCTGTACGGTGACGTGCCGCTGATCGAAGTCGAAACCCTGCAACGTCTGCTCAAGCACGTCGTGCCTGGACAGATGGGCTTGCTCACCGTCGAACTGGATGACCCGACCGGTTACGGCCGTATCGTGCGGGACGCCGACGGCAAGGTGGCGGCCATCGTTGAGCACAAGGATGCCAGCGAAGCGCAGCGCGCGATCACTGAAGGCAACACCGGCATCCTCGCCGTGCCGGCCAACCGTCTGGCCGACTGGATGAGTCGACTGTCGAACAACAATGCCCAAGGCGAGTATTACCTGACCGACGTGATCGAAATGGCGGTCAGCGATGGTCTGGTCGTGGCCACCGAACAACCGCACGACCCGATGGAAGTGCAGGGCGCCAACGACCGCAGGCAACTGGCCGAGCTGGAGCGTCATTACCAGTTGCGCGCTGGCCGTCGGTTGATGGCCCAAGGCGTGACGCTGCGCGACCCGGCGCGCTTCGATGTGCGTGGCGAAGTGACCGTCGGTCGCGACGTGCTGATCGACATCAACGTGATCCTCGAAGGCAACGTTGTCATCGAAGACGATGTGGTGATCGGCCCGAACTGCGTGATCAAGGACAGCACCCTGCGCAAAGGCGTGGTGATCAAGGCCAATAGTCATATCGAAGGTGCTGTTATGGGCGAGGGCAGTGATGCCGGCCCGTTTGCACGTCTGCGTCCAGGCACCGTGCTCGAAGCGCGCGCGCATGTGGGTAACTTTGTCGAACTGAAAAATGCCCACATGGGCGAGGGCGCCAAGGCCGGTCACCTGACCTATCTGGGTGATGCCGAAATCGGTGCACGCACCAACATCGGCGCCGGCACCATCACCTGCAATTACGACGGCGCCAACAAGTGGAAAACCGTGTTGGGTGCCGATGTGTTCATCGGCTCCAATAACTCGTTGGTCGCGCCTGTGGATATCTCTGACGGTGCAACCACTGCTGCCGGTTCGACGATTACCCAAAATGTGGATAACGCGCAGTTGGCGGTCGGTCGTGCTCGCCAGAGGAACATCGACGGCTGGAAGCGGCCGGAGAAGATCAAGAAAAGCTGAGTTATACACAGGCCGTTCGAGTGCCATCGCGGGCAAGCCCGCTCCCACAGGATTCGTGTTGAAGGACAGATCTTCAAACACAGCGAATCCAGGTGGGAGCGGGCTTGCCCGCAATGCTTTTATCCACAGAATATTTATTGAGTGCCTGCTTGACGATTCAGGGCCGATAGGTTTTGATTGCTTCCGTTATCTTTCGAATCGAAACTTATATCGCCATGTCGAAACGCAACACGCCCCAGCGCCGTCACAACATCCTCGCCTTGCTCAACGAGCAGGGCGAAGTCAGTGTGGACGAATTGGCCAAGCGCTTCGAAACCTCAGAAGTTACGATTCGCAAGGATCTGGCCGCACTGGAGAGCCACGGCTTGTTGCTTCGTCGTTATGGCGGGGCGATCACCATGCCGCAAGAGCTGGTGGCAGAAACTGCCCAGAGCGTTTCCAAATACAAACAGGCGATTGCCCGGGCGGCGGTCAAGCGCATTCGCGAACACGCACGCATCATCATCGACAGCGGCAGTACCACCGCCGCGATGATCCCCGAACTCGGCCAGCAGCCGGGTCTGGTGGTCATGACCAATTCCCTCCACGTTGCCAACGCCTTGAGTGAACTCGAGCACGAGCCGGTGCTGTTGATGACCGGCGGCACCTGGGATCCGCATTCGGAGTCCTTTCAGGGCCAGGTCGCCGAGCAGGTACTACGCTCTTACGACTTCGACCAGTTGTTCATCGGCGCCGACGGTATTGATCTGGTACGCGGCACGACGACCTTCAATGAACTGCTGGGGCTGAGCCGGGTAATGGCGGAAGTGGCGCGGGAAGTCATCGTGATGGTCGAGGCCGACAAGATCGGTCGCAAGATCCCCAATCTGGAGCTGCCCTGGAGCAGCGTCCATACCCTAATTACCGATGATCGCCTGCCTAACGATGCACGCGATCAGATTCAGGCCCGCGGTATCACCGTGATTTGCGCGGCTGTCAGTCAGGAGAAATAAGCATGTGTGGAATTGTCGGCGCAGTTGCTGAACGTAATATCACCGCCATCCTGCTCGAAGGCCTCAAGCGCCTCGAATACCGCGGCTATGACAGCGCCGGTGTGGCGGTGTACACCAATGACGCAAGCCTTGAGCGGATGCGCCGTCCGGGCAAAGTCAGCGAGCTTGAAACCGCACTGGCCGAGCATCCGCTGGTCGGTCGCCTCGGCATCGCCCACACCCGCTGGGCCACCCACGGTGCGCCCTGCGAACGTAACGCTCACCCACATTTCTCCGGCGATATCGCGGTGGTGCACAACGGCATCATCGAGAACCATGAAGCCCTGCGTGAACAACTCAAAGCGCTGGGTTATGTATTCACCTCGGACACTGACACCGAAGTCATCGCGCATTTGCTCAGCCACAAACTCAAGGATCAACCGGACCTGACCGTCGCGCTCAAAGCAACGGTCAAGGAACTGCACGGCGCTTATGGTCTGGCGGTGATCAATGCACAACAACCGGATCGTCTGGTCGCTGCGCGCAGTGGCAGCCCGTTGGTGATCGGCCTGGGGCTGGGTGAGAACTTCCTCGCCTCCGATCAACTGGCGCTGCGTCAGGTCACCGACCGTTTCATGTACCTGGAAGAAGGCGATATCGCCGAAATTCGCCGCGATAACGTGCAGATCTGTGATGTAAACGGTACTGCCGTCGAGCGCCAGACCGTGCAGTACAGCGACGGTGCCGAGGCCGCCGACAAGGGTGAGTTCCGCCACTACATGCTCAAGGAAATCCACGAGCAACCGACGGTGGTTCAGCGCACGCTCGAAGGTCGCCTGAGCCATGATCAAGTGCTGGTACAGGCCTTTGGCCCGCAAGCCGCCGAGCTGTTCGCCAAAGTGCGCAACGTGCAGATTGTGGCCTGCGGCACCAGCTACCACGCCGGTATGGTTGCCCGTTACTGGCTCGAAGAACTGGCCGGGATTCCGTGCCAGGTCGAAGTTGCCAGCGAATTTCGTTACCGCAAAGTGGTGGTGCAGCCGAACACCCTGTTCGTCACTATCTCGCAGTCCGGCGAAACCGCCGACACCCTCGCCGCGCTGCGTAATGCCAAGGAGCTGGGGTTCCTCGCCAGCCTGGCGATCTGCAACGTCGGCATCAGTTCGCTGGTGCGTGAATCCGACCTGACTCTGCTGACCCAGGCCGGCCGCGAAATCGGCGTGGCCTCGACCAAAGCCTTCACCACGCAACTGGTCGGTCTGTTGCTGCTGACCCTGTCGCTGGGTCAGGTGCGCGGCACCCTGGCCAAGGGCGTTGAAGCCCGTCTGGTGGAAGAACTGCGTCGCCTGCCAACCCGCCTGGGTGAAGCACTGGCGATGGACAGCACGGTGGAAAAAATCGCCGAACTGTTCGCCGAGAAGAACCACACGCTGTTCCTCGGCCGTGGCGCGCAATTCCCGGTGGCGATGGAAGGTGCGCTGAAACTCAAGGAAATCTCCTACATTCACGCCGAAGCCTATCCGGCCGGTGAACTGAAACACGGCCCGCTGGCGCTGGTGGATAACGACATGCCGGTGGTCACCGTGGCGCCGAACAACGAACTGCTGGAGAAGCTCAAATCCAACCTGCAGGAAGTCCGTGCCCGTGGCGGCGAACTGATCGTGTTCGCCGACGAGAAGGCCGGGATGACCAACGGCGAAGGCACCCACGTGGTGCAGATGCCGCACATCCACGACATCCTTTCGCCGATTCTCTACACCATCCCGCTGCAATTGCTGTCGTACTACGTCGCCGTGCTCAAAGGGACGGACGTCGACCAGCCGCGCAACCTGGCGAAGTCGGTGACCGTGGAATAAGTTATCCACAGTTGAGATAGCGGAAAATTCGCAGCCTGCGACAGCTCCTACAAGGTATTGGCGTTCACCCTGTAGGTACTGCCGCAGGCTGTGATCGTTTGATTTTCAAGCGAGAGTCGACCCATGGATCGTTTCCAGGAAATGCACACCTTCGCCACCGTTGCGCAAGAGCAAGGCTTCTCGGCGGCGGCACGGCGTCTTGGAGTTTCGGCCGCCAGCATCACGCGCGCAGTCGCGGCACTGGAACAACGGATCGGTACGCAATTGCTGGTTCGCACGACGCGCACAGTTCATCTCACTGAAGCCGGTCAGCGTTACCTGGAAGACTGCCGCAGGATTCTCGCCGAGGTGCAGGAGGCCGAGGATTCCGCCGCCGGCAGCCACGCCGAGCCCCGTGGGCAACTGACAGTGACGGCGCCGGTGTTGTTCGGCGAGTTGTTTGTCACACCAGTGATGGCCGGGTATCTGGCGCAGTATCCGGATGTTTCGATCAATGCCTTGCTGCTCGACCGGGTGGTGAACATGGTCGAGGAGGGGATTGATGTGGCGGTGCGCATCGGTGAGCTGCCGGACAGCAATCAGCATGCGATTCGGGTGGGTGAAGTGCGCCGGGTGGTGTGCGGCTCGCCGCAATTTCTCGCCGAACATGGCCGTCCCCGACATCCCCAGGCGCTGGCAGGTTTACCGGTGGTGGCGACGTCCGCCACTGGCCAGACGCGCAGTTGGCCGTTTCTTGAACGCGGTGAGTCGCTGGTTGTGCGTCCGGAGCCGCGTCTGGTGGTCACCGCCAATCAGGCCGCGATCGCCGCAGCATGTCTGGGGCTGGGGTTGACCCGGGTGCTGTCCTATCAAGTGGCGAGCAAGGTGGCCGCAGGTGAGCTGGAAATTGTCCTCGCCGAATTCGAATTGCCGCCATTACCGATCCACGTGGTCTACCAAGGTGGGCGCAAGGCCCCCGCGCGCATACGCAGTTTCGTCGACTTCGCGGTCAACGCCCTGCGCGAACACCCGGCACTATTGCGCCTGCTGAAATAATTGATTGCATTTGCTGGTTATTCTGTAGTTTTACCGATAGGTGGAAGATGACTCCCATCGGCGCTGTCATTCCCGCAACGGCGCCACTGTCCAGCGGAGTCGACCATGCAAGCGATCAAACTCTATAACTTCCCCCGTTCCGGCCACGCCCACCGGGTCGAATTGATGCTGTCCCTGTTGCAACTGCCTACCGAGCTGATCCTCGTCGATCTGGCGAAAGGTGAGCACAAACAGGCGCCCTACCTGGCCATCAACAGTTTCGGCCAGGTGCCGGCGATTGATGACAACGGCGTGGTACTGGCCGATTCCAACGCGATTCTGGTGTATCTGGCGCACAAGTACGGCAATGGCCGTTGGTTGCCCGCCGATCCGGTCGGTGCTGCACGGGTGCAGCGCTGGTTGTCGGTCGCGGCGGGCCCGATTGCGTTTGGCCCGGCGGCTGCACGGCTGATCACGGTATTCGGGGCGAAACTCAATGCCGATGAACTGATCGAGCGTTCGCACAATTTGCTCAAAGTGATGGACAGCGAGCTGGGCAAGACGCCGTATCTGGCGGGCAGCGAGCCAACCATCGCCGACGTAGCGGCCTACAGCTACATCGCCCATGCACCGGAAGGCAATGTGTCGCTGGACGACTATGGCAATGTGCGCGCCTGGCTGGCCCGGATTGAAGCGTTGCCCGGTTTTGTCGGCATGCCGCGCACCGTTGCCGGACTGCAAACCGCAGTCTGATTTTCTTGATCCACACTGCGCGAGCAGCGCGCAAGGGAGGTCGTGATGGAACGTTCACCGTGGCACGCTGGCGAGCGGCAACTGCAAGAACAGGTGGGTGTTGCCGCGCGTATGGAGGCGTTCGGACGCAAGGTGATTCGCACCTGGATGCCGGATCAGCACCGTGAGTTCTATCAGCAACTGCCTTTCATGCTGTTCGGCGCGGTCGATGCCGACGGTCGTCCCTGGGCCAGTGTGCTCGAAGGGGCGCCGGGATTTGCCCGCTCGCCTGATCCGCAGCACCTGAGGTTTTCCAGCCTGCCGGCTGCTGATGATCCGGCGCAACTGGCTGACGGCGAGCCTGTCGGCTTGCTCGGCATCGAACTGCATACCCGGCGGCGCAATCGCCTCAACGGGCATGTGGCCAATCTTGCGCCTGACGGATTCGAGTTGACGGTGGATCAGGCCTTTGGCAACTGTCCGCAATACATTCAGTTGCGCCAGTTTCAACGGGTGCCGCTGGCCGATCCGGCCTCGCGACCGGCCCGGCATCTGGCGGCGCTGGATGACGCCGCGGTGGCGCTGATCGCCAGCGCCGACACGTTTTTCGTCGCCAGTTATGTGGATACCGACGGCCAGCGTGCGGTGGATGTTTCCCACCGTGGCGGCCAGCCCGGTTTCGTGCGGGTGGAGGGCAATCGCCTGACCATTCCCGATTTTGCCGGCAACCTGCACTTCAACACCTTGGGCAATCTGCTGCTCAATCCCAAGGCCGGTCTGTTGTTCATCGACTTTTCCACAGGCGATGTACTGCAACTGAGCGGACGCACCGAGATCATCCTTGAAGGCCCGCAGATCGAGGCCTTTCAAGGCGCGGAGCGGTTGTGGACATTTGAAGTGGAGAAACTGGTGCGGCGCCCGGCAGCCCTGGCTCTGCGCTGGCGCTTCGACGGGATGTCGCCCAACAGCCTGTTGACCGGCAACTGGGCCGAGGCGGATGCCCGTTTGCAGGCGCAGGCTCTGGGCAACCAATGGCGACCGCTGCGGGTGGCGAAAATCGAAGCGGAAAGCCGCCACATTCGCTCCATCTATCTGGAGCCGAGTGATGGTGCCGGTTTACCGGTATTTCTCGCCGGCCAGCATCTGCCACTGCGCTTTACCCTCGATGGCGAGGTGCATATCCGCACCTACAGCTTGTCGAGCGCGCCGTCGGACGGTTTCTACCGCATCAGCGTGAAGCGTGAAGGCCGGGTCTCGACCCATTTGCATGAACAGATTCGCGTCGGTGACGTGCTGGAGGCGCGCGCGCCGCAGGGGCATTTCACCGTGGCGCCGCTGGAACGCCGGCCCTTGGTGCTGTTGGCGGCGGGCGTCGGCATTACGCCGTTGCTGTCGATGCTGCGCGAGGTGGTTTATCAAGGCCTGCGTACCCGCAGGATTCGCCCGACGTGGTTATTGCAGAGTTCGCGCAGTCTCGCGGACCAGCCGTTTCGCAAGGAGCTGAATCAGTTGCTGGAGAAGGCGGGCGATGCGGTGCAGGTGATGCGTTTGCTCAGCCAGCCGGAAGACGATGCCGACCTGGGCGAGGATTTTGATCGGCACGGACGCATCGACGGTGCGTTACTGCGCAATCTGCTGGAGGTCGAGGACTACGATCAGATCGACTTCGTGCTGTGTGGCCCTGGCAGTTTTACTCAGGGCCTGTACGACAACCTGCGTGAACTGGATGTGCGCGATGCGCGGATTCATGCGGAAACTTTCGGCCCGTCGACGCTCGTACGCCAGCGGGATCCGGACGCGATCGTCATCGAGCAGCCGCCGGCGGCAACAACGTCAGTGCCGGTGGTCTTTGAGCGCTCGGCCAAAGAGGCGCGCTGGCAACCGGACGGCGGCAGCTTGCTGGAGCTGGCGGAAAGTCGCGGACTGCGCCCGGAGTTCAGTTGCCGGGGTGGCTCATGCGGTACCTGCAAGACCCGGCTGATCAGTGGCGCAGTGAATTATCCACAGCCGCCAGCGGAGATTCCGGAAGAGGGGCAGGTGCTGATTTGTTGTGCGGTGCCGGCGCAGAGTGCACAGCCGTTGGTGCTGGACCTGTGAAGCAGAATGGCGTCGGCGCGTGGCGACAGGTGTTGGCAACGGTCGTTCTCTGGTAGCACGCAACAGCCTGCGCCGCTGGATGGGGCGCAGGCTTGTTCATTCGTTCGCGCAGACGCGATGAAACGCTTTCACCAGTGGTGTGATGCCGACCCCGAGACGGCTGGGCGGAGCATTGGGTATTCAGGTTTCAGCGGCAGCGTGGCTGCCGACTCACCGCTGTCCGCCGCGATGGCGCTGCCGAGTGCTGCCGGTACCTTCAGCACACGGTGTGCACTGCGCTCGACCAATTGCTGACTGGCCTGGCGCCAATCGATCCAGCGCCAGTCGCGGACATCGCGGCTGGCAGGGAACTGGCCGCTGCGTTCAAAGGTAATGATCAGCTCTGTGAGGCTACGCGGATCACGCAGGTCAAAATAGGCCATGAACTCGCCGCCAATCTCGCGGAATACCGGGATGTCACTGCCCATCGCCGGCAAGCCACGCTGCATGGCCTCCACCAGTGGCAAGCCAAACCCTTCGACAACCGAAGGGAATACCAGG
This sequence comes from Pseudomonas monsensis, assembly GCF_014268495.2. NCBI lineage: Bacteria > Pseudomonadati > Pseudomonadota > Gammaproteobacteria > Pseudomonadales > Pseudomonadaceae > Pseudomonas > Pseudomonas monsensis. Next base: position 202,018 of record NZ_CP077087.1, on the reverse strand, counting down.
GAGCTGGCATGAGCGTAGGCATGCTCCAGGCTGGTGTCGCTCAGGTTGTTGAACATGAACAGACGCTGGTTCAATTGCGGGTGGTGGCGAATACGGGCGAGCAACTCGTCGCACTTCCAGCCGACGTGCCCGGCGATGCACAGCCTGGCCTTGGAGCCGTTGGCCCAGGCGCGCTCGAAAGCGTTCAGCAGGTAAGCGTGGTTCTTGCGCGGCTCGATGGTACTGACCATCAGGAAGACGGGCTCGGCACTCTCGAATACCCGTTGCAACGCAGGATCGACGGCGGCGTCCGAACTGCGCAGGTCCAGCTCCGAACCCAAATGGAAATAGTCGAACCAGCGCTTTTCGCTCTGCTCGGTGCCGATCCGGCGCTGCAGTTCTTCACGCACTTCATCGCGTACGGTGGCGGAAATCGCCATGTAGCCGTCAGCCGTGCGGCAGATCCAGTCGAACCACTCACTGAACACCTGCGCCGGTCGTGATTCATAGAAATGCGGGTGCTTGAGCGGGATCAGGTCGTAAATCACCGCAATGAGGCCGACGCCTTCACGTTTGAGTTTTTCGACGTGGGGGAAGAAATCCGAATGCCAGGAGGAGTCGAGCAGCACCAATTGATCGTCCGGTTGGTGTTGCAACGGGGTGCAGCGCTTGAGCAACTGGAACCGGCTTATGCGCCGGAACACCCGCATCGGCACACTGAACGCGGCGAATGCAGTGGCACGATAGCCGACATACAGCAGCCGTCGCGCCAGCTTCGATGTGCATTGCGCGTCGAGCCGTTGCTGCCATTGCCAGAAGCGATGGGCCAGCCGTTCCAGACGATCGCCAAAGGTTGCCAGGGCGTTGAACACCGGCGTGTCCAGAGGCGCCAGGCGCGTGACCCGATACAGCTGACCATTGAGCAAGATCACCGGCATGCACTCGACACCGTCCGTGCTCGGCGGCAGCTTGTTGATGACGTTGCGTACCACCCGCTGAATACCGGAATTGAGCTTGGGGTGGTTGAAAACGTGGGTGCATTCCACCAGTAGTCGAGTCATGGGGCGCGCTCCGTGATGGCCAAATCGACGCTGCGGATAATCGGTGTCCATTCCGATGTCGCGGTCTCGCCAGCCGGAAACGCTTGCAGCGGCAGTCGATCCGGGGCGGTTTGCCGCTGACGGGTTCGCAGGTGTTGTTCGAGGAGTCCCCCGGGACCGGCGATGAACAGGCAATTTTTCAACAGCGACCCCTTGGCCGTTAACTTTCGCCACTTCCTGCAGGTTTCAAAGGAAGGTCTGTCAGACCGAAGGCAACAGTCGATCAGACGACAGGCGAAACAGTTGTTGTAGTTGTTTGTGAGCAATCTGTGCCAATTGCACAACAATTTCAACAGGGCAAACCGTGACCGGTCAGTTCTCGATAGCGTAGACCGATTTATTCGCGGCGCATGGTTCACGAACCCTCGACGGATGTGTTTAGAATGCCCTTCGTCACGATTACCCGGGTCCTTTGGGCAAGTCGTGCAAAGAGTTGAAACTGACCACTAAAACAAGAACAAGACGGGACCGCAGGCGTATGACGGACACCGATCCGATCGACGTTTGGCCGTCATAGTTTGAGGCTGCCGGGATGGCAGTTTCATCGTGGAACGCCATGAATTTCATTCTTTATTCGGATATCAACGACAGTTCCATCAGCCAGAATCCGGCTCAGCCTGATTCCAGTGACCTGCTACTGAAGGCCTATCGTCCGCTGCTTGAAACACTTGGGCGCGTTCACATCGTGCATTCTGTCGCCGCGGTCGATCCGCTCTACCGACAGTTGCTCAGCGCTGGCCAGGAGAGCGTTTGCCTCTCGTTCAACCCCCCGCAGACAACGCCCTTCGATCTCGAGTGCCCGACCGTTTGTGTGGTTGCCTGGGAGTACGACTCGATCCCCGACGAACAGTGGGACAACGATCCGCTGCAGGACTGGACGCGCATGCTGGCGAAACACGGGCGGGTGATCACCCTGTCCAGCCACGCGGCCGCCGCGATCCGTCGCTCAATGGGCGACGCGTTCCCGGTGCTGGTGTTGCCAGCCCCCCTGTGGGAAAGCTTTGCGGCGATCCGCGAGGAGCACGCGAGCACACCGGTCAATGCCGGCACCACGTTGACGGTCAAAGGTTGCATCTTCGATTCTCGGCTCATGGACCTGCACCCGGATAACCTGCTGCCGGAACCGCTCACTGCGGAGGAACAGGCGGAAATCGAGGCCCGACTGGAAGCTTCACGCCCACCGCCGTTGACCTTGAAGCGCCGCTATGTGATTGCCCGGCATTTCTTGCGCCTGTGGCTGCTGAATCTGGGCCACGAGCAGACGCCACCGGTGCCGCGGGTGAGATTCCTGCAGAACTGGTACTGGGAAGGACTGCACGATCTGCTGCCGGAGCGGCTGCATGACTGGCTCGGTAAACGCTTGCCAACTATCGCCGGCCCGATACCGGTGCCTGTGGTCGCTCCTGCACCACGGGAACTGCCGGATACCTCGGTAGAGGTCCAGACCCACATTGACGGGGTGGTCTATGTGTCGGCGTTCAGCCCTACGGACGGCCACAAAAACTGGATACAGATCCTTACCGCTTTTTGCGCGGCATTTCGCGACACGCCCGACGCAACGCTGGTGATGCGCTTGACCCAGAGCGATCTGACGGATGTCTACGAGCACTTGATAACCCCGATGGCGCAACTGGCACCGTATGCGTGCCGAGTGATGCTGATCGTGGGCGATCTGGATGATCGTGAACATGCCCGGCTTTATCAGGCCGCGAGTTTTTACGTCAACGCCTCGCATTGCGAAGGTGTATGCCTGCCGCTGATGTCGTTCATGGCTTGCGGCAAACCGGTGATCGCGCCCGATCACACGGCAATGCAAGACTACATCGACGAGTCCGTGGCGTTCGTGGTCGGCTCCAGTCTGGAAGTGAGCATCTGGCCACATGATCCGCGTGGGCTGCATCGTGCGCGACGTTACCGACCGGACTGGGGCTCGCTGAAAAAGGCCTACGAAAACAGCTACCGGATGGCCACCACGCAGCCGCAGGATTATCAGCACATGGCACTGGCGGCGGCCGAGCGCATGCGCAACTACTGCGCGGTGCCCGCCTTGCAGGAACGCGTCGCAGACTTTTTCGGACTGGCGTCACACGCCGGCAACGTTGCCCAGGTTACGGATAACGCCTCATGCTGATCATCATCCATTCGGAAACCAACCAGCACACCATCAACCGCAACCTTGGCCGGTCGGAATACAGCTATTACTTCGTGCTCAAGGAGTATCGGCCTGTGCTGGAACGCCTCGGGCGGGTGGTCGAGGTTGCTGATCCGGTCGCTGAAGTCGATGCGTTGTACGCGGACTGCCATGCCCGTGGCGAGCCCTGCGTGTTCCTGTCGTTCTCGCCCCCGCATCGCACCCCGGTGCATCTGGCCTGCCCGACGTTGCCGGTGTTCGCTTGGGAATTCAGCACCATCCCCAACGAACCGTTCAACGGTGATCCGTTGAACGACTGGCGCACCGTGCTCAATGCCTGCGGCGCCGCGATCACTCATTCCAGCTACACGGTCAATGCCGTGCGCGAAGCAATGGACGCCGATTACCCGATCGTCGCCGTGCCTGCACCGGTCTGGGATCGGTTTGCCGCGCGGGGCGTGCAGTTGCAGGGGCAGCCTGTCGTCGACGCCGTGCAGTTGAAAATCAAGGGACTGGTCGTCGACAGCCGCAAGCTCGATCTGAATGCTTTTGGTCCGGTGCGCCTGCGCCGCGGCAAGGGCATTGATTTTCGAGCGCCGGTCACCGAGCAGACGTTATTGCTTGAAGGCGTGGTGTACACCTCGGTGTTCAACCCCCGCGACGGGCGCAAGAACTGGGAAGACATGATCAGTGCCTTCTGTGCGACGTTCCGTGACAACGAAGACGCGACGCTGGTACTCAAGCTCACCCACCACGATGCCGAAGAAGCCCTCACCGACATCCTTCATCACTTGTACAAGAATCAGTCTTATCGCTGCCGTATCGTGCTGATCTATGGCTACCTGGCAGACGCGGATTACGAGCGTCTGGTGCAGGCGACCCGCTATGTCGTCAACACGTCCTACGGTGAAGGCCAGTGCCTGCCGCTGATGGAATTCATGTCCTGCGGCAAGCCGGCAGTGGCGCCGTGCACGACGGCGATGATCGACTATCTGAGTGCCGATAACGCTTTCCTGATTGCGGCAACGGAGGATTTGACCACCTGGCCACACGATCCACGCTCGGCTTACCGCACGCTGCGCTATGCCACCCAATGGTCTTCGATTTGTGCGGCGTACCGCGCCAGCTATGAGGTGGCCAAAAACGATCCACAGCGCTATGCGTTGATGTCGGCGCAAGCGGTGGAGAGTTTGCGAGGTTTTTGCAGTCAGGCCGTGGCGGAGCAGCGGTTGCAGGTATTTTTTGCGCAGCTGTTCGAGCGGCACGCCGAACGGGCCATTGAGGCGACCGGAGCATGATTCGCCGATTGCTTCGGCGTTTGCTCGGCGCACAATCGGTGCCCTCGGTTGAACCTGTTGCCGAGCCGGTGGCTGAGCCGACAACTGAACCGCCACCGCTGTTCACCTGGTCGCCGCGCGATGTCGGCTTCCATGACGCGGTACTCGATGGCTGGTTTCTCAATGACAGCGGCGAATTGCTCAAAGGCTTTGCCATTACGCCGGACGACACCTTGCTCGACGTCGGCTGTGGCGAGGGCGGCGCGACGTTGTTCGCGGTACGCAAGGGTGCCTCGGTGATTTTCACTGACAGCGAACACGACAAAGTGCGTGATCTGGCTCGTCAGGTTGAAGCTCAGAGCTCCCGGCCCGGTCTGGGTCTGGTCAGTAATAGCCTGCCATTGCCTCTGGTTGATGGCTGCGCGAGCAAAGTGGTGTGCCTGGAAGTGATGGAGCACGTCGACGAGCCTGAGCCGTTCATGGCCGAACTGGTGCGCATGGGGCGCCCCGGTGCGTTGTATCTGCTCAGCGTACCGGCACCGGTTGGCGAGCATTTGCAAAAAGGCATCGCCCCCGAAAATTACTACCAGACGCCGAACCATGTGCACATCTTCACCCCGGAGCGCTTTGCAGCAATGGTCGAAGACGCGGGGCTGGTCATCGAGCATCGGCAGGCCAGCGGATTCTTCTGGGTGATGGGCATGATTTTCTTCTGGGCCAGCGAAAAGGCTGCCGGCAAGGATCCGGGGGGGGCGGTGCGCGATCGCATTCATGCGCCGTATCCACCGTTGATGGAAGGCTGGGCCCGAACCTGGGATGAGTTGCTGCAACGACCCGACGGACTCGCGGTCAAGCAAGTGCTCGACCAGTTCATGCCCAAGAGCCAGGTGATCATTGCCCGTAAACCCCTGGATACCGGGTTGCCCAATGAGCGCTGAACGAATGCTGGACATCATGGTGCCGCGCGCCAGTTGCGCCTACCTCACCGCCCGTAGTCCGACTCGCGCGCTGCGAGGTGGCCGCAACCGTCAGGAATCCTGGGGGATGCTCAGTGAACACAACGATCGCATTATCGAACTGCCCCTGCATTACCGTGGCGTTGCACGGGGCGAACGCCTCGGCACTTGCCGAACCGCCGTTCTATCCTCTGGAGCCACCTCATGCTGAGACTGTTGAAGAAACTCACGGCGACGACGCCTGTTCCAGCCCCGGCAGAGCCTGTCGCGGCGCCCGCCGCGAAGGCCGACTCGTACGCGCTCGGCCTGCACGATGCGGTGCTCAGCGGCTGGTTCAACCAGCAGACCGACGAGCTGTTCAAGGGCTTTGTGGTGTCGGCCGATGACACCGTGCTCGATGTCGGCTGCGGCGATGGCGGCAACGTGCATTTCTGCGGCATGCGCGGGGCGAAGATCATCATTGCCGACATTGATGGCGCCAAGGTCGGAGCCACCCGTCAGCGCCTGAGCGACACTCCGGCGCGCGACATCGAGTGCCACGTGACCGACTGCAACCCGCTGCCGATTGCCGACGCCACTGCCACGCGCGTGGTGTCCACCGAAGTCATCGAACACGTCGACGACCCTGCACAGTTCCTCGCTGAGCTGGTGCGCGTCGGCAAACCGGGCGCGTTGTACCTGTTGAGTGTGCCGCACCCCAGTTCCGAAGACCTGCAAAAGGACATCGCCGCGCCTGAGTACTTCCAGAAACCCAACCACATACGCGTCATCAGCGAAGATCAGTTCAAGGCGATGGTCAACGAGGCCGGGCTGGAAATCATCAGCCACAGCCAGTACGGTTTTTACTGGTCGCTGTGGATGCTGCTGTTCTGGGAAGCCAAGGTCGATTTGAGCGATCCGGATCATCCGCTGCTCAATCACTGGGCCAATACCTGGCAAGCCGTACTGGACTCGCCGCGCGGTTTGCAGATCAAGCAAGCGCTGGATGCGGTGGTGGCGAAAAGTCAGGTCATCATTGCCCGCAAGCCTGTTGCCTGATTAAGGTGGCGGTAACATCGGGTTGTATTTTTGGCGAGGGAACTTGCTCCCTCGCCACAGGATTGTTCACGGCATGCTGTTTTTTGTTCGTCAGCTGACATTAGCGGTCGCTGTATTACTGTTCGCCGGGTGCAAGCCGCAGGCCTCATTGCCGCTCGATCAGCAGCTCTACGTCTGGCAACGCCAGTGGACGTCGGCCCATGACCCTGCATTGCGCGACAGCCGTGCGGACTTCTCGACCTTGCGCGTGCTGGCCTTGCAGGCTTTTCCGAATGCAGGATGGAGCCGGGCGCGTATCGATCCGCAGGTGTTGAAGCGCGATGGTCGGCCATTGATCGCGGTCATGCGTCTCGACGGACAACTCAAGTCGCTGGACCAGGCGCAGGTCACGGCACAGATTCTCCAGGTCATTGCTGACTGGCAGGCACAAGGCCTGACCCTGAGCGGCATCGAGGTCGATCACGATGCCGGCAACGCGCGGCTGCCGGCGTACGCGCAATTCCTCAAGCATCTGCGCGCTGCGTTGCCGCCCTCCCTGCCATTGAGCATCACTGCGCTGCCTGCCTGGCTCGACAGCGGGCAATTGGCGACGCTGTTGCAAACCGTCGACAGCAGTGTGCTGCAAGTGCACGCAGTGAGCGATCCGCGACGCGGTCTGTTTGATCCCGATCAGGCGCTGCAATGGGCCAGGGCCTGGGCGCGGATCACCGATAAACCGTTCTACCTGGCACTCCCAGCCTACGGCGTGGCATTGCTGCCGGATGAGGGCGGTGCGCCGCTGGTGGAAAGCGAGGTGCCGCTCGAGCGCGGAGGTCAGCGTCAGGAGCTGCTTGCCGATCCGCGGCAACTGAGCCAACTGGGCAACACATTGCGTGAGGATCCTCCGGCCCATCTGGCCGGGCTGATCTGGTTTCGCCTGCCGCTGGCCAATGACCGCCGTGCCTGGAGTCTGACCACGTTGCGCGCCGTTGCCCGAGGCTATGCGTTGAACAGTCAGTTGGGCCTGACGCTCAGCGAAACTGACGGACTCTACGACCTCACACTCGACAACCCCGGTAACCTCGACAGCGCCTGGCCCGCGCGTATCACGGTGAAAGCGCGGGATTGCGAAGGCGCCGATGCGCTGGCCGGTTATGCATTGCAACAAAGCCCGGATCTGCTTACCTTCACCCGCCTGCGCGACGGCCGATTGCCGGCAGGCGCACAACGCGCCATCGGTTGGGCTCGTTGCGCACATATTGATCAAGGAGGTTCGCATGTTGACCCGTAACTGGCCCCGCCATTTGCTCTGCCTGAGTCTCAGCCTGCCGCTGGGTTCGGCGTTGGCCTGCGGCCCGGACTTCCCGCTGCGTCTGCTCGACAATCGCGGGCAGACCCTGGCCGATCTGCCGGAGGGCAACTTCAACTTCGAGATCAGCCGCCTCGGCAAAACCATCGCCGGGCTGAAAAACGCCACGGCCGCGACGCGTAATCCCGATGATCTGTACGGCGATGAGAGCGCAGCTGCTGCGGCGCGGGAGACCGCCGAGCAGGCCGGTCTGAGCGCCGAACAGCAAGCGCTGGTCAAACAGTTGCGTGGCTTGAGTGATGCGCGTCAGGCCGAGGCGCAGGGCGCCAGTCTGCCGCCGGAAATCCGTTTGTATGTGGCTGGCGCCGTGGCATTTGCCACGGGCAATCATCCATTGGCGGTCGAGTACTTCAGCAAGCTGCTGGCGCTGCCGGCCGATCAACGTCCGTTGCGCAGCACCTGGGCTGCGTACTCGTTGGGCCGTACCTGGTTTGCCATGAGCACTGAGGCGGGGGATGCGCCAGAGGCGCTGGAACAATCGCGCGATGCCTTCCGCCAGGCCCGGCAACTGAGCATCGACGGCTTCAGCGACCCGCTGGAACTGGGGGTCGCCAGCCTCGGCGAAGAGGCGCGCGTGTTGCGCACCGCCGGCGACTGGAGTGGCGCGATCGAACTGTATGAAGCGCAAAACCTGCACGGCTCGGCCGTCGGGTATACCTCTCTGAAGCAATTGATGAATGAGTTGGCCGAGCTGCCCGAGGCTGAACTGGCGGATTTGCTCCAGCGCAAAGCCGTGCAGCAATTGGTCACGGCTTCTCTGGTCAGCCGTCTTGGCTGGTCGTTTGGCGATGAACCGCCGAATGAGAAAAAACTCGTGAAGCTGCTACAGGACAGTACCCGTGGCAGCCTGGAAAATGCTGATCGGCTGGCAACGATGAGTTATCAACAGGGCGATTACGCCAGCGCCAAGGCCTTTCTTGAAAATGCCGGGGACGGCGGTCTGGCGTGGTGGTTACGGGCCAAACTGGCGGTGCGTGACGGCGATAAGACTGGCGCTGCCGCCGCTTATGCGAAAGCCGCGCAAGCCTTCCCGCAGGCCGAAGACTGGGGCTATCGACGCACGCCAGACTGGGCGTTTGAAACCGTTCAGCCGAAATGCCGGGTTGAGGGCGAAAGCGCGATTCTCGCCTTGCAGCGTGGCGAATACCTGCAAGCCTTCGTGCAGTTGTATCGCAGCAACAGCACCTATTGGTTTGACGCTGCGACCGTGGCCGAACGTGTGCTGACGGTGGAAGAATTAAAGCGGTACGTGGATGAAAACGTCCCGGCCCCAGCGGCGCGAACCCAGCAGGAACGCGACAACTACGTGCCGCTGCCGGTCGCCGCCAGCCTGCGCAATCTGCTTGGCCGACGCTTGTTGCGTGAAGGGCATTACGCCGACGCGGTGGCTTATTTCGACAACCCCGATCTGCAGAACAAGGCCCGTCTCTACGGTGAGCAGCGGCTGAAGGCCGATGCCGCGTGGTGGCCGACCAAACGCGCCAGTGCGTTGTACAACGCGGCGTGGACCGCCCGTGAGTGGGGCATGGACATCCTCGGATTCGAGATGGCGCCGGACTACGCCACGTTCGGGGGCAATTACAGCCTGGAATCCGTCGAGCTGAACGTCGGCCCGCTGGTATCCGAAGCCGAAGTGCAGCGCCAGAAGGCCAGCGAAGCGCAACCGGATCAGCGTTATCACTACCGTTTTGTCGCCACCGCGCTGGCCAGTCGCGCCGCCGACAACCTGCCGCACACCAGTCAGGCGTTTGCCGCCGTATTGTGCTCGGCCGCAGGCTGGAACAGCAGCCTGGAAGAGCAGAGCGCGTTATATCAGCGCTACGTGAAGGAAGGTCCGTACGTGCCCTGGGCGGTGGATTTTGGCCATCAGTGTCCGTATCCGGATTTCGAAAACGCCGACAAACGTTACGTCACCCAGGTCACCGATGCCGTGCGCACAACGCTGCGACCCTACAAATGGCCAGTGATCGGTGTCCTCGGGCTGGGCAGCGCCGCCGCGTTGTTGTTGATCAGCCGTCGCCGTCGCAAGACGCCCGACGTCTAAGCCTGTTGCACAAACGTCAGGCGCACCGCGAAGCCGATCAGCAGGCTGCCGAACAGCCACTGTTGAACGCGTTGCGCCGTCGGGCTGTGTTGCAGCCAGCGGCCCAGGGCGGCGCCGGTCAGGGCATATGCACTGTCGAACAGCAGGCCGATGCCGACCAGCAGGGCGCCGAGCACGGCGAATTGGGTCAGCACCGGCGCGCCTTCGGCGACGATGAATTGCGGCAACAGCACTGAGCAGAACAGCAACGCCTTCGGGTTGAGCAGGTTGGTCAGCACACCGCGCCGGATCGCTTCACGCCATTGCCCGGGCATGCCGGCAACGTCGCCGGTATTCAGGTTCGGCACCAGCGTGTTGCGCAGGCACTGGATACCGATCCACAGCAGATACGCCGCGCCGGCCAGCCGTACCACTTCGAATGTCCACGGCGCGGCCTTGAACAGCGCCGCCAGCCCCAACGCCGCCAATGCCACGTGACAGCTGCGGGCAATTGCCAGGCCTGTCGCCGTCGCCAGTGCCGCACCGCGACCCTGCCGGGCACCGGTTTGCAGCAGCAGGATCATGTCCGGGCCGGGCAACAGATAGACCACCGCCAAAGCCAGAAAAAACAGCCAGAGACTCGCCACCTCACACCCCTTTCGTTGTCGATTCGGTGAGCCAAGTCTAGAGCGCAAGGGCGGGGCAGGTGCTTGCGAAGTCCGCTTCAAAAGCCTGCAGGTTTGGCATAACCTGCTGGTTTCAGCGGCTTTACTCTCGGAATCTGCCAAACATGAAACTGGACGCCTTTGATCGCAAGATTCTCGCCGCCCTGCAACGTAACGGACGCCTGAGCAACGTCGAACTGGCTGACGAAATCGGCCTGTCGGCATCGCCTTGTCTGCGTCGGGTGCGGATGCTGGAGGAGGCCGGCGTGATTCGCGGTTACCAGGCCAATCTGGATCGCGATGAAGTGGGGCTGGGTCTGACGGTGTTTGTCGGGGTCAAGGTCGAGCGGCACAACGACGCACAGGCCGAGGCTTTTTATGAAGCGGTCACCGCGTTACCGGAAGTGATTTCCGCGTTTCTCGTTTCCGGTGAGTCGGATTTTCTCTTGCAGGTGGTGGTGCCGGATCTGCGCGCGTATGACCGCTTTCTCAGCGGGTGTCTGTTGAAGTTGCCGGGGGTGAGCGACATTCGCAGCAACTTTGCGATTCACACGGTGAAGACGCCGGGGGCGTTGCCGTTGGGGCATCTTCCGGATTAAGGCCGGCCTTCATCGCCAGCCTGCTCGCTCCCACATTGGAACGCGGTCAAAGGTGGGAGCCAGCCTGCCGGCGATAACGGTTTCTCCGCCTTGATTACATCTGCGTCGCCATCCCCTCGACATTCATTGCTGCCTGGCGCAACGCTTCGGAGCGCGTCGGGTGCGGATGACACGTCAGCGCAATGTCCTGCGCCGAAGCGCTGAACTCCATTGCCACACAGAATTCGCCGATCATTTCGCTCACGCTCGGGCCGACCAGATGCACCCCGAGAATTTCGTCCGTGCGTTCGTCAGCGAGGACTTTGGCAAAGCCTTCAGTCTCGTGGTTGATCTTCGCCCGGCTGTTGGCGGTAAACGGAAACTTGCCGACTTTGTAAGCGCGACCTTCGGCCTTGAGCTGCTCTTCAGTCTTGCCGACGCTGGCCAGTTCCGGTTTGGTGTAGATCACGTTGGGGATCAGGTCGTAGTTGACCTCGCCGGCCTTGCCGTGGATCTGCTCGACGCAGACCATCGCTTCATCTTCGGCCTTGTGCGCAAGCATCGGCCCCGACGTGACGTCGCCGATCACCCACACGCCGGGCGCTTCGGTGCGGTGTTGCCTGTTGGCGAGCATGCCGCGTTTATCGGTGCTCAGCCCCACGTTTTCCAGACCCAGGCCCTGGGTGTACGGACGACGCCCGATGGCCACCAGCACGTAGTCGGCTTCCAGCAACTCAGCGCTGCCGCCGGCCGAAGGCTCGACGCTGAGCTGCACACCGCTGGCTGACGAGGTAGCGCTGGTGACTTTCGAACTCAACTTGAAGGCGATCCCTTGTTTGCTCAGCGAACGCTGCAGGGTTTTGCCGGCCTCGGCATCGACTCCGGGGCAGATGCGATCGAGGTATTCGACCACGGTGACCTGCGCGCCCAGACGCCGCCACACCGACCCCAGTTCGAGGCCGATGACCCCGGCGCCGATCACCACCAGATGGCTGGGTACTTCGCTCAGCGACAGGGCACCGGTGGAATCCAGAATGCGTTGGTTGTCGATCTCCACGCCGGGCAGGGGAGTGGGCTCGGAGCCGGTGGCGATGATGATGTCCTTGGCGGTCAGTTCGACCTTGCTGCCCTGATCGTTGGTTACGCTGACTTTGCCCGGGCCGTCGATATGGCCCCAGCCCTTGATCCAGTCGACCTTGTTTTTGCGAAAGAGGAACTCGATGCCTTTGGTCAGGCCGCTCACGCTTTCGTCTTTCTGCTTCATCATCTGCGCCAGATTCAGCGTGGGTCTGACCTCGATGCCGAGGTTGGCGAATTCCGCACCCATCGCTGCGTCATACAGCTCCGAGGCATGCAGCAGCGCTTTGGAAGGCATGCAGCCGACATTCAGGCAGGTGCCGCCCAAGGTCGCGCGACCTTCGACGCAAGCGGCTTTGAGACCCAACTGGCCAGCGCGGATCGCCGCGTTATAACCACCGGGGCCGCCGCCCAGAATCACTACGTCATAGTTGCTCATGCGCTTGCTCCTGCTTGATGGATGCGGATGCTAAAAGTAGTCGGCGAAGAAAATTACGAGCGTAATATGTGCGTTTATCGACATTTCGGTCAAGGCTTCAGGCAAGCGACAGGTTGGAAATCTTTAGATAAATGCAATTGTGTACGAATATTTCACGATTATCGTTATATCGTAACGATATGCGCAGTGAACCAATGATTTCGGGGTGTTATGCAAGTCGATCTGGAAGTTGAAGGCACGCCAGTGACCGGATTGCCGCGCTTTCAGCAGGCGGCGATGCAAGGTCGGCGATTACGGCGCTGGGCCATCGGCCTTGGCGGCTTGGCCGGGGCCGGGTGGGTGCTGGCGTTTTTTGTCGGGTTGTTCGCGCCGCAGTCGTTGTGGCTGCCGCTGTTGGTCAACCAGAGTGCGGCGTTGCTGGTGCTGGTCGCTGGTTTGCAATCGGCGTGGTGGGTGGCGCGATGGCGTGAGCGGGTGATGACGCCTCTGGCGTCGAATCCTCCAACAATGGAAGAACCGTCTGCTGCGCAGGGATGGTACGAGCAGCTGTTGGAACGCTTGAGTCAGCGCAGTTTGCATTGGCTTGGCCAGATCGGTGCGGCGACGTTGTGGCTGGGTGGCTGGGCGATGCTGGTGTTGCTTGGCATCGAGCAGGCGTGGAACCTCGCGCTACCGGCTGCGGCGGTGGGTTTGTCTGCCACCGTTGGCGCGGTGATGGCGTTGTTGCTGGCCTTCGCCTTGCTGGTACTGGAGCGGCACCTGGCACAAGAGAGTCCGGCGCAATGGCCAGAAGCGGGCTCGCTGGCGCAACTGACGCGGGTGGTGATTATCACTCTGGTGCTGGGCGCACTGTGTTTACTGTTCGCCAGCGAGAGCGCCGTGTGGCCGGTTCGCGTGGCCGTACTGATTGGAATCTTGCCGGGACTGGTCGCGATCGAGCTGTTATTGCGCGCCGTATTGTCACTATTCAGTCCTCGTCGCGAGCAACTCGAGCCGACCCTGCTGGCGCGCACCTTTAGCGCCGATCTGCTGCGTTGGCCGCCGCAACCGTTACTCGCGTTGCAGCACGAGTTGCACAACCGTTTCGGCATCGATCTGCGCCAGATCTGGGCGTTCAGCTACATGCGCCGCGCATTTCTGCCTGTGCTGGCGCTGGTTGTGGGACTCGGCTGGCTGCTGACCGGCATTCATGAAATTCCGTTGCAAGGTCGTGGGATCTACGAGCGTTTCGGCAAACCGGTGCAGGTGTTCGCTCCCGGGTTGCACGTTGGTTTGCCGTGGCCGCTGGGACGGGTGCTGAACGTGGAAAACGGCGTCGTCCACGAACTGGCGACCAGCGTCGGCGAAAACCCGGCGCCGGTTCAGCCCGATCCTGCCGAAGGCCCGGCCCCCATGACGGCCAATCGTCTGTGGGACGCCAGTCACGTCAACGACAAGTCTCAGGTGATTGCCAGCAGCCGCGGCGAGCAGCAGAGCTTCCAGATCGTCAACATGGACGTGCGGTTTGTCTATCGCATTGGCCTGAGTGACCAGGCGGCATTGGCGGCGACCTATAACTGTGCCGATGTCCCGACGTTGATCCGCAGCACGGCCAGCCGGATTCTGGTGCACGATTTCGCTTCGCGCACGCTCGACGGTTTGCTCGGTACCGATCGGGTAGGGCTGGGTGATCAGATTGGTCGCGCGGTGCAAAACGATCTGCAAAAGCTCGACAGCGGGGTGGAGATTCTTGCCACGGTGGTTGAAGCCATTCATCCGCCGGCCGGTGCGGCCAACGCGTATCACAGCGTGCAAGCAGCGCAGATTGGTGCGCAGGCGTTAATCGCCCGTGAGCGGGGAGCGGCGGCTGAAGCGAGTAATCAGGCGCAGTTGCAGGCCAGCCTCGCCCGCGACCAGGCCAGCGCCAATGCGCGCGAAATCAATGCTTCGGCGCAGGCCGCGGAGCTGAAATTCACTGCCGAGCAAAAAGCCTACGCCAGCGCCGGCCAGGCGTTCGTTCTGGAGCAATACCTCAGTCAGCTCAGCCAAGGCTTGAGCAAAGCCAAATTGCTGGTGCTCGACCATCGTCTGGGTGGCAGCAGCAATGCGCCGACCATCGACTTGCGTACGTTTACGCTGCCGGCTGATCCATCGCCCGCGCGCACCACCGCTCAACCAGGAGTTGCCCATTGAGCCAGTCGCACACTCACGATCACCATGACCACGGCGGCCACGATCACGGCCACGGCGGGCATCACCATCATCATGGCCATCACCATCACGGTGCGCCGGAAGAAGCGGGGCCGTTCCCCTGGCGACGCATGGCTTGGGCGGCATTGCTGGTGGCGTTTGCCATCGCGGCGGCGAGTCTGGTGCAAGTGCGCTCGGGCGAGGCCACGGTCATCACCCGGTTCGGCAATCCGTCGCGTGTGCTGCTTGATCCGGGTTTGAGCTGGCGTTGGCCGGCGCCGTTTGAAGCGGCGATCCCGGTGGACCTGCGGCTGCGCACCACCTCCAGCGGTTTGCAGGATGTCGGCACGCGCGACGGTTTGCGCATCATCGTTCAGGCTTACGTGGCGTGGCAGGTGCAGGGCGATCCGGACAATGTGCAACGTTTCATGCGCGCTGTGCAGAACCAGCCGGATGAAGCGGCGCGGCAGATTCGCACGTTCGTGGGCTCGGCGCTGGAAACCACCGCCAGCAGTTTTGACCTGGCGAACCTGGTCAACACCGACGCCAGTCAGGTGCACATCGCCGATTTCGAGGCGCAACTGCGTCAGCAGATCGATCAGCAATTGCTCGCCACTTATGGTGTGCGCGTGGTGCAGGTGGGCATCGAGCGCTTGACCTTGCCGTCGGTGACGCTTACCGCCACGGTGGATCGCATGCGCGCCGAGCGTGAAACCATTGCCACTGAACGCACGGCGATCGGCAAACGCGAAGCGGCGCAAATCCGTTCTGCGGCCGAGCGCGATGCGCGCATTGTGCAGGCGGACGCCACGGTAAAAGCCGCTGATATTGAAGCGCAATCGCGGGTTGAAGCTGCACAGATTTATGGCCGCGCCTATGCCGGGTCGCCGCAGCTGTATAACTTGCTGCGCTCGCTGGACACCCTTGGCACCATTGTTTCACCGGACACCAAACTGATTCTGCGCACCGACGCCGCCCCCTTCCGCGTATTGGTTGACGGCCCGCCCAGCGTCGACAGCAAATCCGGATCGCAGCCATGAGTGAAGAAGTTCCACGTGGAACACATGCGCTGAACAGTCCGTGGATTCAGGCAGGGCGCTTGGCGTTTTTCGCCCTGTATGCGGTGACATTGCTGGCCGCCCTGGCCTGGGCATTTTCCAATGTGCGGCAGATCGATCCGCAGAATCGCGCGGTGGTTTTGCATTTCGGTGCGCTGGATCGCATTCAGAATGCCGGTCTGTTGTTGGCCTGGCCGCAGCCATTTGAACAAGTGGTTTTGCTGCCGGCAGCGGACCGGGTGATCGAGCGCCGGATTGGCAACCTGCTGCGCAGCGCTGAGGCGGTGAAGGCAGATCGAGTCGCCTCGTTTGCGGTGCCGATCAGTGATGCGCTCGCCGGATCCGGATACCTGTTGACCGGTGATGCTGGTGTCGTGCAACTGGATGTGCGGGTTTTTTATAAGGTCACCGACCCCTATGACTTCGTGCTTCAGGGCGAACATGTGCTTCCGGCACTGGATCGCCTGGTCACGCGCAGTGCCGTGGCACTCACCGCCGCACGGGATCTGGACACCATTCTGGTCGCTCGTCCGGAGTTGATCGGCGCCGACAACCAGGCCGCCGAACGTCGCGAACGACTGCGCGGCGATCTGGTGCAAGGCATCAACAAACGCCTGGCCGAGCTTAAGGCGGGTGGGCAGGGCATCGGTATCGAGGTGGCGCGGGTCGATGTGCAATCGAGTCTGCCCGATCCGGCGGTCAGTGCCTTCAATGCGGTGTTGACCGCCAGTCAGCAGGCCGACAAGGCTGTGGCGAATGCACGTACTGATGCGGAAAAACTCACTCAGGCGGCCAATGAACAGGCCGACCGCGCGCTGCAAGTTGCACACGCTCAAGCCGGCGAGCGACTCGCCAAAGCCTCCGCCGATACCGCCACCGTATCGAGTCTGGCCAAAGCCCAACAGCAGGGCACTGACCCGCAGATGCTGTTGCGTCTGTATCGCGAACGCATGCCGAAAATTCTCGGTCAGGCTGGATCCGTGACCACGGTCGATCCGAAGGACGATTCCCGTCTGATCATTCAGGGAGCCGCAAAATGACCGCGACTACCGCTGCACCGAGCCTGTTGTCTTCGGCTGAACAACGCCGCGCCGCGCGGCAATTGACCTTGGCAATGCTCGCCTTGGGGCTGCTCGGCCTCGGTTTGATCTGGCGCTGGGTGAGCCCTGAGCAAACCGGCGTCAGCCAGTTGCTGCTCGGTTTCGCTTCTTTATTGGTTGCCGTGCCGGTGATGCGCTCGGCGTGGTTCAGCCTGCGTTACCCGAGTCTGCACGGCATCACCGATCAGTTGATTGCCCTGGCGATGCTCGGCGCCTGGGCGACGGGTGATCTGCTGACCGCAGCGTTGCTGCCGATCATCATGATCTTCGGTCATGTGTTGGAGGAGCGCAGTGTCATCGGTTCCCAGGAAGCGATTCATGCGCTTGGCCAGTTGACCCGCAGCCATGCCCGCAAGGTTCAGGCCGACGGTACGATCATCGAAGTCGACAACGGCTCGCTCACATCCGGTGACACGGTCGAAGTGCGTGCCGGTGACCGTGTACCGGCAGACGGGCGGGTGTTGTCCGGCCAGGCCAGTCTCGACACAGCGTCGATTACCGGTGAGTCGGTGCCGGTAGAAGCGGGCGTCGGCATGACGGTGTTTGGTGGTGCGATCAACCTCGATGGTCTGCTGCGCATCGAAGTGACGCGCACCGGCGGTGAATCGACCCTCGGCAAAGTCATCGCGCTGATGCAAAACGCCGAGCGTTCGAAACCCCCGATCACCCGTTTGCTGGAGCGTTATGCCGGCAGCTACATGGTGCTGGTGTTGTTGTTGGCGGCGGTGACCTGGTTCATCACGCACAACGCGCAAGCGATGCTCGCGGTGCTGGTGGCGGCGTGTCCCTGTGCCCTGGTGTTGTCGGCGCCGGCCACGGCGATTGCCGGTGTGGCGGTGGCGGCACGCCACGGGATTCTGATCCGCAGTTCGGCGTTCCTCGAAGAGTTGGCCGATCTGACGTCATTGGTGGTCGACAAGACCGGCACGCTGACATACGGCACGTTGCGCTTGCAGTCGATCGACAAGCCGCGTGCCGACGCATCCATCGTTATGGCGTTGGCCGCAAGCCTCGGCGCGGCGAGCAGTCATCCGGTCAGTCGCGCGCTCGCCGGGCTGGTCAGCCAAGAGCAATGCCTGACGTTGACGGATATCCACGAACGCCAGGGCCTCGGTGTGGTGGCGATGACCGCGCAGGGCGAAGCGGCACTCGGCCGTCCGGAGTTGTTTGCTCAACTGGGCATTACCACCACGGCCATTCCCGAGCACGATGGCCCGATCGCGGGCCTGGCCTTGAACGGTGTATTCCTCGCCTGGTTGCTGCTGGCCGATAGCGTCAAACCGGAAGCGCGCTTTGCCCTCGGTGAATTGCGCGACTTGGGTCTGGGCCGGCAACTGTTGTTGACGGGGGACCGGAAAAGCGTCGCCCACGCCCTGGCCAGGGAGGTGGGCCTGCACGAGGTTGAAGCGCAGGCGTTGCCCGAAGACAAACTCAATTGCGTGCTCAAGGAGATCGACAACGGTTTCCGGCCGATGGTAGTTGGCGACGGTATCAACGATTCGCTCGCCCTCAAGGCGGGCGTGGTGGGCGTTGCGATGGGGGCGGGTGGTGCCGATATCGCATTGGCCTCGGCGGATATTGTGCTGATCGGCAGCGACCTGCGTCGACTGGGGACTTGCGTGCGCCTGAGTCGGCAGTGCCGGCGAACCCTGCAAGTGAATGTGATCATCGGTCTGGGCTGGACGCTGGCCATCGTCGTGTTCGCTGCATTCGGCTGGCTGGGCGCCGCCGGAGCGATGATTGCCGCGCTGCTGCATAACCTCAGCACATTGCTGGTGCTGGGCAATGCCGGTCGTTTGTTGCGCTTTCAGGAGCCGCTGCTCAAGCTCAAGGAAGATGCCTGAAATTATTTTTTTCCGCCTCTGTAACGCCACAAGGGTAGGCCCTCTCTAGTGCTATGTCGGGACTGAACAACCTTCCAGCCGACAACCCCTGACGATGACCGAGGATAAAAAAATGACTATCAAGACCGCTGCTGCCGGTGCCGCTCTCGCTCTGGCTGCTGCCACAATGTTTGCCGGTGTGGCGACCAATGCGATGGCTGCCGATGCCAACGTTCACTGTTACGGTGTGAATGCCTGCAAAGGCCAGAATGACTGCAAAACCAAAGACCACGCTTGCAAAGGCATGGGCTCCTGCAAGGGCCAGGGCTTCAAGGCCATGACCCAGGCGGCGTGCGAAAAGGCCGGTGGCAAGGTCGGCGAATAACCTGACCGCCAGGTGTCGCCGCAGTGGTTAACGCCACTGCGGCCACTATCAACAGGAGTTCGCCCATGTCCGCCTCTCTTCCCTGTCTCGGTTATGGCCTGGGATTGCGCAGCGCCTATTACCAACAGATCCTCGAACAGGCCCCTGACGTCGACTGGTTCGAAGTGATCTCGGAAAATTTCATGGTGCCGGGCGGTAAGGCCCTGTACTACCTGGACGCCATCGCCGAGCGTTATCCGCTGGTCATGCATGGCGTCTCCCTGTCCATCGGCGGGCCGCACGCCCTCGATCGCGACTACCTGATACACCTCAAACAACTGGCCGAACGGGTCAAGCCGGCGTGGATCTCCGACCACTTGTGCTGGAGCCGTGGCAACGCCCATCAACTGCATGACCTGTTGCCGTTGCCGTACACCGAAGAAAGTCTGGAGTACATTGCCGGGCGCGTCGCGCAGGTGCAGGACGTTCTGCAGCGTCCACTGGTACTGGAGAACGTCTCCAGTTACGTGCGTGCCGCTTCCGATGATTTCACCGAATGGGAATTTCTCGCCGCCCTGAGCCGGGTGAGCGGCTGCGAATTGCTGCTGGACGTCAACAATGTCTACGTCAGTTCACGCAATCACGGCTTTGATCCGTGGACCTTCATTCAGCAGTTGCCGGCCGACAAGATACGTCAGCTGCATCTGGCGGGGCACAGCGATTATGGCGACTACGTGATCGACACCCACGATCATCCGGTCAGCGATCCGGTCTGGGCGCTGTATCAACGTACGCTGCAACACCTCGGCCCGGTGGCCACCCTGCTGGAACGCGACGATCACTTTCCGCCGTTCGACGAACTGCTTGATGAATTGCGCAAGGCTCGTGAATTGGCAATGGTCCTGCAGGGGAGCACGCAATGCGCCTGAATGACTGGCAGTTGGCGTTCGAAGCATTTCTGCTGGATGAGGCCGTCGCCGATCCGGCACTGGTCGACTCGCTTGTCGGCGGCCCGACGCTGGATGTCGATACCGGTCTGGCGATTTACCACAACGCTTACCGAGCGCGACTGCTTGAGGTGCTGCGCAGCGACTTCCCGACGATCTGGCACTGGCTGGGCGACGAGGAATTCGACCTGCTGGCCAGCGCCTACCTGCGCCAACATCCTTCGACACATTACAGCCTGCGCTGGCTGGGCAAAGGCTTCGAAGGGTTCATCCGCGAACATCTGGTGCTGGCACAGAGTGCGCCGTTGGCTGAATTGGCAGCGCTTGAGTGGGCCTTTACGCTGGCCTTTGATGCGCCCGCAGGCGCGCCGTCAAGCATCGAGACAATGGCGACGCTGGCACCTGAAGAATGGCCTGGGTTGCGATTCAAACCGACCCCTTCATTGCAATGGTTTGAGTGTCGGTTCAACAGCCTTGCGCAGTGGCGTGCGGTGAAGGAGCAAAGCGCCTTCCCTGCCAGCGTCAGCCTTGCGACGCCTCAGATCTGCCTGATCTGGCGAAAGGGTCTGGTCAGTCATTACCGCAGCCTGCCATCTGCCGAAGGCGAAGCGCTGAACGGGGTGCTGAACGAGAACTGGAGCTTCTCTGAACTGTGCGCACAGTCAGCAGTCACTTATGGTGAGGGCGCGCCACTTCAAGCCGTCACCTGGTTGAAACAGTGGCTACAGGATGGCTTGCTGGAGCGTCTGCAATCATAGTTTCGGCTAATTAATTCGATAGCCTGCTATTTTTTCAGGATGGTCTACCCTCAGATCAGACGTCTGAAACAAGGGGGATTTTCCATGCTCGCGCAACTTCCACCGGCCTTACAGAATCTGCAGTTACCGCTTCGTCTGCGGCTCTGGGACGGCCATGAAATCAATCTGGGGCCGGCGCCCAGCGTCACCATTGTGGTCAAGGACCCGCAGATGGTCAGCCAGTTTACTCATCCAAGTCTCGACGCGCTGGGGGCGGCGTTCATCGAGGGCAAACTGGAACTGGAAGGCTCGATCAGCGAGGTCATCCGGGTCTGCGATGAGTTGAGCAGCGCGTTGCTCGATGAAGACGAAGACAGTCAGCCGGTGCGTTCCGTGCACGACAAGGAGACTGACGCTAAATCCATTTCCTACCACTACGACTTGTCCAATGCGTTCTACCAGCTCTGGCTGGACAGCGACATGGCGTATTCCTGCGCGTATTTCGAAACGGGCAGTGAAACCCTCGAGCAAGCGCAACAAGCCAAGTTCCGTCACCTGTGCCGCAAGCTGCGTTTGCAGCCGGGCGACTATCTGCTGGATGTCGGGTGCGGTTGGGGGGGGCTGGCGCGTTATGCCGCGCGGGAGTTCGGTGCCAAGGTGTTCGGCATCACCCTGAGCAAGGAACAACTGGAACTGGCCCGTGAACGGGTTAAAGCCGAAGGGCTGGAAGACCAGGTCGAACTGCAGTTGCTCGATTACCGCGATTTGCCGCAGGACGGGCGCTTCGACAAGGTGGTCAGTGTTGGCATGTTCGAACACGTCGGTCACGCCAATCTTGCCGAGTATTGCAAGACCCTGTTTGGCGCGGTGAAGGAGGGTGGACTGGTGATGAACCACGGGATCACCGCCAAGCACACGGACGGTCGTCCGGTGGGGCGCGGTGCCGGGGACTTCATCGAGAAGTACGTGTTTCCCAACGGCGAGCTGCCGCACCTGGCGATGATTTCGGCCGAGATCAGCGAGGCTGGGCTTGAGATCATCGACGTCGAAAGTCTGCGCCTGCATTACGCGCGCACACTGGATCACTGGAGCGAGCGCCTGGAGGACAACCTCGAAGCGGCGGCGAAACTGGTGCCCGATCAAGCGTTGCGCATCTGGCGTCTGTACCTGGCCGGTTGTGCGTACGCGTTCGCTCGCGGCTGGATCAATCTGCACCAGATCTTAGCCGTCAAGGCGCATCCGGATGGCAGCCATGAACTGCCATGGACACGGGAAGATATCTACAATCCATGACGCCAGTGCGCCCTTGGCCTTTGGGCAAAGGGCTCAAAGAATCGGTGAAATGAGCCGGGCGATCCGCATGCCGACCTGTTGCAGGCGGTGGATCTCCCGGCTTTCTTCTTTGGCGACCTCATAGGATTGCTCGAAATCCTGATTGAGCATGTGTTCCACACTGGCGGCGAAGTCGCTATCGACGGTCAGCAACATCACTTCGAAATTCAGCCGGAATGAGCGGTTGTCCAGGTTGGCGCTGCCGATCGCACTGATCTCGCTGTCGATCAGCACCACTTTTTGATGCAGGAATCCGGGTTCATAACGAAATACCCGCACACCGGCGCGTACCGCTTCAAAGGCGTAAAGGCTGGACGCCGCGTAGACGATCCGGTGATCGGGCCGCGATGGCAACAACAAGCGCACATCGACGCCGCGTAATACTGCCAGGCGTAACGCGGCAAATACCGCTTCGTCAGGAATGAAATAGGGGCTGGTGATCCACACTCGCTCTGTCGCGGCGTGAATGGCTTCGACGAAAAACAGCGAACAGGTTTCGTAGGCATCTGCCGGGCCGCTGGCCAGCAATTGGCAGAGCACGCCATCGTCCGGGTATTCATCCGGCAAAATCAGCGGCGGCAAGGCCCGTGCGGCCCAGAACCAGTCTTCGGCAAAGGATTCCTGCATGCACGCCACCACCGGACCGCGTACTTTCACATGGGTGTCACGCCACGGTGCCAGCGGTGGCTTCTCTCCCATGTATTCATCGCCGACGTTATGTCCGCCGACAAAACCGACTACACCATCGACCACGACGATTTTGCGGTGGTTGCGGAAGTTGACCTGAAAGCGGTTGAGCCAGCCACTGCGGGTGGCAAACGCCTCGACCTCGACGCCGCCGTCGCGCAATGCCTGCACATAGCTGTGGGGCAGGGCGTGGCTGCCGATGCGGTCGTAGAGCAAATGAATCGCCACGCCGTCGGCGGTTTTCTTCAGCAGCAGATCGCGCAGGCGCTGACCGAGGCGATCATCGTGGATGATGAAGAACTGGATCAGCACGGCTTCCTTCGCGTGTTCGATGGCCTGGAAGATTGCGTCGAAGGTGGCCGTGCCGTTCACCAACAACTGCACCTCGTTGTTCGCCAGACACGGCATGCGTCCCAGTTTGGGCATGGCGCGCAATGAGGTATAGGCGTTCGAAGCGCGAGCAGCCAGCGCTTCTTCGACCCACGGCCGCCAGTTCAGCTCGGAGATTGCCTGACGCATCTGTTCGTTGGCCTGGCGTCGCGCCTTGATGTAACCATCGAAAGTGCTGCGACCGAAGACCAGGTAGGGAATCAGCGTCAGGTAGGGGATGAAGATCAGCGACAATGCCCAGGCGATCGAGCCTTGGGCCGTACGCACGGTGAGCACCGCATGTACGGCGGCAATCAAACCGAGGGTATGTATCAGAGCGATGAGATAACCGAAAATGTGCGGTCCAAAATAATCCATGGGGCAGCCTTGCTCCGGAAGATTTAATGCTTAACAGACCATGTTCTGTTGCGAATGTCGCTATTTAATTGGTGCATGAACCGAAGCAATCGGCCGACGTCTAACGGCCACTACTGATCAGGAGTTTTTCGATGAACGTTCGTCTGCTGGGTTTGGCGCTGGGCCTGGGTTTGGCATTGCCGGTGATTGCGCAAGCGCAGATGTTGCAGCCAGGGCTGTGGGAAATGACATCGAGCAACGTCAAAGTCGATGATCAGCCGATGGATGTGCAGTCGATCCTCGGCCAGATTCAAGGCCAAATGACCCCGCAACAGAGGGCGGCCCTGGAAAAGAACGGTATCAATATTGGCGGTAAAGGCATCCGTGCCTGCCTGACGCCGCAACAGGTGGCAACCAACGATATCCCGTTGGCTGATCCGCAATCAGGTTGCAAGCAACAGATCACCGAGCGCAACGGCAACCAGTGGAAATTCCGCTTCAGTTGCCCGAAAGCCCAGGGCACGGGCGTGGCAACGTTCCAAAGCGATCGGGAATTCACCACGGTAGCCAACGGCACGTTCAATGCCATCGGGATCAACCAGAAGGGCAGCCTGGAGACCCGCGCCGTGTGGTTGGGCCAGGATTGCGGCGCGGTTAAACCAAGAGCTTAAAAACATCGCGGGCAAACCCGCTCCCACAAGGTTCTGCAGTGGACATCAATGTTGTGTTCACCGGTGCAACCTGTGGGCGCGGACTTGCCCGCGATCGCGTCTTGTCAGTCACTGAATGCCTCAGCGCAAGAATCGCAACGCCAACCCTCGACACCCGTCATGCACCCGGTCGTCCCGCCACGCAATCTGCCCCGAAACAATTGTCGTATTCACCCGATGCCGAAAGCGGCGACCGGCAAACGGCGTCCATCCACATTGCGACAGAATCGGTTGCCGAGACACCTCCAGCGTCTGCGGTTCAATCAACACCAGATCTGCCCAATATCCCTCACGCAAATAACCGCGATCCGGAATGGCAAACAGATCCGCCACCCGGTGACTGGTCTTCGCCACCAGCGTGGTGATCGGCAAGACAGCGTCCGCCACCAGCTCCAGCAAGGCGGGCAGGGCGTGTTGCACCAACGGTAATCCCGATGGCGCCTCGCTGTAAGGTCGCTGCTTTTCCTGCCAGGTATGCGGCGCATGATCGCTGCCGATGACATCCAGCCGCTGGCTGTTCAACGCGGCGCGCAATGCATCACGGTCGGCGGGGGTTTTGATCGCCGGGTTGCATTTGATCAGGTTGCCCAGCGTTGGGTAGTCACGATCATCGAACAGCAGATGGTGCAGGCAGACTTCGGCAGTGATGTGTTTTTGCGCCAGTGGTTTGTCTTCGAACAGTTCGAGTTCACGTGCGGTGGTGAGGTGCAAAACGTGCAGGCGCGTGCCATGACGCTTGGCCAGGTCCACGGCCAGTGACGAGGAGCGATAGCAGGTCTCGGCATTGCGGATCAGTGCATGGGCATCCGGCGGCAGATGTGCACCGAACCGTTTGCGCAGGTTGGCCGCATTGGCGTCGATGCTCGGCGTGTGTTCGCAATGTGCCAACAGAAGGGTCGGCACCTCGGCGAACAGCCGTTCGAGGATTTGCGGATCATCCACCAGCATGTTGCCGGTGGACGCGCCCATGAACACTTTCACCCCGGCCACCTCACTCGGATTGAGCGCCGCCACCGTGTCGAGATTGTCCTGACTCACGCCAAAGTGAAAACCGTAGTTGGCCACCGAACTCATCGCCGCCCGGCGCTTCTTGTCCGCCAGTGCTTCGAGGGTGAGGGTGGCCGGTTGGGTATTGGGCATGTCCATGAAACTGGTGATGCCACCGGCAACCGCCGCGCGGGACTCGGTATATAGGCTGCCCTTGGCTGGCGCACCCGGCTCACGAAAATGCACCTGATCATCAATCATGCCGGGCAGTAGCCACTGACCGTTGGCGTCGATTTCCACCGCCGCGTTTTCGCCTTCGATGCTGCGGGCGATCTTGACGATGCGTCCGTTGCCAACCAATAAGTCGCCGTCGAACTCACGCCCTTCGTTGACCAGCCTGGCATTGCGAATCAGCACGCTGCTCATGGTTCAGAACTCGTTCTGCAAGGCTTTGTAGCCACGTACCAGATCGACATTGGTGCGCGCCACGTCTTCGGAAAACTCCGAGGCGCTGACGCTCACCGGTGGGAACTGCGAGAGATCGGTCTTCGGCCCGATGCGGGTGGTGGAGGGCACGTAGAACGCGTCGGGCAGATCGCGCCCGTCGACCACCGAGTTGTGCCGAACCACGCAGCCGTTGCCGACCACGCAGTTGAACAGCACGCTGTTGAAACCGATGAATACCCGGTTACCCACGACACACGGACCATGCACGATCGAACGGTGGGCGATGGAGCTGAATTCGCCGATCGTCACCGCCGCGCCGGATTTGGAGTGGATGACCACGCCGTCCTGGATGTTCGAATTGGCACCGATGGTTATCGCTTCCATCTCGCCCGATGCATCCACTTCGTCCGCGCGGATGACCGCATAAGGCCCGACAAATACGTTCTCGCCGATCACTACTTTGCCGCAGATGATTGCGGTTTTATCGACGTAGGCCGATTCGGCAATCTGCGGCAGATCACCTGATGGGTTCTTGCGAATCATGGTTGGCTCAGTGCGTTGTAGAGGGTGTTGAGGTTGTACTCGAACAGACCGGTGAAGGTGCTGGCCGGGCCGCTTGCGGCGAGGGCATCCGAATAGAGCGTGCCGCCAATGTGCGCTCCGCTTTCGTCGGCGATCTGTTTGAGCAGGCGTGCATCCTTGATGTTTTCCATGAACACCGCTTTGACGTGGGCCTGGCGAATCTGGGTGATCAACGCCGCGACTTCCGCGGCCGAGGGTTCGCGTTCGGTGGACAGTCCTTGTGGTGCCATGAAGTCGATACCGTAGGCCTGGCCGAGATAACCAAAGGCGTCATGGCTGGTGACGATCTTGCGGTTGCCCGCTGGCAGCGAACCGAACCTGGCCTTGGCTTTGGCGAGCAGGGCGTAGATCTGCTTCCGGTAGGTTTGACTGTTGCGTTCGTAGTCGGCCTTGTTGGCCGGGTCGGCGGCGATCAACGCTTTGGTGATGTTGGCGATGTACAGCTCGGCGTTGGCCAGATTGTGCCAGGCGTGCGGGTCGGGGATGGTCTCGCCATCTTCATCCAGCGAACGTGGAATCACCCCGTGACTCGCACTGATCACCGTGGCCTGAGTTTCGGTGCTGGTCACCAGTCGATCCAGCCATGGCTCGAAACCGAGGCCGTTCTTGATGATCAGTCTGGCCTTGAGCAGCGCTTTTGCATCGTCCGGTGTCGGCTCGTAGGTGTGAGCATCGGCGTCGGGGCCGACCATGTTGGTGATCTGGATATGCTCGCCACCGACCTGATGAACCATGTCGGCGAGGATGCTGAAGCTGGTGACCACGGGCAGTTTTTCCGCCGCCGATAACGACATCGACAGCATCAGGCTGAACAGCACAAATAGAGCGCGCATCGGGAGACACCTCATTGGGATGTGAGCAAAGGCGGGCGGCGCAACAGACCGTGGACCGGTCCGAACACCACGGACAGCAGATAACCGAGGCCGGCAATCAGCACGATGGCCGGGCCGCTGGGCAGCGAGTAGTAGAACGACAGCAACAACCCGAGCCAAACCGAGAGGCAACCGAGGGCGGCTGCGATAGCGATCAGGCTCGGCAGGTGTCGGCTCCAGAATCGCGAAGCTGCAGCGGGAAGCATCATCAGTCCCACCACCATCAGGGCGCCGATGGCCTGAAATCCGATCACCAGATTGAGTACCACCAGGGTCAGGAATACGCCGTGGGCCAGAGGGCCGAGGCGGCTGACGGTGCTCAGGAACAGCGGGTCGAGGGTGTCGAGCAGCAGCGGTTTGTAGATCAGGGCCATGGCGATCAGGCTCAAGGCGCAGACCCACAACATGCCATGGAGTGTCGGTCCGTCCACGGCCAGTGCCGAGCCGAACAGCAGGTGCAAGAGGTCGAGGCGTTTGCCGGCGATGCCGAGAATCAGCACACCGCTGGCGAGGGATATCGGATAGATCGCGGCGAGGCTGGCGTCTTCGCGCAGGCCAGTGCGGCGAGTGATCCACGCCGCGAGACCGGCCATGCTTAGACCGGCACCGAGACCGCCGAGGGTCAGGGCAGGCAGACTGAGGCCGGCGAACCAGAAGCCCAACGCGGCACCGGGAAGAATGCCGTGGGCGACGGCGTCACCGATCAGGCTCATCCGCCGCAGAATCAAAAACACCCCGAGTGGGGCAACGCTGCAGGCGAGCACCAGCCCGCCGAGCAGCGCACGCCGCATGAAAACGAACTCGCTGAACGGTTGCCAGAAGTGCGCGATGGCAAGCATCAGGCCACCTGCATGTCGGGAGTTTGTTGAATCAGTTCCGTGCTCGCGCCGTACACACATTGGCGATTGTTGATCAGCACTGTTTGAGCGATGTGTTGGCGGACGGCAGCGAGGTCATGGCAGACCACGACGAGGGTTCGGCCTTCGCCGTGCCAGGCGTGAATATGTTCCCAAAGCAACTGCTGGCCGAGTTCATCGAGTGCCGCGTGGGGTTCGTCGAGCAACAGGATCGGCGCGTCGGTCAGGCTCAAGCGCGCGAGCAGGGCACGTTGCAGTTCGCCGCCCGACAGTGCCATCAGCGGCCGGTGGCTGAGTCCACTCAGGTGCCAGTTGTCCAACGCATCGGCGAGTCGCTGGGCACGCAGCTGGGTCGATAATCTACGGCCCCAGAAACCGGCCGCCACCAGTTCGTGGAGGCTGATCGGGAATTGCCGGTCCAGATGCTGTTGCTGTGGCAGGAAGGACAGACCGCTCTGGCGTGGAACACTCAGCGTGACCTGGCCCGCCAACGGCTTTTGTAAACCGGCCATCACTTTCAGCAGGCTGCTTTTGCCACAACCGTTAGCGCCAACGATTGCCGTGAGACTGCCGTTGTCGAGCTCAAGTGAAAGGGGGGATGTCAGGGGTTGTCCGGGGGCACCCCACGTCAGGGATTGGCAACGGATCATGCGTGCTCCCGCTGCCAGCGACTTTGCGCAACGGCGTCGTGGGCGTGGAGGCTTTCGGCATGGACTACGCGCAACTGGAACGCGCTGACGCCCGGCGTGCGTCGCAGGGCCAGATTCAG
The DNA here is from genome assembly GCF_014268495.2 of Pseudomonas monsensis. Taxonomy (NCBI): domain Bacteria; kingdom Pseudomonadati; phylum Pseudomonadota; class Gammaproteobacteria; order Pseudomonadales; family Pseudomonadaceae; genus Pseudomonas; species Pseudomonas monsensis. The sequence continues at coordinate 173,240 of NZ_CP077087.1, read as the reverse complement.
TCGGCGGGCAGCGTCTTCGCAGAACATCAGATTTTGCCCGTTAGCGAGGGCGAAGGCTTGTTCGTCGGCGCGTTTCACTGCGGTTTGGACGGCAGTACCGAGCGCCGCTTCGGCGTCGTTGATGATTGCTGTCAGTGGCAACTCGTCGATGAATTCGTCCAGTTGAAGGTGCAATTCCGCAATGCTGCGTTGGCTGTGCGGCGTGGCGAGAATGCCTTGCGTTGATCCCAGCCAGGTCAAGACATCGGCATGTTGCAGCGACTTGTTGGCGAAGTCGTCGATGAATTGCTGCTGAATCAGCTGGCGGGCCAGCGCGGCGGAGCAAGGGCATGTTGATGAGTAGGGCACGTCGATTTGTAGTTCCACGTGGAACATTTGCTTTTCAAGACGAGCAGCAATGGTTGCCGGATAGGATTTCCAGCCGCTCAACGGACTGACCAGTGCGGGTCTTTTCAGCAGCAAATCGGTGTGAATATTCAGATAGGCGCTATTGGATAAACCCTCATGGCTGTCGAGAAACCGTTGCAGCACCTGCCGTATCAGCGCAGGGGAAAGGTTTTCCTGCTCGAGTGTTGCGAGCGCCAGATAGAGGCGAGACATATGAATACCGCGTGCCTCGCCATCATCCAGATTCACGCCAGCATCGGCCTTCGCACTCAGTTGTCGGCCTTCCAGCCACACAGGTAAAGCGATGCCGCGCATGCCCACCCATTCGAGAGGGAGAGCTTGGCGAGCGGCCTGCGCGGCGATGTCCGGTAAGGTCAGCGCATTCATGTTCAGCCCCATCTTGTTAATTGGAATTGATGTTACATTATAACAATTCAAATCACGATGCCTTTTTCATGAACAGGCTTTCATATGCACAGACGCCATCTGCTTAACCTGATATTGGCCAGCGCGGCCTTCGCCCTTCCTTTCAGTGTCTCAGCCGCGCAAGTTCGTAACGCGCGGCTCTGGCGCTCGGGTGAGAAGTTGCGGCTGGTATTCGATTTGAGCGCACCGGTGCGCTACAAGACTTTTGCACTCAGCGCTCCAGAGCGATTGATCATTGATCTGAGCGGCGCCAGTGTGACCGGCGATTTCAGTCAGTTAGCCCTCGGTAACACGATGATTCGTTCAATTCGATCCGGCCATTTCGGCCAGGGTGACACGCGGATTGTTCTCGATCTGAGCAGTCCGGTGCTGCTTAACAGCTTCCTGCTGGCGCCGCAGGATGGCCAAGGGCACCGCTTGGTGCTTGATCTGGTGAGCGCAAAACCGGCCCCGACCGTCCCAATGGTTCCACGTGAAACACCTGCAAAAGGCGTTCATCCTCAGCGCGACATTATCGTGGTCGTCGATCCCGGGCATGGCGGGAAGGATCCTGGCGCGGTTGGCGCCAAGGGCGAGCGTGAAAAAGATGTGGTGCTTTCCATTGCGCAACTGCTCGCAAAACGCCTGAAAAAAACCAGGGGTTTTGACGTGAAATTGGTGCGCAATGACGACTTTTTCGTGCCACTGCGCAAGCGCGTCGAGATCGCCCGCCAGCACAAGGCCGACCTGTTTATCTCGGTGCACGCTGACGCAGCGCCACGCCTGACCGCATCTGGCGCCTCTGTGTATTGTCTTTCGGAAGGGGGCGCGACGTCGGCAACCGCGCGCTTCATGGCGCAACGCGAGAACGGTGTGGATTTGCTCGGGGCTACCCGCTTGCTCAACCTCAAGGATAAAGACCCGATGCTGGCCGGCGTGATTGTGGATATGTCGATGAATGCAACGATTGCCGCCAGTCTGCAGCTGGGCAGCACGGTGCTTGCCAGCTTGGCGGGAATCACCACGCTGCACCAGAAGCGCGTCGAACAGGCCGGATTTGCCGTGCTGAAGTCGCCGGATGTGCCTTCCATCCTGGTTGAAACCGGCTTTATTTCCAATGCTCGCGACAGCCAACGACTGGTCACGGCGAGGCACCAGCAAGCGGTGGCCGAGGGATTGTTCGATGGTTTACAGCGCTATTTTCAAAAGAATCCGCCGGTCGACAGTTACATCGCCTGGCAACAGGCACAACACAGTTCGCGGGTCTAACAGCCCGTTATGCGGCTGCAGGTGAACTTTGCGCTGCTACCACCGGAGCTGGAGAAGCGATTGATGGTGGTCCAGCCCACCCGACGGGTGTAGCCCACCCAGGCTTCACCGTCGGACGCGATGCCGGTGAAGAACGTCAGTTGCCCGAAGCGGCTGTTGGTCTGCGCCCAGTAACGCTTTCCAGCTTTCTCGAATCCACGCAGGTAAAGCGTACTGCCCACGGTGTTGACGCTGTACGCATTGCCATCAGCATCCACGCAAGCCAGCAGATTGGCGCTGCGTGTGCAGCTGGCCAGCGCTGGAACCTGAGCCCAGGCATTGCCCACCATCAACAGCACGAGGCTGAAAACCGAGTACTTCAGCGCATTTCTCATCACGTTTTCCAGGAGGCCAGTTGATTGCAGCTTCCAGTGCTTTGTCGTTCAAGGCAAGACAAGGGCTGGCTTGTTTGTGTTGTTATACTATAACATTAATTTGAACTGAGCCTGACCCGACCGACTTCGAACGTTTACCTTCTCTGAAGCCCATCGTTTGGGGCCAGAAAACGTCCGGCGCGAGCAAAAGCGCCAGTCGGCTACCATTTGATGAGGATTACCCAATGTCAGCTGCATTGCCTGTGACCGTGCTTTCGGGATTTCTCGGCGCCGGAAAAAGTACACTTTTGAATTACGTACTACGTAATCGAGACGGATTGCGAGTGGCGGTCATCGTTAATGATATGAGCGAGATCAATATTGATGGCAGCGAAGTTCAGCGCGATGTCAGCCTGAACCGTGCCGAAGAAAAGCTCGTCGAGATGAGTAACGGTTGCATCTGCTGTACGTTACGCGAGGACTTGCTCGAAGAAGTGAGCAAGCTCGCCCGCGAGGGTCGTTTCGATTACTTACTGATCGAGTCCACCGGGATCTCCGAGCCGCTGCCGGTGGCAGAAACCTTCACCTTTCGCGACGAACAGGGGCAGAGCCTCGCTGACGTCGCGCGCCTCGACACCATGGTCACTGTCGTCGACGGCATGAACTTCCTCCTCGATTACCAGGCGGCGGAAAGCCTCGCCTCTCGAGGCGAAACCCTTGGCGAGGAAGACGAGCGCTCCATCACCGATCTGTTGATTGAACAGATCGAGTTCGCCGACGTGCTGCTGATCAGCAAGATCGACCTGATCAGCCAAGGTGATCGCGATGAACTGATGGCCATTCTCGGACGCCTTAATGCTCACGCTGAAATCATCCCGATGGTGATGGGCGAAGTGCCGCTGGAGAAGATCCTCAACACCGGTCGCTTTGACTTCGAAAAAGCCGCGCAGGCACCGGGGTGGCTGCAGGAGTTACGGGGCGAACACGTGCCGGAAACCGAGGAGTACGGCATCGCGTCAACGGTCTACCGTGCGCGTCGGCCCTTTCACCCGCAGCGGTTTTTCAACTTCATCGACCGTCCGTGGCTGAACGGTAAACTGCTGCGCTCCAAAGGTTTCTTCTGGCTGGCCAGCAAACCCACGGATGCCGGAAGCTGGTCGCAGGCCGGCGGTTTGATGCGTCATGGCTTCGCGGGTCGCTGGTGGCGTTTTGTGCCGAAATCCCAGTGGCCGCAGGATCAGGAAAGCACCCAGGCGATCATGCAGAACTGGACGCCGAGCGTCGGTGATTGTCGTCAGGAACTGGTGTTCATTGGCCAGAACATCGACTTCGCCCAGCTCTCGGCGGATCTGGACGACTGCCTGCTGAGCGATGAGGAAATGGCACTCGGTGCGCAGGGCTGGCAATTGCTAGCGGATCCGTTCGGCCCCTGGCACGAAGAGGCCGCCTGATGCTCGCGTTCAAGCAGCTGCAAAACCGCGCGCGTTATCCGCATCACGGGCCGACGCCCAATGCATTGGCGCGGATCCTGGAGGACGACATCAACCTCGCGGTCTGGCAGCGACAACTGCCGCTGCACATTGCCGATTTCGCCGGGCTGCTGCTTTCGCGCAATGAACCCTTGGCGGAGTCGCTGTGCCTGGAATTGCCCGAGGAGGACGCCGAGCCTGACCTTGCCGGGCTGGCCGCAGGATTTCGTGACCTGGAAGGCTACGACAGCTTTATCGCCGACCTGAGATGGCTGGTCAGTGCATTTGCCTGTTTATTGGGTGCGCGGCGAATCGGCCTGCGGCTGCGGGTACTGGACAAGGCCATGTGCCCACGCTTCCACGTTGACCATGTGCCGGTGCGCCTGATTACCACGTACGCCGGCGTCGGCAGTCAGTGGCTCACCGAGGGCGCCATGGACCGTACTCAACTGGGGCAGGCCAACGCCGAGCCGCAGGATTGCGCGCAGATCCAGCAACTGGGCAGCGCTCACGTCGCGCTGCTCAAAGGTGAAAAATGGCACGGCAACGAGGGCTTTGGCTTGATTCATCGTTCGCCGGCATTATCGCCGGGCGAGCGTCGGTTGATGCTGACCCTCGACTGGCTCGGTTAAGCGCTCAAGGTTTGAGCCAGGTGCCCTGGCTCTGGCCTTCGCAATACGGTTGCAGATACGCCGCATCAGTGGCGACGCCGTAATAGTGGATATCCTGGCGGTAAGGCATATTGGCGACTTGCGCGTTGCTGCACACGCCAAAGGCGCCGGCGGGGCATTGATCGACGTACTGCACCTCGACTTTCTGTCCGGCCAGGGTCGGCTGACAGAAACCATCGCTGAATAGCTTGGCCGGGATGTTGCGGTTCTGCTGGCAGACTTTTACATCAAGCCGCTCGCCCTGACTGTGCACGACACAGGCCTGAGCCAACGCTTCGCTCGACAGCAGCATCAATAGCAACGACCATCCCACCCAACGCATCTTCAACCTCCTCAGAAAATGCCAGCCATGTTGCAGAACATTCCAACTCATGTCATCGCCGGTCCCTTGGGGGCGGGCAAGACCAGCCTGATCCGCCAGCTCCTGGCGCAACGCCCGGACGGGGAGCGCTGGGCGGTGCTGATCAATGAGTTCGGCCAGATCGGCCTTGATGCCGCACTGCTGACTCGTGACGCCGATGGTATCGCACTGGGCGAAGTGGCCGGGGGGTGTTTGTGTTGCGTCAATGGTGCGCCGTTCCAGATCGGGCTCGGGCGCTTGCTGCGCAAGGCAAAGCCGGATCGGCTGTTTATCGAGCCGTCGGGGCTGGGTCATCCGGCGCAGTTGCTCAGGCAGTTGAGTGAAGCGCCGTGGCGCGGCGTGCTGGCGGTACAGCCGTGTGTTCTGGTGCTGGACGCTCAGGCGCTGGCGGCGGGAAAACCGTTAGCGGCAGCGCAACAGGAGGCTCTGGCCGGCGCCGGTTTACTGTTGCTGAACAAGGCTGAAAACCTTGATGAGCGCCTGCGCGGGCAGATAACCGCACAACTGCCGCCCGTGCGGTTGCTCTGGACGCAGCAGGCGCAGGTGTCCCTGAGCGAGTTGCCGGGCCTGACCGCACGGGCGACGGCGGGTGCGGATAGTCTGATCGTGCCCAACGGCCCGGCGCCCATGCCAACGGTGTGGAGTGATCCGACGCAACCGATCTGTCTGAGCCAGGCCCTGGAGGGCAGTTGGAGCGTGGGTTGGCGTTGGCACCCGGGGCAAACGTTCGACAGCCAGCGAATCGCCGACTGGTTGGCAAGCCTGGAGTGGAAACGCGCCAAACTGGTTATCCACAGCGTCGCGGGCTGGGTTTCAGCGAATGCGCTGGACCGGGATGAATTGAATTGGCAACCAAGCGAATGGCGGCGGGATTCGCGGATCGAGCTGATTTTCAGTGAGCCACAGGAAGTCGGGGCATTGCAGGCCGGTCTGGCGAGTGCGCGGACAAGCTAAGACTCAAAAGCTCACAAGACGGGACTCAGGGCTTCCACTTGGTGTGTTCCTGGCGCCACTGACTGAGCTCGATCACTTCCGCGCGAGGCTTGTGCACCTCGACCACCGGCGGCGTATCGTCGAACGGCGCCGGGTAGGGCGCCAGTTCGATCTGTGCACTGTGCGCGCCGAACTGGGTGATGGTGCCGTTGTGGCGGGTTTCGCCGGTGACGGTGAATTCGAAGTTATACACCCGCGCCAAGCGTCGGCGACCGCTGGCATCCTTGATCAAGCCAATCTTTTTCAGCGCGACATTACCGTCCAGCAGTTCGATGCCAACGTTGATGCAATGCTGTTTGACCCGCTCCAGCGCCCGCTCGCGCAAGCCGTGGTTGTGCCATAGCCATGCGCCGGCAGCGGCGAACAGCATCAACACGAAGATGTTTTCGAGGGTCAGCATCGACAGGGGACTCCAAAAGATAGCGTCAGCTTAACTGCGTCGCCGGCCTGTCGTACAGGCTGCGTTTCGTCGCATACTGCGCGGCTTGAATTTCAATCGTTTTACGGAATGACCCGAATGAAACGTACGCCTCATCTGCTCGCCATCCAGTCCCATGTGGTGTTCGGCCACGCCGGCAACAGCGCTGCGGTTTTCCCGATGCAGCGGGTCGGGGTGAATGTCTGGCCCCTCAACACCGTGCAGTTTTCCAATCACACTCAATATGGCCAGTGGGCCGGTGAAGTGCTGGCACCGCAACAGATCCCCGAACTGGTTGAAGGGATCGCTGCCATCGGCGAACTGGGCAACTGCGATGCGGTGCTGTCCGGCTATCTCGGCAGTGCGGCGCAAGGGCGGGCGATTCTCAGCGGCGTCGAGCGCATCAAGTCGGTCAATCCCAAGGCGCTGTATCTCTGTGACCCGGTAATGGGCCATCCGGAGAAGGGCTGCAGTGTGCCGACCGAGGTCAGTGACTTCCTGCTGGAAGAGGCGGCCGCTGTGGCGGACATCATGTGCCCGAATCAGCTGGAACTGGACAGCTTCTCCGGGCGCAAGCCGCAGTCGCTGTTCGATTGCCTGGCGATGGCGCGAGCCCTGCTGGCCCGCGGCCCGAAAGCGGTGCTGGTCAAGCATCTGGATTACCCGGGCAAGCCGGCGGATGGCTTCGAGATGTTGCTGGTCACCGCTGACGGCAGCTGGCATTTGCGCCGGCCGTTGCTGGCGTTTCCGCGGCAGCCGGTGGGGGTGGGCGATTTGACGTCCGGTCTGTTCCTGGCGCGGGTGCTGCTCGGGGACAGCCTGGTGGCGGCGTTTGAATTCACCGCAGCGGCGGTGCATGAAGTGCTGCTGGAGACGCAGGCGTGTGCCAGTTATGAGTTGCAACTGGTGCGGGCACAGGACCGGATTGCGCACCCACGGGTGAAATTCGAGGCGACAGCCATCAGTCTGTAGCCCGCGTCATGCGCATTCGCGAGCAAGCCCGCTCCGACATTGGTTTTGTGAACCGCACAGATCCAGTGTGGGAGCGGGCTTGCTCGCGAAAGCTATCTATCAAGCCACATCAATTGGGGCTGGTCAGGCGTCGCCCTTGATCTCCTGATAACGCTTCTCCAGCTCCTGGCGAATCTGCCGACGCTGCTGCGCCTGCATGTAGCGGCGTTTGTCTTCGCTGTTCTGCGGTTGCAGCGGCGGTACTGCCGCCGGTTTGCGCTGGTCATCGACAGCGACCATGGTGAAGAAGCAGCTGTTGGTGTGGCGCACCGAGCGCTCGCGGATATTCTCGGTCACCACTTTGATGCCGACTTCCATTGAGGTGTTGCCGGTGTAGTTGACCGACGCGAGGAAGGTCACCAGCTCGCCGACGTGAATCGGCTCTCGAAAAATCACCTGATCAACCGACAGGGTCACTACGTAGCGGCCGGCATAACGGCTCGCGCAGGCGTAGGCCACTTCGTCGAGGTATTTGAGCAGGGTGCCGCCGTGGACATTGCCAGAGAAGTTGGCCATGTCGGGGGTCATCAATACCGTCATCGACAGCTGGGCGTTTCCGGGTTCCATAACGTTCTCACGGATCAAGGCTGAGTGGCTGAAAGCACCTCTGCGGGTGCCTGGTCGCTTTTCAAAAGCACCGTTATCGGGACGCCGGGCGACAGGCCGCCGTCACGCCGGAATCGTTCTGTTTCCATATATTGCACCGCCTTCCAGGCGGAAGTCGCGGTGTTAACCTGCAAAAGGCCCTGCCCAAGGGCAATTCCCACGTGAAAAGCGGATTTTTCTCACCTCGCCCAGACCGTTCTGACGTCTTTCCGCGAGTCTCGTCATACAAGGAGGCCACGCCATGCATGCCATCAGCTTTATTCAGGATCTGGCAGTGATCATGTTGGTCGCAGGCGTGGTCACGGTACTGTTTCATCGCTTCAAGCAGCCTGTGGTACTCGGCTACATCGTTGCCGGCTTCATCATCGGTCCGCACACCCCGCCGTTCGGCCTGATCCACGACGAAGAAACCATCAAGACCCTTGCCGAACTGGGGGTGATCTTCCTGATGTTCTGCCTGGGGCTGGAGTTCAGCCTGCGCAAGCTGTTCAAGGTCGGCGCCACGGCCTTCATTGCAGCGTTCCTCGAAATTGTCCTGATGATCTGGATCGGCTACGAAATCGGCCGCTGGTTCGACTGGAACACCATGGACTCGCTGTTCCTCGGCGCGATCCTGGCAATCTCCTCGACCACCATCATCGTCAAGGCGCTCAATGACCTGAAGATGAAAAACGAGCGTTTCGCGCAGTTGATCTTCGGGGTGCTGATCGTCGAAGACATCCTCGGCATTGGCATCATCGCGTTGCTGTCGAGCATCGCGGTGAGCGGCACGGTGAGTTCCGGCGAGGTGTTTTCCACGGTCGGCAAGCTGTCGCTGTTCATGATTGTCGCGCTGGTCATTGGCATTCTGCTGGTGCCGCGCCTGCTGGCCTACGTCGCCAGATTCGACAGCAACGAGATGCTGCTGATCACCGTGCTGGGCCTGTGTTTCGGGTTCTGCCTGCTGGTGGTCAAACTTGAATACAGCATGGTGCTCGGCGCCTTCCTGATCGGTGCGATCATGGCCGAGTCGCGGCAACTGCTGAAAATCGAGCGCCTGATCGAACCGGTGCGCGACCTGTTCAGTGCGATCTTCTTTGTGGCGATCGGTCTGATGCTCGACCCGATGATTCTGCTCGAATACGCCTGGCCGATCGCCGTGATCACTGTCGCCGTGGTGCTAGGCAAGATGCTGTCCTGCGGCCTCGGTGCTTTTATCGCCGGCAATGACGGACGCACCTCACTGCGCGTCGGGATGGGCCTGTCACAGATCGGCGAATTTTCCTTCATCATCGCCGCGCTGGGCATGACCCTGCAGGTCACCAGCAACTTCCTTTACCCGGTCGCTGTGGCCGTGTCGGTGATTACCACGCTGCTGACGCCGTATCTGATTCGTGCCGCCGATCCGCTGTCGATCAAGTTGTCCGCCGCTGTGCCCAAGCGCCTGGGGCGTGTTCTGGGTATGTACGGCGAGTGGCTGCGCAGCATTCAGCCGCAGGGCGAGGGCGCGATGCTGGCGTCGATGATCAGGCGAATCCTGTTGCAGGTCGGGGTCAATCTGGCGCTGGTGATTGCGATCTTCTTCGCCGGGGCCTACTTCGCCGAGCGTATATCGACCTCATTGCAAGACTGGGTCAGCGATCCGAGCTGGCAGAAGGCGTTGATCTGGGGCGGGGCGTTGTTGGTGTCGTTGCCGTTTTTGATCGCGGCGTATCGCAAGCTCAAGGCGCTGTCGATGCTGCTGGCAGAGATGGGGGTAAAGCCGGAAATGGCCGGTCGTCACACGCAGCGAGTGCGCCGGGTGATCGCCGAAGTGATCCCGATCCTCTCGCTGCTGGTGATTTTCCTGCTGTTGTCAGCCTTGTCGGCCAGTATCCTGCCGACCAACAAGTTGCTGGTGCTGATCGCCGTGGTGGCGGCCGCCGTGGCGGCGCTGCTCTGGCGCTGGTTCATCCGCGTGCACACGCGGATGCAGGTGGCTTTGCTGGAAACCCTCGACAACCACAAGGAGTCGTCGGGGCACTGACCTACCGGGACGTGTGGCGGATCAGCTTTCCAGCCAGACGTCCCGCGCCCAGTGCCACACCGATTCCCAGGACTCTTCGGTGATCAGCTCTTCTTCGCCGGACCACAGCACCACGGTGCCGTCTTCTTCAACGCAGTAGTAGTCGTAGCCGTCCTGACAGATCGGGATCAGGTCGCGCGGTACGCCAATATCCCAGGCGTTGGCCGCGACTTCCGGCAGGTAGGTGTGCGATTGCGGGTCGGTGACAGTCACCGGCTCGAGGCTGCCATACACCACATCGCTGACGGTCAGCAGAAACTCTTTGAAGACGAACGGAATGTTGATGAACAGTTCTTCCTCGATCTCCACCAGTTGGTCTTCGTCAGGCAATTCCAAAGGAACCGGTACGGGTTCGTTGGCTTCGCGCAGTTGTTCGATGATTTCTTCCACGTCCGGGATCCTCTTGCTTGAATGGCGCGGTTTATATGGGCCGGTTTATACAGTAGCTCGCTATAGATGCAACCGCGAAATAGAAAAACCCCGGACGAGTCCGGGGTTTTCTTGGTCGCAGGTTCAGCGCAGCAAGGCTCAGCCGTTCTGACGAATACCGGCCACCAGCCAAGGCTGGTTGTCGCCCTGCGGACGTTCCATGTTCCAGCTTTCGCTGAACACTTCGCCCTGGTCGAAACGCGAGGTTTTCGACACACCACTGAAGGTCAGGGTGGCGATGGTCTTGTCGGCACGATCATCGACGCCGTCCAGCTGCACCTGCAGGTTGTCGATGTAGGTCGACTGGAAGCCGTCGCCCAGATCCGCGCGCTCACGCTTGAGGAAGTCGAGCATTTGCGGGGTCACGAACTCGGCAATCTTGTCCATTTCGTTGGCGTCCCAGTGCTGCTGCAGCGACTGGAAGTGGCTGCGTGCGGCTTCAAGGAAGCGCTGCTCGTTGAACCAGGCTGGCGCGTTGATTACCGGACGAGCGGCAACCGGAGCCGCCGAACCACCGAAAATCGAACCCATGGCAGCAGGCTTCTGTTCGAACACTTCACGCTGCATCGGCGCGCCGGCCGGAGCCAGATGCTCCTGCTGCTTGCGTCGACGGGCGGCGATAAAGCGGAAGATCACGAACGCGATCACGGCCATGATCAGGATGTCGAAGATCTGCATGCCCTGGAAGCCGCCGCCCATGAACATGGACGCGAGCAGGCCACCGGCAGCGATACCGGCCAGCGGGCCGAGCCATTTCGAAGCGCCACCGGCCTTGGCAGCGGCGCCAGCGGCACCGGCAGCACCAGCGGTCGCTGCTGCGCCGCCCATGCCTGGAGAAGAAGGAGCCATCTGGCTGGTCTGGTGCGTCGGCGCAGCGCCGGCGCTTTTGCCACCACCGAAGCGCTTGGCGTTGGCGTCGAGGCTCATCGTCAGGCCGATGCACAACGCCATGGCGATGCTAAGAAAACGTTTCATAAAGGGAATTCCCGTTTGTGGAGACACGCGCGCCATGTTGCACAGCTGAAGTGTTACTGGCTAGCGAGAGAGTGTTTCGGGCTTTTGCCTGACAGGTTAGGTTCAGCTTGGTCAGGGCAATAAGGCTGTTTACTTTTGGCTGTAGGAAACGACGACGGGTTCAGTGAGAAATCGCCTTAACGACGAAACGCCAACATCACCACACCTGCCGTGATCAGGCCGATGCCGCCCCATTGGCGCAGGTCGAGTTTTTCGCCCAGCAGGATCACGCCGAGCACCGCCACCAGCACCACGCTGAGTTTATCCACTGGCGCGACCAGCGAGGCCGGGCCGACTTTCAGTGCGCGGAAATAGCAGAGCCACGATGCACCGGTCCCCAGACCGGACAGCAGCAGGAACAGATAGCTCTTGGCGGAGATCGAACCCAAGGACTGATATTGGCCCGTCGCGTACAAAATCAAGGCCAGGCTGACCAGTACCACGATGGTGCGCAGCAGGGTGGCGAAGTCGGAATTGACGTTTTCAATGCCGACTTTGGCAAAGATCGCCGTCAGTGCAGCGAAAGTCGCCGAGAGCAGGGCCCAGAATGTCCAGGAGGAAAAGAAGCCTGAGCCCATGAATTGCTCCCAAATTGCATCAAAGCTCACACAAACCCAGTAGGAGTGAGCCTGCTCGCGATTGAAGCACCTCGGTCTAACTGTCAAACCGTGGTGAAGCTATCGCGAGCAGGCTCACTCCTGCAGAAGAGCAATCGAGCAAAGCCTTAGATAGCTTCCAGCTTGGCGTAACCGAGCATCAGCCACTTGCTGCCTTCGCTGAAATTCACCTGAACCCGCGCCTGCGCGCCGGCGCCTTCGAAGTTGAGGATCACGCCGTCGCCGAAGATCGAATGGCGCACGGCCTGGCCCAGACTGAAGCCGGTTTCCGGAATTTCGCTGCCGCTGAACAGGTTGCTGCCGCTCATTGACTGGTTGCCACCGAACGGTCGGCTGACGCTGTTCGACAAACGCACTTCCTGAATCAGGCCCTTCGGTACTTCGCGTACGAAACGCGAAACCTTGTTGTAGGTTTCGCTGCCGTACAGGCGTCGGGTTTCAGCATAGGTCATCACCAGATTCTGCATGGCCCGGGTGATACCGACGTAGGCCAGGCGCCGTTCTTCCTCAAGGCGCCCCGGTTCTTCCAGGCTCATCTTGTGCGGGAACAGGCCTTCTTCCATGCCCACCAGGAACACGTAAGGGAATTCCAGGCCTTTGGCGCTGTGCAGGGTCATCAGCTGAACGCTGTCTTCGTGTTCGTCGGCCTGGGTGTCTCCGGCTTCCAGCGAAGCGTGGCCGAGGAACGCCGCCAGTGGTGTCAGCTCTTCGTCTTCTTCGGTGTTCTCGAAGTTGCGCGCGGCACTGACCAGTTCCTCAAGGTTTTCCACCCGGGCCTGGCCTTTCTCGCCTTTTTCCGCTTCGTGATAGGCGATCAGCCCCGACTGCTCGATGACGGTCTGGGTCATCAGGTGCAGCGGCATCTCCATGCACTTGGCGGCGAGGTTTTCGATCAGCTCGATGAACGCACCCAGCGCCCCGGCGGCGCGACCGGTCAGGCCTTTATTGGCCACCAGTTGGCGCATCGCTTCCCACATCGACACATCGCTGTGGCGTGCGTGGTCGCGGATCGCTTCGACGGTTTTTTCGCCAATGCCACGGGCCGGTACGTTGATCACCCGTTCCAGCGCGGCATCGTTGCCGCGGCCTTCGAGCAAGCGCAGGTAGGCCATGGCGTTCTTGATTTCCGCGCGCTCGAAGAAGCGCTGGCCGCCATAGATGCGGTACGGAATGCGTTCGCGCAGCAAGGCTTCTTCCAGAACGCGCGATTGGGCGTTGGAGCGGTACAGAATCGCGATATCGCTACGGGCCAGGCCGGTTTTCAGCGCGCTTTCGATGGTTTCGACAACGTAACGTGCTTCGTCGTGTTCGTTGAACGCGGCGTACAGATTGATTGCTTCGCCGTCGCCGCCATCGGTCCACAGCTCCTTGCCCAGGCGCCCGGTGTTATTGGCGATCAGGGCGTTGGCCGCTTTCAGGATGCCGGCCGTCGAGCGGTAGTTCTGCTCCAGACGAATGGTTACCGAATCCGGGAAGTCGGATGAGTACTGATGAATGTTCTCGATTTTCGCGCCACGCCAGCCGTAGATCGACTGGTCGTCGTCACCGACCACCATCAGGCTGTCGCCACCCTTGCCGAGCAGACGCAACCAGGCGTATTGCACGGCGTTGGTGTCCTGGAACTCGTCCACCAGAATGTGCCGGAAGCGCTTCTGATAATGCGCCAGCAGGCCCGGGTGGTCGCGCCACAGGTCGAGGGCGCGCAGCAGCAGTTCGGAGAAGTCGATGACGCCGGCACGCTGGCAGGCCGCCTCGTAGGCTTCGTAAATGCCGCGCATGGTGGCCAGGAACAGATCGCCACTGGCTTGAATATGTTGCGGGCGCAGACCTTCGTCTTTTTGCCCGTTGATGAACCACTGGGCCTGCCGGGCCGGCCAGCGTTGCTCGTCCAGACCCAGCTCGCGGATCACTCGCTTGACCAGTCGTTGCTGGTCGTCGCTGTCGAGAATCTGGAAGGTCTGGCTCAATCCCGCTTCCTGCCAGTGCGCCCGCAGCAAGCGATGCGCCAGGCCGTGGAAGGTGCCCACCCACATGCCGGCCGGGTTGATACCCAGCAACTGCTCGATGCGGTGACGCATCTCGGCAGCGGCCTTGTTGGTGAACGTCACCGACAGGATGGAGTGGGGCGAGGCGTTTTCGACCTGGATCAACCAGGCGATACGGTGCACCAGCACTCGGGTTTTACCGGAGCCAGCACCGGCCAGGACCAACTGACGGCCAACGGGGGCGGCTACGGCCTGGCGTTGGGCATCGTTGAGGGAGTTCAGCAGAAGGGAGAGATCATCGCGCATCGGGGCATTCTAGGGTGCGCCGCAGGCCCGGGCAAACCGAGCTTTGCATTAGCCGATGAAAGTGCTGCCGATGACGACCGGTCGGTCATCGGCTGAAGGCGTGAGTCCGTGTGGCTCTGCGGGTTTCGGCGTCGTTGCGGGGAGCAAATGTTTCGCTGAAATTATGACCTGGGGCAGTTTGGCAACGGGATCGGCTTGTGTATGCTCCGTGCACGTTTCGGGCGCACGCCCCCCTTATAAGAACAAGAACGTTGCCCATGACCCTCAGCTCCGAACTGTCGGGCCCCTCTGTGGAACCCCGGGTTATCCGCAAGCACTATGCCGTCGAAATGGCGGTGGAGCGCACGCGCCTGCTGTACCAGGGCTCTCTGTTGCCCACCCTGTTCATGTTGATCAATGGTCTGGTCTGCGCCGCTTTGCTCTGGAGCCCGCAGCGCTACTTCGTGGTCAGTGTCTGGCTGGTGTGGTTGCTGTCGCTGGTGGCGTTGCGCGTGATTCAAGTGGCGGCGTTCGATTCGGCGATACCCAATCGCCAGGCCCAGCCGATCTGGTTCCGCATGTTCCTGCTCGGCTCGACCATGACCGGCCTGACCCTGGCTGGCGCTGGCATTGCCCTGGTGCCGGCCGACAACTTCATGCAGCAGGCCTGGGTGTTCGGCCTGATCGGTGCCGCGACATTGTCGGCCAGTGTCGCCTATGCGGTGAGCCTGCCGGCGTTTCTGTCATTTACCTTGCCGTGCCTGCTGCCGGCGATCGGCTATCTGTTCTGGGGCGGCGACGAGCAGGCGCGCGGCTGGGGCTGGCTGGGCCTGATTCTGCTCGGCTCGCTGAGCGTGGTGGCGTGGCAGGTCAATCGCCTGATTGATCGTGGTTTGCTGCGGCGCTTTCAGAATCAGCACCTGATCGAACATCTTCAGCAGACGCAGTCGCGCAGCGAACAACTCAATCAGGAGCTGGCGCGGGAAATCGAGCAGCGGCGTTGCGCCGAAGGCCAGTTGCGCGAAGCGCAGGTCGACCTGGAAGACCGTGTCGCTCAGCGCAGCCGCGAGCTGGACGCCGCCAATCAGGCCCTGAGCAAAAGCGAAGCGCGCCTGGCGCTGGCGCTGAAGGCCAGCGAGCTGGGGTTGTGGGACTGGAACCTGCAGACCGACGAGGTTCATCACACGCAGATTCAGGAGCTGTTCGGCCTCGCCCCGGAATACGTCACGGCCATCCTGCGCGACCTCAAGCCACGCCTGCACCCGGAGGATGTGCCGTCGCTCAAGCACGCCTTGGTCGAGCATTTGAAGGGCCGCACCGAGGACTATCAGATCGAATACCGCGTGCGCCACGGCGATGGTCACTGGGTGTGGATCGAAGACCGTGGCCGCGCCGTTGAACGTAGCGAGAGCGGGCAAGTGATCCGCATGGTCGGCACCCGCCGCGACATCAGTGCCAGCAAAAGCCTCGAAGAGCAGCAGCGCCTGGCGGCGACGGTGTTCGAAGCGGCCAGCGAAGGCATTGTGATCCTCGACCCGAACTACGCGCTGATCGCGATCAATCAGGCCTTCAGCCGGGTGACCGGTTACGACATCGACGACATGCTCGGGCGCAATGTCGTCGAGTTGCCGTGCAGCCGCGATGCCCGTCGGCATTACGTCGCGATCCGCCATGCGCTGGAGCAGCATGGCAGTTGGCAAGGTGAACTGGTGGAAACCCGCAAGAACGGCGAGTTGTATCCACAGTGGCTGCAACTCAATGCAGTGCGCGACAGTCGGGGCAACGTCAGTCATATCGTCGGCTTCTTCGCCGATCTTTCGGCGCGGCGCGAATCCGAAGAGCGCATGCGTTACCTGACGCACTACGATGAACTCACCGGACTGGCCAATCGCTCGCTGTTTCGCGAGCGCCTGCACGAAGCCCACCAACGGGTCCGGCAGGGCGGACGGCGCAGTCTGGCGTTGCTGCACATCAATCTGGATCGTTTCAAATTGCTCAACGACAGCCTCGGCCATGAGATCGCTGACCAGTTGCTGCAAAAAATGTCCCGGCGGCTGGTCAATGCCTTGCCGGAAGCGGACACGATTGCGCGGTTGTCCGGTGACGAATTCGCGGTGCTGTTCGACGCCTACGGCAACCTGTCGAGCCTGGCGCGGGTCGCCACGCGGTTGTCGAGCAAGCTGCGTCTGCCGCTGACGGTCGAAGGGCATGAACTGGTGGTCAGCGCCTCGATGGGCATCAGTATGCTGCCGGACAATGCCCGTGAAATTTCCGCGCTGGTCAGTCAGTCGAACATGGCCATGCAGCATGCCAAGCATCTGGGCGGCAACAATTTCCAGTTCTACACCGATAGCCTGCAGGCCAGCACCCTTGAGCGTCTGCAACTGGAGAACCAGTTGCGCAAAGCTATCGAAGACAAGCAACTGAAGGTGTTCTATCAGCCGAAGTTGTGCCTGGCGACAGGTCGGCTGAATGCGGCGGAGGCTCTGGTGCGCTGGGAACATCCGATTCTGGGGCAGGTACCGCCAGGCGATTTCATCGGGCTGGCCGAAGAAACCGGGTTGATCGGCCCCATCGGCGAGTTCGTCCTGCGTCAGGCGTGTTGGCAAGCGTGCGAATGGCAGCGCGAGGGCCTGGAAGCGATCCGCGTGTCGGTGAACCTGTCGGTGCATCAACTGCGTCAGGGCAAACTGGTCAGTCTGGTGCGGCAGGTGTTGGAGGAGACCGGTCTGGCGCCGCATTTTCTCGAGCTGGAATTGACCGAAAGCCAGTTGCTCGACAGCGTTGAACACATCATTGCGACGTTCCAGCAACTGCGGGATCTGGGGGTGAAACTGGCCATCGACGACTTCGGCACCGGGTATTCGTCGTTGAGTTATCTGAAACGGATTCCGGTGGATTACGTGAAGATCGATCAGGCGTTCATTCGCGGCCTGGGCGAGGGCAGTGAGGATGCGGCGATCACCCGCGCGATCATTGCCATGGCCCACGGACTGTCGTTGAAGGTGGTGGCCGAAGGAGTCGAACGGCCGGAGCAACTGACGTTTTTGCGGGCCGAGGGCTGCGACGAGGTGCAGGGCTATCTGATCAGTCGTCCGGTAGAAGCTGCCGCGCTGGCCGGGCTTTTGCGTGAGCAGGCAAAACCGTTTTAAGTGCTACATGCGCGTCATCACGCCCAATACGGGGACATTGAGTTACGCATTGAGCAGGCAAAAAGCCAATTCATGTAGTATAACTACAAGCGTGCTACATCCTTGCCCATAAGAAGAGTCCAGCCCCTTGAATCTGCTGCAACACATCGCCCAGTCACGTCACCTGTTACGCAAGTCGGAGCTCAAGGTCGCCGACCACGTGCTGCTTGACCCTGCGGCCGTGATGCACAGTTCCATGGCCGATCTGGCCCACAGCGTCGGCATCAGTGAACCGACCATCGTGCGCTTCTGTCGCGCCATCGGTTGTTCAGGTTTTCAGGATCTGAAACTGAAACTGGCGCAGAGCCTGGCTGCCGGTGCCAGTTTTGGTCAGTTCGCGATCCATGAGGACGACTCGGTCGCCGACTACAGCCTGAAGATCTTCGACACCACGCTGCACACCTTGATGGAGGTTCGCGAGAAGCTTGATCCGGTGGAGTTGCAGCGCGCGGTGACGCTGATGTCTCAGGCGCAGCGTGTCGAGTTCTATGGCTTTGGTGCGTCGGGCGCGGTGGCGGCGGATGCGCAGCACAAGTTCTTCCGTTTGCTGCTGACGGCGGCGGCGTACTCCGACCCGCACATGCAGGCGATGTCGGCGGTGACGTTGAAGCCGACCGACGTGGCGATCTGCATTTCCCAGTCCGGGCGCTCCAAGGATCTGCTGATCACCGCCAACCTCGTTCGCGAGAGTGGCGCTTCGCTGATCACCCTGTGCCCAAGCCAGACGCCGTTGGCCGAACTGTCGACCGTCAACCTGGCGATTGATGTGCACGAAGACACCGAGATCTACACGCCGCTGACCTCGCGCATTGCGCATCTGGTGGTGATCGACGTGTTGGCGATGGGCGTGGCGATGGCGCGCGGGCCGAGCCTGGTCAATCACCTGAAGAGCGTCAAGCGCAGTCTGCGCAGCTTGCGCTTGTCGCCGAAAGCCGTAAAAGCGCTGGATGACTGAAGTCATCTAAGGTCGTTCCGAACTTAATCGCGAGCAGGCTTGCTCCCACAGGGGATCTTCTGTTGTGGACACAAATTTTGTGTCACACCGAGATCAAATGTGGAAGCGAGCCTGCTCGCGAAGGCGTCCTCAGAAACACCACAACCCTGCGCAAGTTTCATCGCACTGTCATCCCCGCGCAGCCAAACCGTCATCCCTCACGCCTATCGTGAAACTCCCGTACTCGCCTTGGGAGACTCGAAATGGCTCAGCCCTACGAAGAACGCAACAGCGCCGCGAAAACCCGTCGTCAACAGGAAGACCAGCGCCGCATGGAATTCCGTCGCGCCATCGAAGATCGCTTCGAACTTCGTCAGCTTCAAAGCGAAATCAGCGATTTTCCCGAGGACATTGAAATCAACTACTGGCAGGCCGTACCGGCAACTTCCCGTCGAAGCGCTCAACCAGCGCGCTGATCTGCACCCGTTCGCTGCGGATAAACGCCAGGAAGGCGTGCGCCACCGGTGACAGCCGTTTGGCCTTGGCTTGCACCAGGCACCAGCTACGGAACAGCGGCAACTCCTCGACCGGCAACTCCACCAGGCCGCCGGTCGCCAACTCCAGGTTCAGGGCGTGGCGCGTCAAAAGCGCCAAGCCCAGACCCGCCACCACGCATTCGCGCTGGGCTTCGGCCGAGGCCACTTCCTGAGTCTGGGTGAAGTGCACGCGTTTCTCCTTGAAGTATTCCTCGCAGGCCATTCGCGTGCCTGAACCCGGTTCGCGGATCAGCAGTGTGTAGGGCTCAAGGTCCTGCAAACGCAGCGGCCCCATATGCGCCAGCGGATGATCCGGGCGCGCCACGGCGACAATCGGGTTGTTCAGAAAGGGCAGAAACTCCAGGCCCATGTCCTGCGGCACCATCGACATGATCACCAGATCGTCGCGGTTGTCCGAGAGGCGGCGGATCACCTGGCCACGGTTGACCACGGTCAGTTGCAGGTTCACTTCCGGGTGCTGGCGCTTGAAGGCGGCGAACAGGTGCGGCACGAAGTATTTGGCGCTGGATTCCACCGCCAGCTTCAGTTGGCCTTGCAGCGAGCCCTGCATGTCCGACAGCTGCATGTCGAGGTTTTCCAGGCGACCGAAGATGTCCCGGCTGGCCCGCTGCAGGGCTTCGGCAGCCTCGGTCATGTAGAGTTTTTTGCCGACATAATCGAATAATGGCTGGCCGATCAACTCTTCCAACTGACGAATCTGTAGGCTGACGGCCGGTTGTGTGAGCGACATTTCTTCAGCCGCACGGCTGTAGGAACGCAAATCACACACTTCGTTGAAGATCTGCAACTGACGTAATGTCATACGCATCAAGGACTTACGCATTTCTTATAGGCTCTGACGGCAGGCTGATGATTTAACTATAAGTCTTTGCTTATGCCTGACCCAATTTTTATTCATTTTTGTTAATCCCTTGTGAGCGCTAGTGTGGGGCTGCGACTAAATTGAAACATTTGGTCACGCGTCGACCTGGGTCTAGCAGGTCGTGGTGCCACCGGCTCAAGGGAACCTCCAAGTGATAACAAAGATCCTGATCGCCAACCGTGGTGAGATTGCCGTACGAATCGTGCGAGCCTGCGCCGAAATGGGCATTCGCTCGGTTGCGATTTTTTCCGACGCCGACCGCCATGCCTTGCATGTGAAGCGTGCGGACGAAGCCCACAGCATCGGTGCCGAGCCACTGGCCGGTTACCTGAACCCGCGCAAGCTGGTGAACCTGGCGGTGGAAACCGGTTGCGATGCATTGCACCCCGGTTACGGCTTCCTCTCGGAAAATGCCGAGTTGGCAGACATCTGCGCCGAACGCGGGATTAAATTCATCGGCCCGTCGGCAGAAGTCATTCGCCGCATGGGCGACAAGACCGAAGCCCGGCGCAGCATGATCAAGGCCGGGGTACCGGTCACCCCGGGCACTGAAGGCAACGTGGCCGACATCAATGAAGCCTTGGCCGAGGGCGACCGCATCGGTTACCCGGTCATGCTCAAGGCCACCTCCGGTGGTGGCGGGCGCGGCATCCGTCGCTGCAACAGCCGCGAAGAACTCGAACAGAATTTCCCTCGGGTGATTTCCGAAGCGACCAAGGCCTTCGGTTCGGCGGAAGTGTTCCTGGAAAAATGCATCGTTAATCCGAAACACATCGAAGCGCAGATCCTCGGCGACAGCTTCGGCAACGTCGTGCACCTGTTCGAGCGTGACTGCTCGATCCAGCGCCGCAACCAGAAGCTGATCGAGATCGCCCCGAGCCCGCAACTGACCCCGGAACAGCGCGCCTACATCGGCGACCTGTCGGTGCGCGCAGCCAAGGCTGTGGGCTACGAGAACGCCGGCACCGTGGAGTTCCTGCTCGCCGAGGGCGAGGTGTACTTCATGGAGATGAACACCCGGGTGCAGGTGGAACACACCATCACCGAAGAAATCACCGGGATCGACATCGTTCGTGAGCAGATCCGCATCGCCTCCGGCCTGCCGCTGTCAGTGAAGCAGGAGGACATCCAGCACCGTGGCTTCGCGCTGCAGTTCCGGATCAACGCCGAAGACCCGAAGAACAACTTCCTGCCGAGCTTCGGCAAGATCACTCGCTACTACGCTCCCGGCGGCCCCGGCGTGCGCACCGACACGGCGATCTACACCGGCTACACCATTCCGCCGTTCTACGACTCGATGTGCCTGAAACTGGTGGTCTGGGCGCTGACTTGGGAAGAGGCGATGGACCGTGGCCTGCGCGCCCTCGACGACATGCGTCTGCAAGGGGTGAAGACCACTGCCGCGTATTACCAGGAAATCCTGCGCAATCCGGAATTCCGTAGCGGCCAGTTCAATACCAGCTTCGTTGAAAGCCATCCTGAACTGACCAACTACTCGATCAAGCGCAAACCCGAAGAGCTGGCCCTGGCCATCGCCGCCGCCATCGCCGCCCACGCAGGCCTATAAATGCAGCTGCGAGCTGCAGCGACAAGCTTCAAGTGAGAGCGACTCGGCTTTTTCTTGCAGCTCGTAGCTTGAAGCTTGCCGCTATGAGGAGATACCAATGACTAAGAAGATCTTCGTTACCGACACCATCCTGCGCGACGCTCACCAATCGCTGCTCGCCACCCGCATGCGCACCGAAGACATGCTGCCGATCTGCGACAAGCTCGACAAAGTCGGCTACTGGTCGCTGGAATGCTGGGGCGGTGCGACGTTCGACGCCTGCGTACGTTTTCTGAAAGAAGACCCGTGGGAACGCCTGCGCCAACTGCGCTCCGCGCTGCCCAATACCCGTCTGCAAATGCTTCTGCGCGGGCAGAACCTGCTGGGCTACCGCCACTACAGCGACGATGTGGTCAAAGCCTTCGTCGCCAAGGCCGCGGTCAATGGCATCGACGTGTTCCGCATCTTCGATGCGATGAACGACGTGCGTAACCTGCGCGTGGCGATCGAGGCGGTGAAGGCTGCCGGCAAACATGCGCAAGGCACGATCGCCTACACCACCAGCCCGGTGCACACCATCGACGCGTTCGTGGCGCAAGCCAAGCAGATGGAAGCCATGGGTTGCGACTCGGTGGCAATCAAGGACATGGCCGGCCTGCTGACGCCGTACGCCACCGGCGAACTGGTCCGCGCGTTGAAAGCCGAGCAGTCGCTGCCGGTGTTCATCCACTCCCACGACACGGCCGGCCTCGCCGCAATGTGCCAGCTCAAGGCCATCGAAAACGGCGCCGACCACATCGACACCGCGATCTCCAGCTTTGCCTCGGGCACCAGCCACCCAGGCACCGAGTCTATGGTTGCTGCGCTCAAGGGCACCGAGTACGACACCGGTCTGAACCTCGAATTGCTGCAAGAGATCGGCCTGTACTTCTACGCCGTGCGCAAGAAGTACCACCAGTTCGAAAGTGAATTCACCGCCGTCGACACTCGCGTGCAAGTCAACCAGGTGCCGGGCGGCATGATCTCCAACCTCGCCAACCAGTTGAAAGAGCAGGGTGCTCTCAACCGCATGGCCGAAGTGCTGGCGGAAATCCCGCGGGTGCGTGAAGACCTCGGCTTCCCGCCGCTGGTGACCCCGACCTCGCAGATCGTCGGCACCCAGGCGTTCTTCAACGTGTTGGCCGGCGAGCGTTACAAGACCATCACCAACGAAGTGAAGCTTTACCTGCAAGGCGGCTACGGCAAGGCGCCGGGCGTGGTCAACGAACAGCTGCGTCGTCAGGCCATCGGCAGTGAAGAGGTGATCGACGTACGTCCGGCCGATCTGCTCAAACCGGAAATGACCAAGCTGCGGGCCGACATCGGCGCGCTGGCGAAGTCCGAAGAAGACGTGCTGACTTTCGCCATGTTCCCGGACATCGGGCGCAAGTTCCTCGAAGAGCGTGCCGCCGGCACCCTCGTTCCGGAAGTGCTGTTGCCGATTCCTGAGGCCGGTGGTGTGGCGAAGGCTGGCGGCGAAGGCGTGCCGACCGAGTTCGTCATCGACGTCCACGGCGAGACTTACCGCGTCGACATCACCGGTGTCGGGGTGAAGGCCGAAGGCAAGCGTCACTTCTACCTGTCCATCGACGGTATGCCGGAAGAAGTGGTGTTCGAACCGCTCAACGAATTCGTCAGTGGTGGCAGCAGCAAACGCAAGCAGGCGTCGGCCCCGGGCCACGTCAGCACCACCATGCCAGGCAACATCGTTGATGTGCTGGTCAAGGAGGGCGACACCGTCAAGGCCGGCCAGGCCGTACTGATCACCGAAGCGATGAAGATGGAGACCGAGGTGCAGGCCGCCGTTGCCGGCAAGGTGACCGCCATCCATGTTGCCAAGGGCGACCGCGTCAACCCGGGCGAAATCCTGATCGAGATCGAAGGCTGAGATAACGGCCACGATCAAACGCTTTAAACCTCGGGGGGGCATGGTGCTCCCCTTTTTTTTGCCTGAACACAACGCTCACCTGTAGGGCGGCCGCAGACTGCAAACCTTTGACTTTGATTTTTTAAACCAGATTAAAAGATCGCAGTCTGTGGCAGCACTACCGATCGAGTTTTAGAACGCCATGCGCCATTGACCGACGACGCCGTGAGTGCGGCTGTCGGTACCCATTTCACCGGTGACGCCTACGCCCAGCGTGTGGTTGGCGGAAAGCCCGAGGTCGAGGCCGGCATCCACGGACAGGCTGTTACGATCCAGCGCCGCACCGGCAATATCAAAGCGTTTGCCGCCCTTGATCAGTTGTTGGCGGGTATCGTTTTCGATCTCGCCAAAGGTGTGTTTCCAGCCGGTGCTCAGGCGCGGTGTCAGACGCATGCCGTTGTCGAGGAAGCTGGTTTTGGCAACGCGAACCCCGAAGGTGCTACTGAGGTTGGCGCGCGTCTGGCCGAAGACTCTCAGCGCCGCATCGCCACCCTTTTCGCTATAGCTGTCGCGTTGGTAGCGTTGAAAACCGAGGCCGGCGAACGGCTCGAGCGTCACGTTGTTGCGGCCAAGATTGAAACCCAGTTCGGCAAAGGCTTGCTGGGTATTGACGTCGTAGGCGCCTTTGAGGCGATCACTGAAATCATTGAACGCCACGCGTCGTTTGCTGCTGCCGGCATGGCTTGCGTAGGTGGCGCCCAGGCGCAGTGCCATCGGTCCGTCCTGACGCACGGCATAAGCACCGAGGTGCCAGCTGTCGAGGTCGCCGTCGTATTGGCGGGCGTCGAGTTTTGTCTGGGATTTCCCGCCGATCAGTCCGACGTGCCATTGCTCATCGAGACGCCAGTCAGCACCGATGACCAGGCCTTGGGTCGCGTGCTTCAGGGTGCTGTCAGCGTCATGATCAACCTTGCCGCCATGGCCGAGCGCCTGAACCCAGACTCTGCCGGTATCAGCCGCGCCAGCGGCCTGGCGCGGCGAACTGGCGGAGCCATGGGTTGTGCCCGAGCGGGTGTTCAGTTGGTGCATGGCCGAGAGCATGCTTTTGCTCACGGGAGTGAGGCTGCTGAGTGTCGCCTTGGCGAGGTTGGCGTTGCTGCTGCCGGCGAGCTGTTCAATGGCGATCGGGGCAGACGCGCGGGTGCTACTCACGAGCGCTTGCACGGCGGTGTTGAGGGTTGCCGTCATCGGCGTATCAACGCTGCGCGCCAACGCCTGGCCACTGGCGGACTCCGCCAGCCGTTCGAGTGCCAGATCGTTGCGTTTGTACGTTAACGCTACGGCAGTGTCAGTGTACGAAAGCGTTGGCGTCAGGAAGGCCAGGTTAGTGCTGACCCGGCCGAATTCGCCGTCGATTTTTCCTGCAAACAGAATTGGGTGAGTGGCACTGTTGGCGTAGTCGCCGGGGGCGGCAAAAACCTGAACGCTGGCATTTGCCAGCGTTGCTGTGCCTTCTACCAGTACGGGGGTCGAAAACTGGTCAGCCGTCACTCCGTAGGAGTAAGTCGCGGTTTCGGTGAATTCCAGGTTGCCTTTGACGATTGGCGAACCAATTTCGGTATTGGCGACCAGTGCGCCTTGGACATATAAGTTGGAGACTTTGCCGTTCCCGCCGTACACGGCGGATTCGTCGACATAGGCATCGCCTTCAATCGAGCCGTTGTTCATCAGGCTGGCACCGGCCTGGACCTCGGCCGATCCCTGGAACTCATCGTGCAATTGCCATTTCCCTCGCGCGACACGTAGACCGGCAAAATTTGCGGTTGCCCCGATCTCTCCGCCTTCGGAAGCGTTCAGCAGTAATCCGTTCTTGCCTGCGCCGCCGTCGAGCCGGCCCTCCCATCGGGCGCCGTTGTTGATAACAAGCAAGTCGTCCGCCTCACCGAGTTGCAACGAAACGCCGTCAACGTTTTCAAGTGCTTGCGAGATAAACGAGATCTGAGTGGTGTAGGCATTCTGAAATTCGTCGAACGAATCTTCATCCAGCTCTGCTATCTCTGTTTCTCCAGTCTCAGGCTCGGGGAATTCGAGAAACTGATAGAAGGCGTCATCGAACTCGACAACCGCTTTGGCCGCTTCGACCACTGGCAATCGCGTTATCGCGTCTTCACGCGGCTCATTGATGGCTGGACGGGTATGCTCCATCGGGCCGATAAAATCCGGAATCTCAAAGAGATCGACGAAGGGCTCCGGTTGCTCGATGGCTGCATCAGGCAGGGCGGGGGCAACCTTTTTGGGGAGCCTTTTACGTGTTTTGGTTCCTTCTGCAGCGGTGACAACAGGTTCTTCTGCCTGTTGAGCGACGGAGCTCTCCACGCAGCAAACGGTCAGTGCAATCGCTAACGCCAGATGTTTCGGTTTGAATGTGTGTTGAACGGGCATCAAGTACGGCCTCTTTTGACAGGAGGCCAAACTCTAGGGAGATACCGCAAACTTCGATGTCGGCTGCTTCCCACGGAATTGCAGGGGACATCGGATCATTCTGTAGAAATTCACCGCGTGAGTCGGAACCGTTGTTTTTACGCGGTTCTGCCGATCCCTTTTCCTACAAATAAACGGGACGACGCCTGCTAGCAAATATCAAAAACTCATTTGCCACTGCCCGATCAAACCGTGGTTGCGACTGTTGTTGCCCAACTCGCCGCTGTACCCCAGCCCCAGCGTATGCCGTGCAGAGACGCCCACGTCGAGGCCGGCTTCGAGCAGCAGGCTGTCGCGATCCAGTGCGCTGCCATCGACATTAAACGCAGTGCCGCCGGTCACGAACGCCTGACGCGTCGAACTGCTGACATCGCCGTACGTGTGCTTCCAGCCGAGTGCCATGCGTGGGGTCACGCTCATGCCGTTGTCCAGGCTGCTCAGGTGCGCCAGACGCAGACCGAGGCTGCTGCTGAAGTTGTCCTGGCTCTGGCTGTCGACCTGCAGCGCGGCGGCGCCGCCCTTTTCCTTGTAGCTGTCGCGGTGGTAGCGCTGGTAGCCGAGGCTGGCATACGGTTCGGCGCTGAGGCGACCGCTGCCCATGGCGTAACCGAGTTCGGCGAAGGCTTGCTGGCTGTCGGCGTCGTAGTCGCCTTTGGGCCGGTCGCTGAAACCGTTGAAGGCGATGGTGCGTTTGCTTTCGCCCTGATGGCCGCTGTAGGCCGCCCCCAGACGCAGCGACATCGGGCCATTTTGATGCAAGGCATACACACCGGCGTGCCAGCTCTCGACGTTGCCGTCGACGCTGGTCGCGTCCAGATCGGTTTTCGAATAACCGCCCAGTACACCCAGGCGCCACGCCGGATTCAGTGACCAGTCGGCGCCGAGCACGCTGCCCTTGGTGCGTTGTTCGAGACCACTGCTGCCCTGTTCGCCGTCAAGCTTGCCGTAGCCACCGATGCCTTGCAGCCAGAGTCGGCCGCGAGCGTTCGGGTCATTCAGGTTGCGCGCCTCGGACGGCACGCCGTTGGCCGCCAGCACCGGCGTGTCGCGTTGATCGAGGCTGACCAGCAGTCCCGGGCTGCCGCCCATCTGCTGCAGTGCCGAGAGCATGCTGTTGCCGACCTGACTGCTGGCGCCAAGTGTGGCGCTGGTCAGGTTGGCGTTGCTGGCGCCGGCCAGTTGCTCGACGGCCGCGCTGGCGGTGCTTTGCGTGGTGTTGAGCAAGGCGTTGTACAGCGCCGTTTGCGTGCCCAGCGAGGCCAGGCTGTTGGCGGCGTTGCGGCCGTTGCCGGTGGCGGCGAATTCGCTGAATGCCACGTCGTTGCGGGTGTACGTCAGATCGACCTGCGTCGGCGTGTAGGCGAGGGTCGGCGTCAGGAACGCATAGTCGCTGGTGACCTGGCCGAAACGGCCGTTGACCTGCGCCGCTTGCAGCACGGTGTAATGATTCTGCCACGGCCAGGTGCCGCTGCCGGGATTGACCGCCAGTGTTGCACCGTTCAGGTTGGCCGTGCCGCCGACCTGCACCGGCGCACTGCTGCCGTCGGCGTTGACGCCGTAGGCGAGGGTGGCGCCGCTGCCCAGGTTCAAGTCATGCACGATGGTTGCGCGGCCGAGCCGGGTGTCAGTACGCAGGGTGCCGTTGACGGTGAGGCTGCCGACCGAGCCGCCACCGGCATACACACCGCCGGTATCGACGGTCAGATTGCCGGCAATGCCGCCCTGGTTGATCAGCGTCGCGCCATTGCGCACTGCACCGCCGTCGCTGAAGTCATCATGGCCGGTCAGGGTCCACGCGCCTTGCCTGACCTCCAGCCACTCGAAGTTGCGACTGCTGCCGAAGTTGCCACCCGTCGGGTCATCCATCACCACCCGGTCATAACCGCTGCCACCGTCGACCACGCCGATGAAGCGGCTGCCGCTGCGCAAGGTCAGGTTGTCATTGCCGCCGCCCAGATCCAGCGCCAGGCCATTGCTGCCGCTGAAGGTGCCACCGTTAATGACGTTGTCGGCGAATTCGCCGACAAACTTCACACCGAAACCGTCGAGGCCCTGGATGCTGCCGAAGTTTTCCAGTGTGGTTGCCGCCAGCCCGGAACCGCCGCTGCCGTCGTCCACCAGAATCGCGCTGTTGGCGCCACTGATCAGCGCGCCGCTGGCATTGAGGATGTAACCGCCGCCCAGTGCGATGCCTTCACTGCCATTGGCGAAACCGCCCTTGTCCACGCCGCCGGCGCCGACGCCTTGGAGGGTGCCGTAGTTTTCGATGTGGGCGATCTTGTCGATGTCCACACCGTCGCCGTCACCATTGGCTTGCAGCCCGGAATAGGCCCCGGTGATGGTGCCGTGGTTGATCACCGTGCCATCGCCGTCGGAGCCGAAGCCCGAGCCATTGCGCCCGGTGATCTGCCCGTAGTTGATCAGCGTCGCGCCAAGGTCGGTGGTGATGCCGTGACGGCCACCGGAAATCACCCCGTAGTTGGTGATGCTGACACCGGTGGCGGAATCAATGTCGATGCCGTCGAACTTCTCGTCGGCGTTGTGCGAATCCCCGGTGGAGATCTCGCCATAGTTGCTGATGGTCGCATGGGCGCCGGTTTTCATGCCGTCGCTGGCATCGCCGCGGATCAATCCGCCCGCGCGGTTGATAATGGTGGTTGTTACCCCTTCGCTGCGCAGGGCATCAAGGTCCAGGCCCTGGCCGGTGGTGGAGCGAATGATGCCGCTGTTGTCGATCAGCAGGCTGCCGCTGACGAAGTTGCTGTCGACACGCAAGGCGTCGTTGGCGCCGAGAATCTGCCCGCCGCTGCGGTTGTATATCTGATAGTTACGCGCCCGGGTCAGGTCGCCGCTGCTGTCGATTGCGCGGCCACCCGTGGAGATGATTTTGCCCGCATTGTCGATCACCACGCCGACCCCGCTGGTGCTGTCTTTCAGGCTCACGGCCTTGCCGCTGTTGGTGATGCTGCCCGGCGCCGAAATCGTCAGCGTGTCACTGCCGCCGAGAGTCTGCGATGCCGTGGTGGTGGTGTCGATCTGCACGGTTTTGCCGTGAGCAGTGGTGGCCGAGATCAGCAGGGCGATGGTGAGGGACAGACGCTGAGGCGGGAACAGCATGGTCGGACGGCCTTTTTGTTATAAGCGGGCCGTTCTGTATAGCGAAGGGTTTTTACAGAATGATGTCGGTGACTGATCTGCATTATTTTGCATTCGGATCGTGCTAATAAGGATTTAATCTGCAATTTGTTGCAGATTCAGGGAGGGCTGTCAGGCTTTAAATGCTGAACCCAATGACCCATTGGCAGCGCTATGTGATGCGCCAGCGCTTTTCGAACGATTGCGCGAAGATGCCCAACGTCTGGCGGCGCTGCCCGACATACTGACGGCCAGTGGTTTGCCCGACAGAACCATGAACCACCCAGGCATTCATCTGAAAAATCTGGAGCAACGCTTGAAAGAGTGGGATCTGCAATGACCATGACGGTTGCCGAGCGCACTGTGCTCATCGAAAGCATTCAAGAGGCGCTGGCCCAGGGGACGCTGGAGATCGGTGAGGCCGTTCGCCGTTTGCGCGTGGAAGTGACCGGTCTGCATCAGACCCAGTTTGCGAAGATGTGCAAAATATCGGTGCGTACGCTGGTTCATATCGAACACGGTGAGGGCAATCAGACACTTAAATCGTTGAACGCAGTGTTTCGTCCGTTTGGACTGAAAATGGGCGTTGTGCGGGTGCGCCGAGAGATCAATTAAAACCCGACGCTGCCCGCAATGTTCTGATCGCCCTAGCTGCGACGCACGTAAGCCTTGCCGTAGTGCCGTTCCATCCGCGCCTGAATCAGCTCCAGCCCGATCGACATCAGCCAATAAATGATCGCTGCGGTCGTCAGCATTTCGATGTAGCGGTAGCTTGAGCGCCCATAGGATTGCGCCAGAAACATCACTTCCCAGACCCCCATCACCGAAATCAGTGACGAGTCCTTGAGCATCGAGATGAATTGGTTGGTCGTGGGCGGAATGATCGTGCGCATGGCTTGCGGCAGGGTGATCCGCCAGAAAATCACCGTCTCGCGCATCCCCAATGCCAGCGACGCTTCGCGCTGGCCGTGATCGACACCGAGGATACCGGCGCGGAAGATTTCGCTCAGATAGGCGCCGTAGTTCAGCGACAAGGCGATGATGCCGGCCACAATCGCGCCGGGCACGATACCCAGTTGCGGCAAGCCCAGGTAGATCAGCAGGATCTGGATGAGCAGTGGCGTGCCGCGAAAGAACGAGGTGTAAAAACTGGCGATGCCGAACGCCACGGCGCTTTTCGACAGGCGTGCCAGTGCCGTGATGAAGCCCAGCAGCGACGAGGCGACGATCGAGCACAGACAGAGGAAAAGCGTCAGCGCCGCCCCTTGCAGAAAACCGTTGGGCGCCAGGTGCAGGCCGACCAGATTGGGCAGTTTGTCGAGGATGATCGAGAACTTCAGGTCGAAGCTCAGGAAGAACCCGGCGAACAGGCAGAACAGCGCTGCCCAGGTCAGGTACAGCCGCGTACGGAAACCGAACATGCGTTGCAGGCGTGATTCAGCCACCGGTTGCGGTGGCTGTGGAGGTGTCGGGAAAGCAGTCATTGGCTGATATCGGCGCCGATCCATTTTTGCGACAGTTGGCTCAGGGTGCCGTCCTGTTTCAGTTGCGCGAAGACCTCGCGAACTTTGGCATCCCATTGCGCGTCGCCCTTTTCGATGGCCACCGAATTCGGTTCCGAGTACAGCGCCGGCCCCGCCAGCTTGAAGCGTTTGTCTTGGTTCAGGCGCGGCTGTGCGGTGACGAGGTTGGTGAGAATCGCATCCAGGCGCACGCCGGCGCCCAGCCCCAAGTCCTGGAAGGCGACGTTATCGGTGTCGTATGGCGCGATCTGCACATCGTCGAACGGGTACTGCAACTGCGTGTCTTCGGCGCCTTCGATCACCAGGTTCTTGTTCAGATAGCTTTCGTAGCTGGAGGCGCTGGTGAGACCGACTTTTTTGCCACTCAGGTCCTTGGCGTCGTGGATGCGCTCATCCTTGGCGTTGACCACGATCACCGCTGGCGAAGCGTAGTACTCAACCGGGAAATCGAACACTTCGGCGCGGGCCTTGCTCGGCGTCATCGAACAGATGCAGATGTCGTAGCGCCCGCTCCAGCGGCCGGCGGCAATGACGTCCCACGACGGCGTTTCGAGTCGCAACTTGACCCCCAGTTTTTCCGCCACGGCCTTGGCGACATCCACATCGAAGCCGTCGAGTTGGTTCTGGTCATTGAGGAACGAGAACGGTGGATAGCTTTCCATCAGCACGCCGACCAGCTCTTTCTTTTGCTCGATACGGTCCAGGGTGGCACCGCCAAACGCTTGCGTGGAGGCAGCCAGAATCGTCAGGCCCAGGGCCAGTAGCGGTTGAAATTTCACAGTCGATCCCTGAGCAAAAAAGAGGTTGTTATTAACCGGATGGTGCGTATTAAATAGTTATAAGAACGACTCCGATAGTGAGTTATTTTCATAAGCATATGAGTGAAAAGCATATGGGCGCAGTAAGCACGATTATTCTCGATGGCGGCATGGGCCGTGAGTTGCAGCGCGCCGGTGCGCCATTTCGTCAGCCGGAGTGGTCGGCGCTGGCGTTGAGCGAGGCGCCTCAAGCGGTCGAAGCGGTGCATGCCGCTTATATCGCCAGTGGCGCCAATGTGATTACCACCAACAGTTACGCCGTGGTGCCGTTCCATATTGGCGAAGAACGCTTCGCCGCTGAAGGGCAGGCGCTGGCCGCGTTGGCCGGTGAGCTGGCGCAACGTGCGGTGCAAGCCTCGGGGAAATCCGTGCGGGTGGCCGGCTCATTGCCACCGCTGTTTGGCTCGTATCGGCCGGATCTGTTCAACGCCGACCGAGTGACCGAGTTGCTGGCGCCATTGGTCAATGGCCTGGCACCGCACGTGGATCTGTGGCTGGCGGAAACCCAGAGTTCGCTGGCCGAGGCGCGAGCGATCCATGCGGGGTTGCCGAAGGACGGCAAAGCGTTCTGGCTGTCGTTCACCTTGCAGGATGAAGACACCGATGAAGTGCCTCGTCTGCGTTCCGGTGAGCCTGTGGCCGAAGCGGCCGCGGTGGCGGCTGAGTTGGGCGTCGAGACGTTGTTGTTCAATTGCAGTCAGCCGGAAGTGATCGGTGCCGCGATTGATGCGGCGCGCGCCACCTTCGAGCGTCTGGGGGTGAAGATTCACATTGGTGCGTATGCCAATGCGTTTCCGCCGCAGCCAAAAGAGGCAACCGCCAATGACGGACTTGATCCGTTGCGCGATGACCTGGATCCACCGGGTTACTTGCACTGGGCGATTGACTGGCAGCAGCGTGGCGCCAGCCATTTGGGCGGTTGCTGCGGGATCGGCCCGGAGCACATTGCGGTGCTTGCGCAAAAGCTGGGCTGACAGCCGATCAAAAGATCGCAGCTTGCGGCTGCTCCTGCATGGGATTCAAATACACCCTGCAGGCGCTGTCGCGGGCTGCGATCGTTTGTTTTCAAGCAATCAGGAACGGCATTCCACCAAGCCTTTTACCTGCCCGTCTGGCGTCTGATTTTCATCCGCCAGCCACTGCTCGAACCCTGCCGCGATCGCCGGCCACTCTCCATCCAGAATCGAATACCACGCGGTGTCGCGGTTCTGGCCCTTGACCACCATGTGCTGGCGGAACACGCCTTCGAAGCTGAAGCCCAGGCGCTCGGCAGCGTATCTGGAGCGGGCGTTGCTGTTGTTGCACTTCCATTCGAGGCGGCGATAACCCAGCTCGAAGGAATACTTGGCCAGCAGGAAAACCGCCTCGGTGCTTTTCGGTGAACGCTGCATCGGCGCACCGAAGGTGACGTGACCGATTTCGATGCGGCCCTGGGCCGGGACGATCGACATCAGGCTGAGGAGGCCTTGCACCTGACCGCTGGCGCGATCAACGACGCTGAAGAAGTACGGGTCGCTGGCGGCCGCGTGGTTGTTCAGCCATGCGTCGAACGCTGTGCGCTCCGGGAATGGGCCGTAGGGTAAATAATCCCAGAGTTTGGGGTCGGCACCGGGGCCTTCGAGGGCGGCGAACAGTTGGTCACCGTGGCGCGCCGGGTCGAGTCTTTCCAGGCGAATGAAGCGGCCCTCGAGCAGGGTGGCGGTGGGGGCGGGGACGCCTTTCCAGTCAGCGAGTGAAGCGGTCATGCGTGCGTCTCCTTAAAGGGCTTTGCGAAACTGGATGAAGCCCGGGCGTTCGGCGATGCGCTCGTAGAGCTGGATCGCGGTGGCGTTGGTTTCATGGGTCAGCCAGTGGACTTTGCAGCAACCGTCGGCCTTGGCCGTGGCGTAGACGTGTTCGATCAGCAGACGACCGACGCCGGTGCCGCGGACTTGCGGCACCACCAGCAAGTCCTGCAGGTAGCAGGAGTTTTCGATGCTCCAGTTCGAACGATGATAAATGTAATGCACCATGCCCACCGCCTTGCCGTCGGCCCAGGCCAATGCCGCGTGGGTGGGTTCGCCCGGGTCGAGAAAGCGCTGCCAGGTGCTTTGCGTCACCGTGTCCGGCAGTTCGGTGTTGTAGAACCTCAGGTAAGCCTGCCACAGCGGCAGCCACGCGGCGTGATCGCCAGCGGTGACGGGGCGTATCTCGATCTGACTCATGGTGATTTCCTTAGCGCATCAGTTGGGCGAGGGTTTGATCGTTGACTTCGGGACTGGCGGCCAGGCCTTCGCGCACGCCGGCGATATCGTCAGCGCTGCGGTTCTGGCTGAGCTTGCGCTTGCCTTCGAGGCGGTCGACGGGAATGGCAAAACCGACGATGGCCTTGAGCATGCCGTCGATGTAATCGGCCGGCGCGTCGGCCACCGACCAGGGTTGTGCGCGGCCAGCCTCATGGCGGTCGGTGAGGGTGCTGACGATGTCGAGCAGGCGTCCGCCGTCGCTGAAGGTTTCGGCGCGGCCGTAGGCGTGCACGGCGACATAATTCCAGGTCGGCACGACTTTGCCGTGTTCGGCCTTGCTGGGGTAGAAGCCCGGGCTCACGTAAGCATCGGCGCCGGCAAAGATCAGCATGGCCTCGGCACCGTCGCGCAGGTCTTTCCACTGGGGATTGGCTTTGGCCAGGTGTCCGTACAGCGTACCGAACTCACCCTGTTCGCGATGCAGCAGCACCGGTACATGGCTGGCTTGCAGGCCGTTGGTGCCGTGGCTCACCAGAATGGCGAGGCGGGTGGCGAGGATCAGTTCGTGCAGTTGCGACAGCTCGTCGATGGCAAAGGCTTTGGGCGTGTACATGGCGAGATTTTCCTTGGCGAATGCCAGCATCGTAGGCAGGCTATTGGACTGTTGTAAGAGCCATTAACGGCCAATTTCACAGGTCCATTGCCATGTCCGTTTCGCCGCCGCTGTCCATGCCATTCAATCCCGCCGGTATCGAGCTGGATCGCCGCCTGGGCTTGAGCCGCCAGCTCTACCAGGCCCTGCGTCTGCGGGTACTCGATGGCCGGCTGGCCAGCGGCACGCGATTGCTGGCGAGCCGGGATCTGGCGTCAGCACTGGGGATTTCCCGCAACAGTGTGGTGCGGGCCTATGATCAGCTGTATGCCGAAGGCTTTATTGAAGGACGAGTCGGCGACGGTACCTACGTGGCGCAACTGGCTCAGTCGCTGAGCTCGGCAAAAAAACTATCCACAAAAGTATCCACAGGGTTGTCAACAGGCTTACCCACAGCCTTATCCACAAATTGGCTGGATTTGCCTGTGGTTTCATCCAGTAACGTTATCCACAGCGCGACATTTTCGCGCCTCGAAAAGAACCATTTACCGCGTCCGCCCAGTGGTCCGCCGCGTGCATTTCGCGTGGGTGTGCCGGCGTTCGATCTGTTTCCCTTCGAGGTCTGGGCCAAGCTGAACGCGGCTTTCTGGCGCAAACCGGATCTTCAGCAGCTGTGCTACGGCGACCCGGCCGGCGATGCGCGTTTGCGCGGGATGATTGCCGCTTATTTGCGCAGCTCCCGTGGCATGCAGTGTTCGGCTGAACAAATTGTGATCACCAGTGGCGCCCAGCAGGGCATCAGTCTTTGTGCACAGTTGCTGGTAGAGCCGGGCGACGGTGTCGCGATCGAGAATCCCGGCTATCGCGCGGCGGGTCATGCGTTCGCTGTGGCCGGGGCGCAATTGCACGGCGTGGCGGTGGACAGTGAAGGCATCGACTGTGCGGCGATGGCCGGGCTCAGCGATTGTCGCGTGGCTTACGTGACGCCCTCCCATCAATACCCGACCGGCGTAGTGATGAGCCTGGCGAGGCGTCTGGAGTTGCTGGCGTGGGCCGAACGCAATCAGGGCTGGATCGTCGAGGATGACTATGACGGCGAGTACCGTTACACCGGCGCACCTTTGGCGCCCTTGGCAGCACTCGATCGGCAGGGCCGCGTGTTGTACGTCGGTACCTTTGGCAAAGTCGCATTTCCGGCGTTGCGCCTTGGTTATCTGGTCTTGCCTCCCGGGCTGGTGGACGCGTTCTCGCAACGCCGGGCGGTGGATGTCCGGCATTCCGAGGTGAGTACTCAAGCGGTGATGGCCGAATTCATGGCCGCCGGGCATTTCCAGCGACACATCCGGCGCATGCGCCGCGCCGCGCTCAACCGCCGCAATACGCTGCTCGATGGCTGGCCGTCGGGCATTCCCGGGGTGGGTGCGCTGCCGGCGGTCTCGGCCGGGCTGCACTTGACGGTGGCGGTGGAGAGCATCGCGCGCGAGCAGCAGTTGGTCGAGCAGGCGGCACGCGCGGATGTGGAGATCAACGGTTTGAGCAGCTATTGGTTGCCCGACTCGACGACGCCAGCCGATCGCCGCGCCGGTCTGGTGCTGGGCTTCGCCGCCGTTCCGGAGCCGGCCATCAGAGCGGCACTGATGCGCCTGCGCCAGGCGTGGCTGGGGTGAAAAACAGGCTTTGCGCCAGCGGGTTGCTGATTTCGCTGCGGTAGATTGCGATCAGGTCCTGAGTGCTGTTGCCTTGCCGATAGAACGCGCCTCCCAGCCGTCGTTGCCGGACGGTTTTCATGTGTGCCGCGGTGAAGCGGCCAACCGCGTCAGCGCCTTTCGCGTAATGGAAATGCGCGTACCACAACACCTTGCCGGCTTTTGCATCGCGCACTTCATATTCATCCAGAAAGTCTTTGGCTCGCCCTTTGAGCCGGCGGCGTTTGACGGTTTGCGTGATCTTCACTTCGTTTTTGTGCCGGAGCCATTCCACGCGGGCCGCGGTCGGCGGTTGTTGTTTGATCATCTGAATACGCGCATTCGTACCCTTTGCGTACAGGGCTGTCGCGGCTTCGCTCAGGGCGTGACCGAGGGCTTGCGTCGGCCGCTTTGAGTCGACGGTCTGATTGCTGGCCGTCAGCGCCTCGTCGATCGCTTCGCCGGCATTGCGTAAACGGGCGGCGTGCTGATGGTAGATTTCTTCGATCTCCACCGGAATGCGTTGCGCCCGATTGATGAGCGCCTCGGTACGTCGCCGGAACAGCGCCAGTCCGTCGATCAGGGCCTGACCGGCCTCGACGCTTTTCGCAAGATTGGGCGTGGTTCTGGCTGGCGTCGGTTT
The DNA here is from genome assembly GCF_014268495.2 of Pseudomonas monsensis. Classification (NCBI taxonomy): domain Bacteria; kingdom Pseudomonadati; phylum Pseudomonadota; class Gammaproteobacteria; order Pseudomonadales; family Pseudomonadaceae; genus Pseudomonas; species Pseudomonas monsensis. The sequence continues at coordinate 136,825 of NZ_CP077087.1, read as the reverse complement.
CGGCGAAAGGTGTTCGACCCACTCACCTGGGGATTTCTCATGGAAGGTCGCGATGACCCCCGTCAGCTCGCCTCGTACTGCCACCAGATGAGCGGAATCTGCCTCTGTGCCGGTCACCGGTTCGCCGACGAGGGTGCCCTTGAATCTGGTTTTGATGATCTTGCGGCTCCATGAGGCCGTCGGTTTCGACGGGTCAGGTATTGGCTCCAGCAAGTGTTTGTTGCGCAGCAGGTCGGCCAGTCGTTCGTCCGTGCGCACCTTGAACTCAAGCGTGCGCGCACGCACGTGGTTCAGCCGGTCGTTGTCGAGCTGCTCAGGGAATTCGGCGGCAAAATCGACGAAGCGCTGATCGACCGAAGCAAATTGCTCGGAAAGATTGCTCAGGGTTTCGGTCCGCTCGCGCAGGTTGGTCAGGCTTTCGTCGCTGGTCAGATTCAGTGAACTCTGAATATTCAGGGCGGCGTCCTCGATCAGGGCTTCGAGCATCTGCCGGGCGTCGGCGTGAATCGCTGACGTGCCGGGTCGGACGCAGATTTCCTGGCCGAGACTGATCTGCAACAACTTCATGTTGTCCAGATTGTAATCGGGCACGCCCTTGCGATATTTGTTGACCCGCTCGACACCCTCTTTGCCGAGCCGTTGCAATTCTTCGAGCCGCGACTCGACCGCTTCCATTTTCTCGATGATGCCTTGGGTCTGTCCGGTCATGCGTTCGCAGGCCAGGATAAACGCCGACGATTCGGTGTCGGGGTTGGCGGCCATCATGTCCATCGTTGACTTGACGCTGACTTGATAGGTCGCGGAGTGTTCGTTGAGCCACTCCAGTATCAGGAATATCTGCATTTCCAGACGTTGAATCATCAGCCCGCGAAAGGCCGGCTCGGGCTCTATCAGCTCCAGGGCCTTGAGCTTCTCGATCATGGCCCCGTACTCCCGACTTTGCGCGTCGAGGACATCAAGGTATGGCTGGCGTTGCCCCTCACGGGCCTCGGGCAATGCTTCTTGCAGCGCGGCGCGCGCGGCCAGGAGACGGGTACGTTTGTCCGGCATGGTCAGGTCGAACGCTTCGATTTCCGTGTTCAGTGCCTTGGCTTGCGCCTGCCGTCTTTCCCGGGCTTCTCGCTGACGCCTGCTCAGGCCGCCACCGCGCAGGCGCAAGCGCAGGTCGATGATCCATTGGCCATTGACGGTGCGGGCCAGCACCGGGCCGGCGCGAGGTGGCTGCTGGCGCGAGTCGATCACCTGAATGTCTTCGTTGTCGTTGATCTGCACTTCAAACCAGCGCTGGCCGACGGGCGCGTACCATTTCGTACCGTGGGCATACAGCGATCTGTATGGCCCTGAGCTGTGGGGCGTGCCGAGGTCTTCGGGCCGGGTGACTTTGAAACGGTCGAGCAACGATGCCAGCGCTGTCGGTGAGCGTTTCAAAGCCGCAGGGGTGTTGAGTGAAGTCTCACGGGCGGGCAGAGGATCGTCGTCAATCACATCCGGCAAACGCTGCGGTTTGAGCGCTTGCGGGACGGGTTTCGGGACTTGCGTGGGTTCTTCCGGTGCGCTGATAGATTGCGTCTGGGGCTTGTCGCCGACCGCCGCGCGATGGGCCAGCACCATCCCCCAGCGCGAGGAGAATATCGGCCAGTGCCGACCAGGCGACCTCGCCGGATGCTTGATTGGCGACGTCGCTGACTTCCTGCAGGTCGTCCATGATTTGCCAGATCCATGCTGCCGTTCCGACGCTGCGCCCAAGAAACGGCAGCGCCGCATTGAACAGCATCCAGCCACCCTGCTTGAGCGTGGCCCAGCGTGCTTCTGCGTCGGAGACCGACTGACGATCCGCCTGGGTGATAAGCGCCTGGACGTTGCTGGCGTACAGGGTCTCCAGTGCATCGTTTTCGATAAGCGTGGTGCCCAGTTCGACGGGGCGTGACATGTCCAGGGGCGTCACCGGATTGACCAGCAACTGCGGAATCGTCCACACCGAAGGCAGTCTGGCGGTGAACACAAACTGGCTGTAATTGAACCGTACATCGTCCGGCAGCCAGGCCAGTACCGACTCACGCAGATGTTGCGAATGCTGGATCGCATACAACAGGTTGGCGTGGCCGGGGTATTGGAGCAGTGCCGTTTCAAACAATGGCCGATACAACACGCAGGGGCCTGAACCGGCCACGCGCGGGCCGATGACGAACATGTTCTGCACGGTGTCCGCGCCTGAACTGCTGCGGTGGGCAACGAATGCCAATGGCCGGATGACAATGTCCAGTCCATCGACCCGACGCTCGCCGGCAGTGCTGCCGAGGGCGGCGAGTACATAGCGGTAACCCTGCTCGTCGATACCGGCCTTGCCAAGAATTTTGTTTTGCAACGCCAGCAGCGGCAGTTCGATGCACAACTGGCGGGTGTAGAGCGCTTGCAGGGTGTGCGCCTGCGCAATGTCATCGACCAGCCGCGCTTTCAGGTACGCCGGGTAGGTCCTGCCGATGTCGACGGTGCTGACCAGGTTTTCCAGGTAAGCCACGCTCATCCACGCCGGCAATGCGCTGCCGTCCCTGGCGCTCACGGTCTTGTTGCCCAATGGCAGGCCCGCCAGGTTCTGCAGGGCCAGTTCGAGGAGCGACAGGGTCCGGGTCTGCGTATTGCCCGGCAGAACGAATGTGCCCCAGACCACCACGCTGGTGATGCTGACCTGGATGTCATCAATGTTCACATCAGCTGCTGTGGGATGGTCCTTGAGCATTGCCCGGCTCAGGGCATCGCGGGTGAAGGTCTGCAGGCTGTCCACTTCACTCTGAAAGGTTTTGCCATTGTTGGCATGCTGCACGGTGGTCAGGTCCAGCAGATGCCGGCTGTAGCTGGACTGATCGGCGGGGGATGCGGTGTTCAGCCACGAGGGCAACAACGGTTGCAGGCGTTCCATATGCGGTTTGAGGCGTGGCGTGGGTTGCTGATGATTGCCCGCAGTACCGGCGTGTGGGTAGAGGTTGTATTCGGTCGAGCCATCGAAGAAGTTGATCTGCCCCAGCGCATCAGCCTCCAGTGCAATCAGGCTGCAGGCCTGATGATCGAAAAAATTGCCGTCGGGCTCGAACAGCCGCCACTTGAGCTCGGCACTGGTGCTGTTGCGCCCGAAACGGCGCGGCAGGGTGTCGGCGAACTCATCCAGCGAATCGAAGCGCTGAAATCCATTGATCACCGAGTAGCTGATGATCAGGCTGCGTTCTGCCGCGGTACCGATCAACACGGCTGTGTCGAGCCGGGCCATGTGACCGCGTTCGGCCTCGGCACTGTGGTCGAGGTCGATCAGGCAGGCGCGTGTCTTGTAGGGATCGCCGGGCAGCCGCTGGCGTTTGTCCGGCTGCTGGAAAACCCTGTGCGCCATGGCCTGCAGGTCGGCATCCCAGCCAAGGCTGGCGTCGACGTTCCACAGGTTGCGCAAGGCATCGGACAATTGCAGCCAGCGCGGCTGTCCGGGGCTGGTGAATTCGTCCCAGTATTCGACCTGTTGTTCTTTGTAGGCGATGAACAGCAGCGGGGCCAGTTCGTTGAGCAGGGCGCCGATGGCATCGATCTTTACCGGCAACTGGAGTGACACGGGGACGCCAGGCTGCAAGGTGAGAAAGTGCTCGCCCTCGAGATACGTCACCGTGGTTCCGGACAGGCCGAGCCGTACCAGCACATCGGTGAGCGATTCGCTGTGACTGGCGCCCGCGATCACCTGGTCGTCGGCGATGAGCCAGGAGGGGGTCACCACCATCGCCAGTTGCGGGTCGATGTCCAGCGTCGGGTACAGTGCTTTCAGCGCGGGTTGCAACGCCCGGGTCGCAACTTCGCACGGCGACGGGCCGGTCACCAGTTGCGTTATCACTTCAACGGCGCTGGGTAAGGAGGGTTCGGTCATGGGCAAGTCCTGCTCTGTTTGGGGCGCCCGGCATGGGCGGCGAGTCAGCGCAAGATAAAAGGCCCATCGCACCGGTGTGCGGTACATAAAGCTTGCGGGCAAAAAAAGACCCGCAAGGGCGGGTCTCCGTCAGCAACGTTGTGTCAGGTGCCGGACTTGATCTTCGTCCACGCCCGGGTGCGTGCCCGTTCGGCGTCGCGCGGCAGTGGTTGCAGGGTGTACAGCGTGTTCATGGCGGCGTCGGTCGGGTACAGATTGGGGTTGTTGCGAATAGCCGGATCGACCTGTTCGGTGGCGTCCTTGTTCGGGTTCGGGTAACCGACAAAGTCGCTGACCGGCGCAATCACTTGCGGCTGCAACAGGTAGTTGATGAAGGTGTAGGCGTCCTCGGTGTTCTTCGCTCCCTTGGGAATGGCGAGCATGTCGAACCAGATCGGTGCGCCTTCCTTCGGCAGGCGCATGTCGACCACCACGCCGTTCTTCGCTTCCTTCGCCCGGTTGGCCGCTTGCGAGAAGCTGCCGGAATAACCGACGGCGACGCAGATGTCACCGTTGGCGATATCGGCCATGTACTTGGACGAGTGGAAGTAGGTCACGTAGGGCCGGATCTTCATCAGCAAGGCTTCGGCTTTTGCATAGTCGGCCGGGTTCTTGCTGTTCGGATCAAGACCCAGGTGTTGCAGGGCCAGCGGCAGAATCTCCGACGGCGAGTCGAGCAGGGCGACGCCGCACTGCTTGAGTTTGCTGATGTTGTCTTCCTTGAAAATCAGGTCCCAGCTGTCCACCGGCGCATTGTCGCCCAGCGCAGCTTTGACCTTGGCCGGGTTGAAGCCGATCAGGATGGTGCCGTACATGTAAGGCACGGCAAATTTATTGCCCGGATCGTTGGCTTCGATCAGCTTCATCAATTTCGGATCGAGGTGATTCCAGTTCGGCAGTTTGCTGCGATCCAGCGGCTGGAATACGCCGGCCTCGATCTGCTTGGCGAGGAACACGTTGGACGGCACCACCACGTCGTAGCCGGAGTTACCGGTCAGCAGCTTGGCTTCCAGCGCTTCGTTGGTGTCGAAGATGTCGTAGACCAGTTTGGTCTGGGCGTTCTGCGTCTTGAAGTCTTCCAGGGCCTTGGGCGTGATGTAGTCGAACCAGTTGTAGACGCGCAAGGTGCGTTCTTCAGCGTGGGCTGCGCTGCTCAGCAGCGCCGCGCACAGGGCTGGCGCGATGAAATGCTTGAGTCGGTTCATTGTTCAAACCCTTCCAGCACGTTCACCGCGTTGATGCCGATTTCTTCCACCGCGTAACCACCCTCCATGACGAACAGGGTCGGTTTGCCGAGGGCGGCGATGCGTTTGCCCATCGCCAGGTAATCCGGGCTGTCGAGTTTGAATTGCGAGATCGGGTCGTCCTTGAAGGTATCGACGCCCAGCGAGACCACAATGATGTCGGCGCCGTAGCGCTCGATCTCGTTGCAGGCCTGGTCCAGTGCCGCGCTCCACACGTCCCAGCCGGAACCGGCGGGCAGCGGGTAATTGAAGTTGAAGCCAACACCTGCGCCTTCGCCGCGTTCATCGTCGTAGCCGAGGAAGAACGGAAACTCGGCTTCCGGGTGGCCGTGAATCGAAGTGAACAGCACGTCGCTGCGCTCATAGAAAATCGACTGGGTGCCGTTACCGTGGTGGTAGTCGACGTCGAGGATCGCGACCTTTTGGTGCCCCTGGTCGAGGAACGCCTGAGCGGCGATGGCCGCGTTGTTGAGGTAGCAATAACCGCCCATCAAGTCGCTGGCAGCGTGGTGTCCCGGTGGACGGCACAGGGCGAAGGCACTGCGTGCCCCGCGCTGGATTTCCGCCTGGGCAGTCAGCGCCACTTGCGCTGCGCTGTAGGCCGCTTGCCAGGTGCCCGCGGTGATCGGTGCGCCGCCGTCGAAGCTGTAATAGCCGAGTTGGCCGTGCAGGCTGGTCGGTTTGATCTGCCGCAGCGTGCGCGCCGGCCAGGTGTAGGGCAGCAGATCGCCGTCGGTGTTGAATTCAGTCCAGCGCTCCCATGCGCCTTTGAAGAAGTCGAGGTAATCGCGGCTGTGGATGCGTGTGATCGGCTCCAGGCCAAAGTCCTTCGGCGCCTCGACCGGGCCAAGGTGCTGGTTCTGCACCCGTTGCAACACGTGGTCAGCGCGTGAGGGCATTTCAAAGCATGGCTTGAGCTGGCCGTCGATGAGTTCACAGCGACCATGGTGCAGGTGGTGATCGTCCGAGTAGATCGTCAGCATTTGTTGTTCTCCGCAGGGCTGGTTCGGTGGCCTCCAGTGTTGCGGCGCGCGGCGAATCGGAGAACGGCAGAAAAGGCCAAAAGGGGATCGTTATGGCCAAAAGGTCTGACCGCAATTCGCCCCTTGCTGATGCAGGTTTGCACCTGTCATGGGCAGGAAATACAACATCCTTGTGGGAGTGAGCCTGCAGGGGGGGGCTCAGTGGGGTCTGAACTGGCTCGGCGCCACGCCGCTCCAGCGCACGAAGGCATGGCGAAAACTCGCGGTCTCGCTGAAGCCCAGAGTTTCGGCGATGCGGTAGATCGGCAACTGATCCTCACACAACATCTGCTTGGCGCGCTCGAAACGCAGCTCATCCAGCAACTCCTGATAACTGCTGCCCATGTCCTTGAGGTGGCGGCGCAGGGTGCGTGGCGAACACTTCATCTGGTGGGCCAGGCCTTCCAGTCCCGGCGCGGCATTCAGCTGGGTGCTGAGCAAGTGGCGGATGCGCCCCAGCCACGCCTGACGCCCGGTGAATTCAAGGTTCTGCTTGCGGCAACGTTCAGCCATCGCCTGATGGGTGATGACGTCGGCCAGCGGCAGTGGTTGCTCGAGCCAGCGGCGGTCGAACGCGAAGGCGTTGTCCTTGGCAGCGAAGTGCAGCGCACTGGCGAAGTGTTCGGCATAACTGTCGCGATAGTCCGGCGCATCATGCTCGAATCGCGTCGCCAGCAGCGGTAGTGGATGTCCGAGCAGGTCGTCGCAAATCACCTTCAGCGACACCAGGCAGAACTCGGCATTGAACACCGCCATCGCCGGGCTCTCGCGATAATCGGCGGCGACGAACCAGACCCGCTCGCCATCCTCTTCCAGACTCAGTTCAAAAAGTGTTCCCAGCAGCGCCGGATAACGGATCGCCAGACGCAAAGCGTCACCGAAGGTGGCACAGGTCAGCAGTGCGTAACCGAGGATGCCGTAGCAGGACACGTGCATGCGCCGGCCCAGTTCGAGGCCGATGTCATGCTTGAGGGCCACGGCGTTGGCGCAGACCTGCATTTCCTGATTGGTGGTGATGCGCGTGTCGGCGCGGGCCAGATCCGCCGCACTGATGCCGCTGCCCGTGAGCAGGGCGTCACTGGACAGGCCCTGATCCTTGAAGGTGTTAAGCACCAGCGAGACGGCGTTGAGGGTGGTGAGGTGGGAGTGCAGCATAGGATCTTCCAGCCTTGGGGATGGCTGGAGCGCAGCAAGTTGCATGCCGGACAACGATCAAAATGCAGGAGTGAGCCTGCTCGCGATAGCGGTCTGTCAGTCACCCCAGGGTTTACTGACAGACCGCTATCGCGAGCAGGCTCACTCCTACAGGGTATTGCGTTGTGTCAGATCAGTTCGCCGCAGAGGTCGAGTTCGATCAGACGCCGCACTTCAGCCGTTTCCAGACCGGCACCGAGCAGCGCCTGCAACTTGCCGAACGCCGCCTCGCGGGTCATGCCGCCACCGGACAACACGCCCACGCCACGCAAGCGGCTGCCGGCCTCGTAAACGTCCAGCTCGACGCCGCCTTCATGGCACTGCGTGACCGCGACCACCACCACACCTTTATCCCGCGCACGGCCGAGGCTGGCGAGGAACTCGGCGTTGTCGCTCGGACCGGTGCCGCTGCCGTAGCATTCCAGCACCAGGCCCTGGATGCCGCCGTCGAGCAGGCCGTCGACAATCCCGGCGCTGATGCCGGGGAACAGCGGCAGCACCGCGACATTCGCCAATTGTCTGGGCTGGTTGTAGTTCAGCGCTGCGGGGATCGCCGTAGCTTTCACGCCGCCACCCTGACGTTCCAGGCGCTTGAACGGATGCCGGCCGAAGCTGCGTACTTTCGCGCAGCGGGTCGGGGCCAGCAGTTCGCCGTGGAAGTACAGGTGCACGCCTGGCGCCAGGCCCTGGCCGAGGGCGACCAGCGCGCCACTGAGGTTTTCCCAGGCGTCGCTGTCAGTGACGCCCGCCGGCAGCATGGAGCCGGTGAAGCACACGCGTGCGTGGAGGCCGAGCAACTGGAAACTCATCGCGGCGGCGCTGTAGGCCAGGGTGTCGGTGCCGTGCAGGATCAGCACGCTGTCGCAGCCTTGCACGTCCACGGCATCGACCACCGCTTCACGCAGTTGCTGCCAATAGGCCGGGGTCATGTTGGCGCTGTCGATCAGCGGCGACATTTCCCGGAAGCGCCACTGCGGCACCACCAGCTCGGGTTGGCTGTGCAGGTAGTCGCGCATGCGGGCTTCGAAACCGGACGCCGGAGCCAGGCCGTTGGCACTGGCCTGCATGCCGATGGTGCCCCCGGTGTAGAGCACCATGACGTGTTGAGCGGCGGGGTAGGTCGACGAATTCATGGGGATTCTCCGAAAGGATGAGGTCCTTGTGGGAGCGAGCCGGCTCGCGAAGGGGGCATCCCATTCAACATTAATGTTGACTGATCAACCGCTATCGCGAGCAGGCTCGCGCCTACAAGTTATTGCATCACAATAACTGACGGGCGCAGGGGATGCGCCCGTCATTCACCTGTCAGCGTTGCGCTGCAGGCACGCCTTGCGGCTCGACGTCGGTCTTGCCGGCGGCTGGCGCGTCGGTCGGCCAGGCTTTCAGGTCCAGGTCCAGATCGGCAAATTTGCTGGAGTCGAACACGGGCTGCTTGACGCCGGCGCGGCGCTGCTCGTCGTAGTCGCGCATCACGCGCATGCCGACCTTGAACAGCATGGCCAGGGCCATCAGGTTGACGAAGGCCAGGCAGGTCATGGTGATGTCGGCGAAGGCGAACACGGTCGACAGATCCTGCATCGAACCCCATACCACCAGCGCCAGGACCAGACCGCGGAAAATCATCAGTGCGGCGCGGTTGCGGGTAAGGAACTGCAGGCTGTTCTCGCCCAGGTAGTAGTTGTAGAGGATGCAGGTGAAGACGAACAGCGACAGCGCGACGCTGACGAAGATGCGGCCCCAGTCACCGACCACGGCGGCCAGCGAGTTCTGGGTCAGGACGATGCCGTCACCTTCGAAGCCCGGGGTGTAGAAGCCCGACAACAGGATCAGCAGCGCGGTGCAGGTGCAGATCACGAAAGTGTCGAGGAACACGCTGAAGGCCTGAACCACGCCCTGAGCGCCCGGGTGCTTGACGGAGGCCACTGCGGCGACGTTCGGCGCACTGCCCAGGCCCGCTTCGTTGGCGAACACGCCACGCTTCACGCCCATGACAATGGCGCTGCCCAGCAGGCCGCCGAAGGCCGGGTCGAGACCGAAGGCGCTCTTGAAGATGGTTTCCAGCATGGCTGGCACGTGTTCGATCTGGGTGCCGATCACGTACAGGGTCACGCCGATGTAGGCCAGGGTCTTGACCGGTACCAGCAGGTCAGACACTGCGGCGATACGCTTGATGCCGCCGATGAAGGTGATGGCCAGCAGCACCGCCAGGACGATACCGGTTTGGCGTGGGTCGAAGGCAAAGGCGTTCTGCAGCGAGTGGGTCACGGTGTAGGACTGCAGGCCAATGAAGGCGAAGCCGTAGGTGACCAGTAGCAGGATCGAGAACACTACCGCCATGCCTTTCAGCTTGAGGCCATGCTGGATGTAGTAGGCCGGGCCGCCGCGGTACAGGCCGTCGCCATCGGCGCGCTTGTACACCTGAGCCAGGGTGCATTCGAAGAAGCTGCTGGACATGCCGACCAGTGCGGTCACCCACATCCAGAACACCGCACCCGGACCACCGAGGGTCACGGCGATGCCGACACCGGCGATGTTGCCTGCACCGACACGGCCGGCAAGGCTGAGCATCAGGGCCTGGAACGAGCTGAGTTGCCCGCCGCTGCTTTTCAGGCTGTCGCGGAACACCGCGAACATGTGGAAGAAGTGCCGCAGTTGAACGAAACGCGAGCGAATCGTGAAGTAACTACCGAGCCCGACAATGAGCACGATCAGTACTTTCCCTGAGAGGAAGTCGTTAATGACTTCGAGCATGGATTTTTCCTCGCTGTTTTTTGTGTGAGCAAATGCTGGACGGTCGGAAACATCGTGTTACGCCGGTGTGCACGCGGCACGACAGGAGAGGCGATGGTTTCGTCCCGGAGCTATTTCGCGGGTTTGTTATTAGTTCGGGTTTCGCATGGGTTATGGCCTCGTTACCGACGACCGCTCACGCGAAGAGGGGCGGCACTATACCGATCAGTGCGGCGCCCGTCTGCACGGTTGTGGTGCAAGCGACGAAACGAAGCTTTGAAACACCCGGCGTTACCGGCGCCGGGCTTTTGTAGGCGTGAGCCTGCTCGCGATGCAGACGCTGCGGTTTTGCAGGCTCACCGCGTAATCGTTCATTGCGAGCAGGCTCACTCCTACAGAAGACATTTGTCCTTTCCAACAGTTAAAAAAAAGGGCTTGGAGACAAATCCCCAAGCCCTCAAAAGGTGAGAGGTGTCTAGTCCCTCGACCTGGTGAGCGGTGCTACACGTAACGCGTCGGCTCAGGCTTTGAGCGGAACCAGACGCGGAGCAATCATGTTTTCCGGGCGCAGGATGTCGGCGAGACTGGCTTCGTCGAGCAGACCTTCTTCGCGCACCAGTTCCAGCACGCCGCGGCCGCTTTCAAGGGCGATACGGGCGATGCGGGTGGCGTTTTTGTAGCCGATGTACGGGTTCAGCGCGGTGACCAGACCGATCGAGTGTTCGACCAGTTCGCGGCAGCGGGCTTCGTTGGCGGTGATGCCGACGATGCAGTGCTCGCGCAGCATGTCCATGGCGCGTTGCAGCAGGCGGATCGAGTCGAAGATCTTGAAAGCGATCAAAGGCTCCATCACGTTCAGCTGCAGTTGGCCGCCTTCGGCTGCCATGGTCAGCGCCAGATCGTTACCGATGACCTGGAAGGCCACCTGGTTAACGGCTTCCGGAATCACCGGGTTGACCTTGCCGGGCATGATCGAGCTGCCTGGCTGACGCGCTGGCAGGTTGATTTCGTTGATGCCGGTGCGCGGGCCGCTGGACAGCAGGCGCAGGTCGTTGCAGATCTTCGACAGCTTGACCGCAGTGCGCTTGAGCATGCCGGAGAACAGCACGAAGGCGCCCATGTCGGAAGTCGCTTCGATCAGGTCGGCCGCCGGCACTACCGGTTGACCGCTGATCAGTGCCAGACGCTGTACCGCCAGCGCTTGATAACGCGGGTCGGCGTTGATGCCGGTACCGATGGCAGTGCCACCCAGGTTCACTTCAGTCAGCAGTTCCGGGGCCAGCGTCTTCAGACGGGCCAGGTCTTCACCCATGGTGGTGGCGAAGGCACGGAATTCCTGGCCGAGGGTCATCGGCACGGCGTCTTGCAGCTGGGTACGGCCCATTTTCAGGACGTGATCGAACTCTTTGCCCTTGGCCGCGAACGCCTGAATCAGGCTGTCGAGGCTGGCCAGCAGGGTGTCGTGACCCAGCAGCAGGCCCAGACGGATTGCGGTCGGGTAAGCGTCGTTGGTCGACTGCGCCATGTTGACGTCGTCGTTCGGGTGCAGGTACTGGTACTCGCCTTTCTGGTGACCCATTGCTTCGAGCGCAATGTTGGCGATCACTTCGTTGGCGTTCATGTTGGTGGAGGTACCGGCGCCACCTTGAATCATGTCGACCACGAACTCTTCGTGGAAATCACCGCGGATCAATCGGGCACAGGCTTCGCTGATGGCAGCGTGCTTGGCTTCGCTCAGGTGACCCAACTCGCGGTTGGCGTCAGCGGCGGCCTGTTTGACCATCGCCAGACCGACAACCAGTTTCGGGTAATGCGAAATCGGAACGCCGGAGAGACGGAAGTTGTTCACCGCTCGCAGGGTCTGGATGCCGTAATACGCTTGAGCCGGTACTTCGAGGGCGCCAAGCAGGTCGTTTTCTGTGCGGAAAGATGCAGCGGAGGACATGATAGAAATCATCTCGATATGGACCCGGTCTGTGCCGGAACGCTGCGAATGCTAGGCTTGTGGGAATTTTTGGGCCAATGCTGTTCAGCACTGCCCTATGCACATTCGGCATAATGCCCGTGTGACGCCGCGTGCGCGGCAGACGTGTGACCCGTTTTGGTGCGTGTCCGGGAGGACGTGATGAATCTGGAAAGCAAATGGCTCGAAGACTTCAGTGCTCTGGCCGCCACCCGCAGCTTCTCGCAAGCGGCCGAACGGCGCTTCGTGACGCAACCGGCATTTAGTCGGCGGATCCGCAGCCTTGAAGCTGCATTGGGGCTGACGCTGGTCAATCGCTCGCGCACGCCGGTCGAACTGACGGCGGCGGGGCAGTTGTTTCTGGTGACCGCGCGCACCGTGGTCGAGCAACTCGGTGAAGTGCTGCGCCACCTGCATCATCTGGAAGGCGGGCAGGGCGAAGTGATGCAAGTCGCGGCCGCGCACTCGCTGGCGCTGGGCTTCTTCCCGCGCTGGATCGCGCAACTGCGCAACGAAGGTTTGAACATCGCCACACGGCTGGTTGCGACCAACGTCGGCGACGCGGTGCATGCGCTGCGCGAAGGTGGCTGCGATTTGATGCTGGCATTCTACGACCCGGACGCGGCGATGCAGATGGACCCGGAGATTTTCCCGTCGCTGCACCTGGGCCAGACCGAGATGCTGCCGGTGTGTGCGGCGGATGCCGAGGGCAAGCCGCTGTTCGATCTGGAAGGCGACGCCAGCGTACCGTTGCTGGCTTACAGCGCCGGGGCATTTCTTGGGCGGTCGGTGAACGGCTTGCTGCGTCAGCGTCAGCTGCGTTTCACCACGATCTACGAAACGGCCATGGCCGACAGCCTGAAAAGTATGGCGCTAGAGGGGCTGGGTATCGCCTGGGTGCCGCAACTGAGTGTGCGCGCCGAACTGGCTCGCGGCGAACTGGTGGTGTGCGGCGGCCCGCAATGGCATGTGCCGCTGGAGATCCGCTTATACCGCTGCGCGCTGGTGCGCAAAGCCAACGTGCGCCTGCTGTGGCGCAAGCTTGAAGGCGGCGCTGCCCAAAACTCTTGAACCGACCCGCAGCCCCTGTGGGAGCGAGCTTGCTCGCGAAAGCGGTGTGCCAGACAACATCAATGTTGCCTGACACTCCCTCTTCGCGAGCAAGCTCGCTCCCACAAGGGATTTGTGGTGTTTGTCGGCTGACCTTCAGGTCAATAAAACCGGGCTTTTGCGGTAGATGACAGATGGTCGCGAAGGGGGCTGTTTATTGCTTTCTTTGCGGTATACTGCGCGGCCTTCGGCCGGTACGTCCGGCCATTTTTCGTACAATCAAGCCACGCAATCTGCGTGGCTTGTTGTTTTTGACGCGCCTGCGGGCGCCCAGAGAGAAGAGGCGCGACGATGAGTGCACTGGTTGGCGTGATCATGGGCTCCAAGTCCGATTGGTCCACCCTTAGCCACACCGCCGATATGCTGGAAAAGCTCGGCATCCCGTACGAGGTCAAGGTGGTTTCTGCCCACCGTACCCCGGATCTGCTGTTCCAGTACGCCGAAGAGGCCGAAGGCCGCGGCATTGAGGTGATCATCGCCGGTGCCGGGGGCGCAGCCCACCTGCCAGGCATGTGTGCGGCCAAGACCCACCTGCCGGTGCTGGGCGTACCCGTGCAATCGGCCATGCTCTCGGGCGTCGATTCGCTGCTGTCGATCGTGCAGATGCCCGCGGGCATCCCGGTCGCCACCCTGGCCATCGGCAAGGCTGGCGCGATCAACGCCGCGCTGCTCTCGGCGAGCATCCTCGGTGCCAAGCATCCACAGTTCCACGCGGTACTGAAAACCTTCCGTGCCGAGCAGACAGACAGCGTCCTGGACAATCCAGACCCACGTATTGCCTGAGGTTGTTGAGATGAAGATCGGTGTAATCGGTGGCGGCCAGTTGGGTCGCATGTTGGCGCTGGCGGGCACTCCGCTGGGCATGAACTTCGCTTTCCTCGACCCTGCGCCGGACGCCTGTGCGGCCGCATTGGGCGAACACCTGCGGGCCGATTACGGCGATCAGGATCATCTGCGGCAACTGGCCGACGAAGTCGATCTGGTGACTTTCGAGTTCGAAAGCGTCCCCGCGGAAACCGTGGCGTTCCTCTCGCAGTTCGTCCCGGTGTACCCGAGCGCCGAAGCCCTGCGCATCGCTCGCGACCGCTGGTTCGAGAAGAGCATGTTCAAGGACCTGGGGATCCCGACCCCGGCCTTCGCCGACATTCAATCGCAAGCTGACCTGGAGGCCGCCGTGGCTTCCATCGGTCTGCCGGCCGTGCTGAAAACCCGCACCCTGGGTTACGACGGCAAGGGTCAGAAAGTCCTGCGCACGCCGCAAGACGTGGTCGGCACCTTTGCCGAGCTGGGCAGCGTTGCCTGCCTGCTGGAAGGCTTCGTGCCGTTCACCGGTGAAGTCTCGCTGATCGCCGTGCGTGCCCGCGATGGCGAAACGAAGTTCTATCCGCTGGTGCACAACACCCACGACAGCGGCATCCTCAAGCTGTCGGTGGCCAGTACCGATCACCCGTTGCAGGCGCTGGCCGAAGACTACTCCAGCCGCGTCCTCAAGCAGCTCGACTATGTGGGCGTGATGGCGTTCGAGTTCTTTGAAGTCGACGGTGGCCTCAAGGCCAACGAAATCGCCCCGCGCGTGCACAACTCCGGGCACTGGACCACCGAAGGCGCCGAGTGCAGCCAGTTCGAAAACCACCTGCGCGCCGTGGCCGGCCTGCCGCTGGGTTCGACGGCCAAGGTCGGCGAGAGCGCGATGCTCAACTTCATCGGCGTGGTGCCGCCGGTGGAGAAAGTCATCGCCATCGAAGATTGCCATCTGCATCACTACGGCAAAGCCTTCAAGGCCGGGCGCAAGGTCGGTCACGCCAACCTGCGCTGCGCCGACATGGCCACGCTGCAGGCGCAGATCGTCAAGGTCGAAGCGCTGATCGCCGAGTAACGACAGTTTCATCTGGCAGCGGCGGAACCATTCAGGGGCCGCCGTTCTCTGATGGCAGGATGCCAAAGTCTGACTAGGCTTCGCATATCTACTATTCAGAGGGAAATGCCATGGGAATTATCGGAACCATCTTTATCGGCTTGATCGTCGGCCTGCTGGCACGCTTCCTGAAACCGGGCGATGACAGCATGGGCTGGATCATGACCATCCTGCTCGGTATCGGCGGTTCGTTGGCAGCCACTTATGGCGGCCAGGCTCTGGGCATCTATCAGGCAGGTCAGGGCGCAGGTTTCATCGGCGCGCTGGTCGGCGCCATCGTGTTGCTGGTGATCTACGGTCTGATCAGAAAGAACTGATCCAAAGCGACAAAGCCCTCTCTGCCAAACCGGCGGGGAGGGCTAGAATGCTCGGCGATTCAATGTACCTTCCTTTCTTGACCGAGCACCTTCATGCGCCGTCTTCTGTTGACTCTCCTTATTCTGGGCAGCGGTTTGGCCCACGCCGGCGAACTGCCGGAAACCGACTGGCTGGAACTGATGCCCAAGTCGGACCAAAAGGCCCTCGAGGCCATGCCCGAAATCGACCACAACTCCCCGGAAGCCACCGGCACCTTCACCGAGAAGGGCGGGATGAAACAGGCCAAGGGCCTGCCGGCGGTGATGTATTCGACCAAGACCGTGGCGTCGATGAACGACAAGCACATCCGCATTGGCGGTTACCCGGTGCCGCTGGAATCCGACGCCAAGGGCCGCAGCACGCTGTTCTTCCTCGTGCCGTATCCGGGCGCGTGCATCCACGTGCCGCCACCGCCGCCGAATCAACTGGTGTTGGTGCGTTATCCAAAAGGCTTGAAGCTCGATGACATCTACACGCCGCTGTGGGTGACCGGCACGCTGAAGATCGAGAAGGTCAGCAATGATCTGGCCGATGCGGCGTATGCGCTGGAAGCGGACAAGGTGCGGGTGGTGCAGGAATCTGATCTGTAGGACCTATACAAAACAATTGTGGGAGCGAGCTTGCTCGCGAATGCTATCTCTCAGTCACATTGAAGTTGACTGATACGACGCTTTCGCGAGCAAGCTCGCTCCCACAGTTTTATCGGGTGTAGCTTAAAGCGGTTGGCTGCCGACACTGACGCCCATGGTGTGGCTCGCGCCCGGCGCCAGGCTCACGATGTCATCCATCACATTCGCCGTCTCGATGCACAGCATGCGCTGCCAGCCATCGTTGTCCATGTCCGCCAGCGCCGCTGCGCGGTCGATCCACGGGTTCCAGATCACCGCCGTGCGCGAACCTGTAGCGGTCAGCACAATGCGCCGTTCCCAGGCCGGGTCGACGATGCTCAGTTGCGGCGGAGCGTCGAGGTAGATGCGGTCGGTTTCACCGGCAAAATGCAGATTGCCTTGCTGGCTGAGGGTCTTCCAGTCATCCAGCGTCTCGATGTAATTCAAGCCATCCACGCCATCGACGTGCACATTGCGCACATCACTGACGGCGAAATAGGTGTGCAGCGCCTGACTCAGGCTGACGGTGTCACTGCCACGGTTGTGGCTGGTCAGGCTGAAGCTCAGTTGTTCGGACAAATGCAGGGTCAGGGTCAGGTCGACCTCATGCGGCCAGCCAGGCAGGCCACCTTCGGTGTCGGGCAGCTTGAACTCGACCTTGACGCCGTCTGCCTCCGATTCGATGCCGCCCAACGCCCAATCCATCGCCCGCACCAGACCGTGCGCGGGTGCCGGTTGCTCACCGGTGTACATGGCCTGCACGCTCTGCGGGTTGCGTTCGAACTTGCCGAACCACGGCCAGCACACCGGCACGCCGGCGCGGATGCTCTTGCCAGTCTTGAACACAGCCTTGTCGTTGAGCCAGATGATCGGCGGCTGGCCGTCGATCTGATAACTGAGGATGTGCGCGCCTTGCTGGGCCACCAGCACTTCGGCCTGACCGTGGCGGATGCGCCAGCAGTTCAGTTCATCCAGTTTCACGGCTTCAACGTTGGGCGTGTTCATGGGACAACTCTCGATCAGACACTTGGGACGACTATCGACCGCAAAACGGTCGCGAGGTTTAACGTGCGCGTGGCGGTACCGAACGGGTGCGGCCGCTGCCGTCGATGGCGACGAAGACGAACACCGCTTCAGTGACTTTACGCCACTCGCTGGACAGCGGATCGTCGCTCCACACCTCGACCATCATCTGGATCGAGCTTCGGCCGATTTCCAGGGTCTGGGTATAAAAGGACAGCTGTGCGCCGACGGCCACGGGCACGAGGAACGCCATGCGATCAATGGCAACTGTCGCTACGCGGCCGCCCGCGACACGGCTGGCCATTGCCGTGCCGGCCAAATCCATCTGCGCCACCAGCCAGCCGCCGAAAATATCGCCAAAGCCGTTGGTTTCGCGGGGAAGTGCGGTGATTTGCAGGGCCAGGTCGCCTTGCGGGATCGGATCTTCTTGTTCGAGCTCTATCATGCCGGGGGTGCCTCTGACCCGTGACTCTTCGTTGGTATTGCTGGTGGTAGCCGTCTTCAGGAAAAACGATTCAGCACCGAACATACTGCGTTCGTCACGTTTTCCATAGGCGCCTAAAGGGAAACTCTGCGAAAGCGGCTGGATCCACGCACCAAGGCGACCAACGACGTTTTCGCACAGCAACCCCCTACAAACCGGAGCAAGGTTGCGAGTATATCGGTCGGTAGACTCCGCGACGACCATCCGGTTCTCATTTTGACCGTCAAATACGCGCCTCTATGTGCTTTTTCGAACAATTTGCTATGGTGCCGAACCTGCCCAAGCCACAGCCAGCGTTGTTGTGGCGGCAGATCCGACTATAAGAGAAGCCCTTGCCATGACCACAGCGCCTTCGAGCCTCGCGCAGCCCGAGCAACCCGCACGACCGTTGACCCGCAATGACTACAAGACTTTGTCGCTATCGGCCCTGGGCGGTGCGCTGGAGTTCTACGATTTCATCATCTTCGTCTTCTTTGCCACCGTGGTCGGCAAATTGTTCTTCCCGGCCGACATGCCCGAGTGGCTGCGCCTGATGCAGACCTTCGGCATTTTCGCCGCCGGCTACCTGGCCCGTCCGCTGGGCGGCATCGTCATGGCGCACTTCGGCGACCTGCTGGGCCGCAAGAAAATGTTCACCCTGAGCATTTTCATGATGGCCGTGCCGACCCTGATCATGGGGCTGCTGCCGACTTACGCGCAGATCGGCCTGTGGGCACCGATCCTACTTCTGTTGATGCGGGTGATTCAGGGCGCGGCGATTGGCGGGGAAGTGCCGGGGGCTTGGGTCTTCGTTTCCGAACACGTGCCGCAAAAGCACATCGGCTATGCCTGTGGCACGCTCACCAGCGGCCTGACGGCCGGTATTTTACTCGGTTCGCTGGTCGCCACGGCGATCAACAGCCTTTATACGCCGGTGGAAGTCGCGGACTACGCCTGGCGGATCCCATTCCTGCTTGGCGGTGTGTTCGGCCTGTTTTCGGTGTATCTGCGCCGCTGGCTGCACGAGACGCCAGTGTTCGCCGAACTGCAACTGCGCAAGGCGCTGGCTGAAGAAGTGCCGCTGCGTGCCGTACTGCGTGACCATCGCGGGGCGATCGCGATCTCGATGCTGCTGACCTGGTTGCTCTCGGCCGGCATCGTCGTGGTGATCCTGATGACGCCGACCGTGCTGCAGACGGTCTATCACTTCTCGCCTACGGTGGCCCTGCAATCGAACAGCCTGGCGATCGTGTTCCTGAGCGTTGGCTGCATCATCTCCGGTGCCCTGGCGGACCGTTTTGGCGCTGGCCGGGTGTTTGTCTTCGGCAGTCTGGGCTTGCTGATCAGCTCCTGGACCTTCTATCACAGCCTCGCCGATCACCCGAACTGGCTGTTCCCGCTGTATGCCCTGACCGGTCTGCTGGTCGGCACCATCGGTGCGGTGCCGTACGTGATGGTCAAGGCGTTCCCGCCGGTGGTGCGCTTCAGCGGGTTGTCGTTCTCGTACAACGTGGCGTACGCGATCTTCGGTGGTCTGACGCCGATGGTGGTCAGCCTGTTGCTTAAAGAAAGCGCGATGGGGCCGGCCTACTATGTGGCCGTCCTTTGCACGATGGGGATTCTGGTCGGAGCGTGGCTCTGGAAGAAGGGCCGCTGATTCCGATTCTGCAGCGGCTGTTCTGACGCCATCGCGAGCAGGCTCACTCCTACGGTTGGAATGTATTTCAATTGCAGGAGTGAGCCTGCTCGCGATTGGGACCACTCGAATCATTCAGTAGAAACCGGATGCTGGCCTTTCATCCAATTGTCATATTTCAGCCATAGAGTGTTCACACGGCCTGCTAATACTTGGCCCCGAATTAACACCCCCTATCTGCTAGGAGTAAGGCATGAAACTGAAGCGTTTGATGGCGGCAATGACTTTTGTCGCTGCTGGCGTTGCGACTGCCCACGCGGTAGCCGCTGGCGTTGACCCGGCAATTCCGGCTTACACCAAGGTCACCGGTGTTTCGGGCAACTTGTCCAGCGTTGGTTCCGACACTCTGGCCAACCTCATGACCCTGTGGGCTGAGAACTACAAAAAAGAATACCCGAACGTCAACATCCAGATTCAGGCCGCTGGCTCCGCCACTGCGCCACCTGCGCTGACCGAAGGCACCTCCAACCTGGGCCCGATGAGCCGCAAGATGAAGGACACCGAACTGGCGGCCTTCGAACAGAAGTACGGCTACAAGCCAACCGCTATCCCGGTGGCTGTCGACGCCCTGGCGGTATTCGTGCACAAGGACAACCCGATCCAGCACCTGACCATGGAACAGGTTGACGCGATCTTCTCGTCCACTCGTCTGTGCGGCGCCAAAGCCGACGTCAAAACCTGGGGCGACCTGGGCGTGACCGGCGATCTGGCCAACAAGCCGGTGCAGCTGTTCGGTCGTAACTCGGTATCCGGCACCTACGGCTACTTCAAAGAAGAAGCCCTGTGCAAAGGCGACTACAAGCCGAACGTCAACGAACAACCAGGTTCGGCGTCGGTCGTGCAGTCGATCAGCTCCTCGCTGAACGGCGTCGGTTACTCGGGCATCGGTTACAAGACTGCCAGCGTGAAAACCGTTGCGCTGTCGAAGAAGGGCAGCACTGACTTCATCGAAGACACCGAAGAAAACGCCCTGAACGGCAAGTACCCGCTGTCGCGCTTCCTCTACGTTTACGTCAACAAGGCCCCGAACAAGCCTCTGGCCCCGCTGGAAGCCGAGTTCGTGAAACTGGTTCTGTCGAAACAGGGTCAGGAAGTTGTAGTGAAAGACGGCTACATCCCACTGCCAGCCAAGGTTGCTGCCAAAGCCCTGGCTGACCTGGGTCTGCAGGAAGGCGGCGCTGTCGCCAAGAAGTAACAAATTGAGTCCGGGATGAACCCCTTCGGACTCAGGTGAAAGGCCGGATCTGCCCGCAGACCGGCCTTTTATACACCTCTCAAATTTTCGATCCTCTGCCAGCTCCGTTGGCGGTGGATTTGGTGCGTCACTGCATTGTCATCTTTCTGTCATACAGGATCGCTAGGGTGTGCGCATGAATGATCTGGCCAATTCCCACATGACTACTAATCCCCCCAAGCGCATTGATTTCAATACGCCTGAGTTGCAACGCAAGCGCCGTATTCGCGCGCTCAAGGATCGCTTCACCCGCTGGTATGTCCTGATCGGCGGTCTTGCCGTACTGGCCGCCATCACCCTGATTTTCTTCTTCCTCGCCTATGTGGTTGCCCCGTTGTTTCAGGGTGCCAGCCTGACCGCGAAAGATGCTATTACCCCGGCCTGGATGCAGGACGCCGGCAAGCCGCTGATGATTTCGCTCGAGGAGCAGAATCAGGTGGCGATGCGCGTTTCCGACAAGGGCCAGGCGCTGTTTTTCGATATCGACAGTGGCGCTGAATTGAAGCGCGTCGATCTGCCGCTGCCGGCAGGCGCTACCGTAACTTCCATCGGCGAAGATCAGCCAGGTCATCCGCTGGTGGCTGTGGGCCTGTCCAACGGTCAGGCGCTGGTGTTCCGTCACACCTATAAAGTCAGCTACCCCGATGGCAAGAAAACCATCTCCCCGGCCATCGAATACCCGTACGGCAACACGCCGATCGTGGTGAACGAAAACGGCGGGGCGCTCGAGCACGTGAGCCTCAATGCCACCGATTCGACCCTGATGCTGGTCGGCTCGACCGGTTCGCAACTCAATGTGCTGTCGCTGACCAGCGAAGAAAACATGATGACCGGTGAAGTCACCAGCGAGCAGAAGCGTATTGATCTGCCGCAGATGACCGAGCCGGTGAAAAACATCTTCGTCGACCCGCGCCAGCAATGGCTGTACGTGGTCAACGGGCGTGCCCAGGCCGACGTGTTCAGCCTGCGCGACAAGAGCCTCAACGGTCGCTACAAACTGCTGGAAAACGCTGACGCCGAAGTTACTGCGAGCACCCAGCTGGTGGGCGGTATCTCGCTGATCATCGGTGACTCCAAGGGTGGCCTGGCCCAGTGGTTCATGGCCCGTGACACCGATGGCGAGCTGCGCCTGAAGCAGATCCGCACGTTCCAGATGGGCACTGCGCCGATCGTTGAAATCACTGCCGAAGAGCGCCGCAAAGGCTTCGTTGCCCTCGATGCATCCGGCAAGCTCGGCGTGTTCCACAGCACTGCGCACCGCACGCTGCTGGTCGAGCCCGTGGCCGAAGGGCAGGGCCTGTTCGGTCTGTCGCCGCGCGCCAACCGGGTGATCGTCGAAGCCGGCGGCAAACTGCAACCGCTGCTGCTCGACAACCCGCACCCGGAAGTGTCGTGGAGCGCGCTGTGGAGCAAGGTCTGGTACGAGAACTACGACGAGCCTAAATACGTCTGGCAATCGACGGCGGCCAACACCGACTTCGAACCGAAACTGAGCCTTTCGCCACTGACCTTCGGCACCCTGAAAGCGGCGTTCTACGCGATGCTGCTGGCGGCACCGCTGGCCGTTGCCGCTGCAATCTACACCGCCTACTTCATGGCCCCGGGCATGCGCCGCAAGGTCAAGCCGGTGATCGAACTGATGGAGGCGATGCCGACGGTAATCCTCGGTTTCTTCGCCGGTCTGTTCCTCGCACCGTATGTGGAAGGGCATCTGCCGGGCATCTTCAGCCTGCTGATGCTGTTGCCGATCGGCATTCTGGTTGCCGGTTTCACCTTCAGTCGCCTGCCTGAGTCGATCCGCCTCAAGGTGCCGGATGGCTGGGAAAGTGCACTGTTGATTCCGGTGATCCTGTTCGTGGGCTGGCTGTCGCTGTACATGAGTCCGTTCATGGAGAACTGGTTCTTCGGCGGTGACATGCGCATGTGGATCTCCCACGACCTGGGCATCACCTACGACCAGCGCAACGCTCTGGTGGTCGGTCTGGCCATGGGTTTCGCGGTGATCCCGAACATCTACTCGATCGCTGAAGACGCCGTGTTCAGCGTACCGCGTGGCCTGACCCTGGGCTCCCTGGCCCTCGGTGCCACGCCGTGGCAGACCATGACCCGCGTGGTGATCCTCACCGCCAGCCCGGGCATCTTCTCGGCGCTGATGATCGGCATGGGCCGTGCGGTCGGTGAAACCATGATCGTGCTGATGGCCACCGGTAACACACCGGTCATGGAAATGAACCTGTTCGAAGGCCTGCGCACCCTGGCCGCCAACGTCGCGGTGGAAATGCCGGAGTCGGAAGTCGGCGGCAGCCACTACCGCGTGCTGTTCCTCTCGGCGCTGGTGCTGCTGTTGTTCACCTTCGTCATGAACACCCTGGCAGAACTGATTCGTCAGCGTCTGCGCAAGAAATACTCGTCGCTTTAAGAAAGGTAGAAGTCTGTGAAACAGAACTCCCTGAATGGATGGTTCAAGAGCGGCGCCCCGGGCGTCTGGATCAGCGGTGGCGCGGTGTCCATCGCGGTCATCATGACCATTGGCCTGCTGGCGGTGATCGCCGTGCGCGGTCTGGGTCACTTCTGGCCGGCGGATCTGATCCACGCCAGCTACGACGTGCCGGGCCAGGCCAATCACCTGGTCATCGGCGAAGTGGTGCAGAAAGAAGAAGTGCCCCGCGCCCGCTTGAAGAGCGCCGGCCTGCCGGTGCCCGATCAGGGCCCGGAATTCATGACCCGCGAGCTGATCAAGGTCGGTAACCGTGACTTGAATGGCAACGACTTCACCTGGATCGTCGGCGAGTGGCTGACCGACCAGAAAAATCCGCCGGAGCTGATGGCGCTGGAGCGCCGTGAGTGGGGCAACTTCTACGGCTACCTGGTCAACGTCAAACAGGACGGCAAGGTGATCGCCGAAGGCGAAGCGGCATGGCCTGAGCTGCAAGCGCGGATCAACCGTGTAAACGGTCTGGCTACGCAACTGAAGTCGCTGGAAAAAACTGACATCGGTGCGATCAACGCAGGGCTGGAGCGCATCCGTCTGCACGGCCGCAAGCTGGAACTGGAAGGCAAACTCGACGCCACCGCACAAGCGGACATGGACTCCGAGCGCGCCGAACTGAATGCCCGTTATCAGGACATTGAAGCCCGTCTCTCTGACCTGCACGCGCAGTTCAACCGTGACGCGCTGACTGCCCGCGATGCCAACGGCAAGGAAATCGAAATCAGCCTCGGCAAAGTGGTTCACGCCTACCAGCCGAACGCCATGGGCACTTTCAGCAAGATCGGTTTCTACTTCAGCAAGGTCTGGGAATTCCTCTCCGACGACCCGCGTGAAGCCAACACCGAAGGCGGGATCTTCCCGGCGATTTTCGGCACCGTGATGATGACCCTGATCATGGCGATGATCGTGACCCCGTTCGGCGTGCTGGCGGCGGTGTACCTGCGTGAATACGCCAAGCAGAACACTCTGACGCGGATCATCCGTATCGCGGTGAACAACCTCGCCGGCGTTCCGGCGATCGTTTACGGCGTGTTCGGTCTGGGCTTCTTCGTCTACGTGCTGGGTGGTTCGGTCGACCGTCTGTTCTTCCCCGAAGCATTGCCGGCGCCGACCTTCGGTACACCGGGTCTGCTCTGGGCGTCGTTGACCCTGGCGCTGCTGGCCGTACCGGTGGTGATCGTGGCGACCGAGGAAGGTCTGGCGCGTATCCCGCGTACCGTTCGTGAAGGCTCGCTGGCACTGGGTGCAACCAAGGCCGAGACGCTGTGGAAGATCGTTCTGCCGATGGCCAGCCCGGCGATGATGACCGGCATGATCCTCGCCGTGGCTCGCGCCGCCGGTGAAGTGGCGCCGTTGATGCTGGTGGGTGTGGTGAAACTGGCACCGTCGCTGCCGGTGGACGGCAACTACCCGTATCTGCACCTGGACCAGAAAATCATGCACCTGGGCTTCCATATTTATGACGTCGGCTTCCAGAGCCCGAACGTCGAGGCGGCACGTCCGCTGGTGTATGCCACCGCGCTGTTGCTGGTGCTGGTGATCGCCACGTTGAACCTGTCGGCGGTGTATATCCGCAACCACCTGCGCGAAAAATACAAAGCACTGGATAGCTAAAGCTATTAGCCACAAGCGGCGAGCTACAAGCCGCTTTTGCTCAAACTTGCAGCTTGCAGCTAGAAGCTTGCAGCTACGAACGGAGTGAGAACCATGCAGCACGAAACACACACCCACGGCATCAACATGTCTGCCCTGGGTCGCGACAAGCAGAGCCTCAACCTCGAACAGGAAACCGTGGCCATCGAAGTGCCGGGCCTGAGCCTGTTCTACGGTGAGAAGCAAGCCCTGTTCGACGTCAGCATGAACATCCCGAAACAGCGCGTGACCGCCTTCATCGGCCCGTCGGGCTGCGGCAAATCCACGCTGCTGCGTACCTTCAACCGTATGAACGACCTGGTTGACGGCTGCCGTGTCGAAGGCGCGATCAACCTGTACGGCAACAACATCTACCGCAAGGGTGAAGACGTTGCCGAGCTGCGTCGTCGCGTTGGCATGGTGTTCCAGAAGCCCAACCCGTTCCCCAAGACCATCTACGAAAACGTGGTCTACGGTCTGCGCATTCAGGGCATCAACAAGAAGCGCATTCTCGACGAAGCGGTCGAGTGGGCGTTGAAAGGCGCGGCGCTGTGGGACGAAGTGAAGGATCGCCTGCACGAGTCGGCACTGGGTCTGTCCGGTGGTCAGCAACAGCGTCTGGTGATTGCCCGTACCATCGCGGTTGAGCCGGAAGTGTTGCTGCTCGACGAACCGTGCTCGGCCCTCGACCCGATCTCGACCCTGAAAGTCGAAGAGCTGATCTACGAGCTGAAGTCCAAGTTCACCATCGTCATCGTGACCCACAACATGCAGCAGGCTGCACGGGTGTCCGACTACACGGCGTTCATGTATATGGGCAAACTGGTGGAATTCGGCGACACCGACACGCTGTTTACCAATCCGGCGAAGAAGCAGACCGAAGACTACATCACCGGTCGCTACGGCTAGCCGTACAGCTGCAAGCCGCAAGAAAGATGCGGTGCGATATCAGGACTTATACATAACTGCTTGAAGCTTGCAGCTTGAAGCTTGCAACTTTCGCGGAGCGAACAATGATTTCTAAAGAAGGTCTTACCCATCACATTTCCGCGCAGTTCAACGCCGAACTGGAAGAAGTGCGCAGCCACCTGCTGGCTATGGGCGGGCTGGTCGAGAAGCAGGTCAATGACGCGGTCACCGCGCTGATCGAGGCCGATTCCGGCCTGGCTCAGCAGGTGCGCGAGATCGACGACCAGATCAACCAGATGGAACGCAACATCGACGAAGAATGCCTGCGCATTCTCGCCCGTCGGCAGCCGGCGGCGTCCGACCTGCGCTTGATCATCAGCATCTCCAAGTCGGTGATCGACCTGGAGCGCATCGGTGACGAAGCGACCAAGATCGCCCGTCGCGCCATCCAGCTGTGCGAGGAAGGCGAAGCGCCACGCGGTTACGTCGAGGTTCGCCACATCGGCGACCAGGTGCGCAACATGGTGCGTGATGCGCTGGACGCGTTTGCCCGTTTCGACGCCGATCTGGCGTTGTCGGTGGCGCAATACGACAAGATCATCGACCGCGAATACAAGACCGCGCTGCGCGAGCTGGCGACCTACATGATGGAAGACCCGCGCTCTATCTCGCGGGTCTTGAGCATCATCTGGGTGCTGCGTTCGCTGGAACGCATCGGCGACCACGCACGCAACATCTCCGAATTGGTCATTTACCTGGTGCGCGGCACCGACGTGCGCCACATGGGCCTCAAACGCATGAAAGAAGAAGTTGAAGGCACAAGCGGCGAAACCGCTAATGTTCCGGGCGATGCTGACGATAAGTAAGATTGCCTGAGAAAAGCGCCCGGCCCTTTGGCCGGGCGTTTTTGTTTGTGCTTTTCATGGGCAGAACCGAATTAAAAAGCAGCACCCGCGAACGAAAAGTCCCGGCGTGACTGAAGAGTTTTGGCAATGTGCCATCAGCCAGCGTTATGCTTGCCGGGATTTTAATAGGGGTGTTGGATGAGCAAGATCAGTGTGTTGGTCGTGGACGATGCTTCGTTCATTCGTGACCTGGTGAAAAAGTGCCTGCGTAATTACTTCCCGGGGATCCGCACCGAGGACGCCGTCAACGGCAAAAAGGCTCAGGCCATGCTGGCCAGGGAAGCGTTCGACCTGGTTCTGTGCGACTGGGAAATGCCGGAAATGTCCGGTCTCGAACTGCTGACCTGGTGCCGCGAGCAAGACAACCTCAAGACCATGCCGTTCATCATGGTCACCAGCCGTGGCGACAAGGAAAACGTCGTGCAGGCGATTCAGGCCGGTGTTTCCGGCTACGTCAGCAAGCCGTTCACCAACGAGCAACTGCTGACCAAGGTCAAGCAGGCGCTGAACAAGGTCGGCAAGCTCGACACCCTGATGAACAGCGCCCCGACCAAGATGAACTCGGCGTTCGGCAACGACTCCCTGAGCGCATTGACCGGTGGCAAGCCTGCCGTGGTCGGTGGTGCTCCGGCAGCCGCTGCGGTCAACCCGTTCGCCAAGCCTGCTGCCGCTGCTCCGGCGCCTGCTGCTGCGCCGTCCCGTGGTTTGCTCAACAGCCCGCCAGTCCAGGCCCCGGCCGCCGCGAAAGCGCCGGCCGGCGGACGTGGCCAGGGTCAATTGCGTCTGCCGAGCGGCAACCAGCAATGCGTGATCAAGGCCCTGAGCATCAAGGAAGCGTTGCTGGTGGTGAAGCGCACCGACACCCTGCCGCAGATCCTCGACAGCGCCGTGCTCGACCTGGAGCAGGGCGACAACGCCGAAATCGCCCGCCTCAATGGCTACCTGCACGCCATCGTTGCCCACGAGCAGAAAGCCGACAGCGACTGGCTGCAACTGACCTTCCGCTTCGTCGACCAGGACGCGCAGAAGCTCGACTACATCTCCCGCCTGATCGCTCGCGGCACGGCACAGAAGCACTTCGTTCCGGGCGCTTGATCTTCTTCGACTGATACACCGCTATCGCGAGCAGGCTCACTCCTACATCTGGAATGCATTCCAATATAGGAGCCAGGCTGCTGGCGATGGGGTCATCAAAAGCACCATCCATCTCCCGCGCTGGCCAATTTGAAACATCTGTCGACTAGCCTGGTCTGTCTGAGCTGCTAGGCTCATTTCCAGGCCTTACTTCGACAGACTCTTGCCCATGCTCGCGCGCCTGCTGTTTTTCTGTGGTCTTTTCGTGGCCTCCACCTCGGCTGTGGCCATGACGATCTACAAATCCACCGATGCCAACGGCGTGGTCTCGTACAGCGACCGTCCGAGCAAGGGCTCGCAGGTGTTCGTGTTTCAGGACCGCATGGTCGAGCGCCTGGAGCGGCAGGTCTATCTCGACATCAAGAAGCAGAAGGGCGGTGACGTGGTGTTCGTACGCAATGATCTGTACGCGCCGGTCGAGGTGGCACTGGCGTTTACCGGCATGAGCAATGTGCGGGGCGCGCCGGCGCAAACCATCCGCAGGGTGCTGCCGGCACGCAGCAACACGCGGCTGGCGCTGCTGACGGCGATTACCGGCGGCAAGCCGTTGGTGTATACGCCGCAATTCCAGTATGCCTTGGGCGACCCCGCTGGCGCGACGCAGAGCTATCGCTATCCGCTGCCGTGGCGTGGCGGGCCGTTCCGCCTGAGTCAGGGCGCTGAAGGCCAGTACAGCCACTTCGGGCCAAAGAACCGCTATGCGATGGACATCGCCATGCCGGTCGGCACACAGATCATCGCGGCGCGGGCCGGGGTGGTGGTGAAAATCGAGAACTCACAGAGCGGGCGCGGGACGGATCCCTCCGGCAATTTCGTCCGGGTGCTGCACGATGACGGGACCATGGGCGTGTATCTGCACCTCAAGCAAGGGTCGGTAAGCGTACGCGAAGGGCAACGGGTGACCGTGGGCAGTCCGCTGGCGCTGTCGGGCAATACCGGCAACAGCAGTGGCCCGCACCTGCACTTTGTGGTGCAGCGCAACAACGGCTCGGGGCTGGTGTCGATTCCGTATCAGTTCAACCAACCGCTGGGGGCGTTGCCCAACTTTGCGTTGGGCAAGCAATAAATCCAGTGGAGATCGACGGTGGCGAGGGGATTTATCCCCGTTGGGGCGCGTAGCGGCCCTGAATCCGGCATTCGCGCAATCCCTGAGGGGATGCATTCAATGGTTTCGGGACGGCTTTGCCGTTCAACGGGGAGAGATCCCCTCGCCACAAAAGCTACCCTGCAACCGCCATCAATCCAGCATCAACACCTTGGCCAGCACAATCTTCGGCCCTTTCATCTTCTTGATGATGATCCGCAGGCCTTCGACTTCCAGCACTTCTTCCTCTTCCGGCACCCGTTTCAGGGTTTCGTAGACCAGCCCGGCGAGGGTTTCGGCTTCGATGTGGTCCAGGTCGATACCCAGCAGGCGTTCAACCTTGAACAACGGCGTATCGCCGCGCACCAGCAGCTTGCCCGGCTGATACGCCAGAATCCCGCGCTCAGCCTTGCGGTGTTCGTCCTGAATATCGCCGACCAGTACTTCCAGCACGTCCTCCATGGTCAGGTAGCCAATGATGTTGCCGTCAGCCTCCTCGACCACGGCGAAGTGCGAGCCGCCCTTGCGGAACTGCTCCAGCAGCTGCGACAGCGGCATGTGTCGCGACACACGTTCCAGCGGACGGGTCAGTTCAGCCAGGTTGAACGACTCGGGAATGTGGTCCAGCGCCGCCAGTTCCAGCAGCAGGTCCTTGATGTGCAGCAGGCCGACGAACTCCTGGCGCTCGCTGTCGTACACCGGGTAACGGCTGAACTTGTGGCGACGGAACATGGCCAGGATTTCTTTCAGCGGCGCGTTGAATTCCAGGGTGATCAGGTCTTCCCGGGAGTTGGCCCAGTCGACCACTTCCAGTTCGCCCATCTCCACCGCCGAGGCCAGCACGCGCATGCCTTGGTCGCTCGGGTCCTGGCCACGGCTGGAGTGCAGGATCAGTTTCAGTTCTTCGCGGCTGTAATGGTGTTCGTGGTGCGGGCCGGGTTCGCCCTGGCCGGCGATCCGCAGAATCGCGTTGGCGCTGGCGTTGAGCAGGTAGATCGCCGGGTACATCGCCCAGTAGAACAGGTACAGCGGCACCGCCGTCCACAGCGACAGCAGCTCGGGTTTGCGGATCGCCCACGACTTGGGCGCCAGCTCACCGACCACGATGTGCAGGTACGAGATGATGAAGAACGCGGTAAAGAACGAAATGCCTTTGACCACCTCTGGCGATTGCACGCCGACTGCGCTCAGCAACGGTTCGAGAATGTGCGCGAACGCCGGCTCACCGACCCAGCCCAGGCCCAGGGAGGCGAGGGTGATACCGAGCTGGCAGGCCGAGAGGTACGCATCGAGCTGACTGTGCACGGTGCGCAGGATGTGCCCGCGCCAGCCGTTCTTGTCGGCGATGGCCTCGACCCGGGTCGAGCGCAGTTTGACCATGGCGAATTCCGCCGCAACGAAAAAGCCGTTGAGCAAAACCAGGATCAGAGCGAAAAGAATCATGCCGAAATCGGCGAACAGTGTTGCGAGGGACAAGCCAGGGGAAGGGTCCATGATGGAGTTTTGCGGGTTCCGTGTGATTCGTAAGAGAGAAAAAATCGCGCCTGAAAGGCAGACGCAAGTCAGCCAATGTAGCGGCTGACTTGGCGATTGCCTAGTGGCGCGTGCTGACCGGCGTTACTCGGCAGTGCTGATCGCCCGTGCCTGAGCGACCTGGGCCGGGGCGAAATGGCAGGTGAACGTGCTGCCGTGACCGGGCACGCTGCTGATCTCCATCCGCGCGCGGTGGCGCAACAACACGTGTTTGACGATTGCCAGGCCCAGCCCGGTGCCGCCAGTGTTGGAGTTGCGGCTGGAGTCGACGCGATAGAAACGCTCGGTCAGGCGCGGCAGGTGTTTGCTGTCGATACCGATCCCGGAATCCTGCACGCTCAGGTGCGCGCCTTGCTCGTCGCCCCACCAGCGAATGCGGATGTTGCCTTCGGCCGGGGTGTATTTCACGGCGTTGAACACCAGGTTGGAGAAGGCGCTGCGCAGTTCCGCCTCGCTGCCCTTGAGCAGGATTCTGCCGTCGGCGTCGAGGGTGATGTTCTGGTTCTTCTGCCCGGACAGCTGTTGCGCGTCGCTCTTGATCGACTGCAACAGCGTGTCGATCTGCACTGGCTGGTTGTCCGACGGGTAATCGGTGGCTTCCAGCTTCGCCAACAGCAACAGGTCGTTGAGCAGCGTCTGCATGCGCCCGCCCTGTTGTTGCATCTGCTGCAGCGCTCGGCTCCAGCGCGGGTTCACGTCCTCGACGTTGTCGAGCAGGGTTTCCAGGTAGCCGCAGATCACCGTCAGTGGCGTGCGCAGTTCGTGGGACACGTTGGCGATGAAGTCTTTGCGCATCTGTTCCAGCTGATGGATGCGCGTGACATCGCGCACCAGCATCAGGTGTTCGTTGTTGCCGTAGCGGGTCAGGTACAGCTGAATGCGCACGCGATCGTTGGTCGGCGAGGGGATTTCCAGCGGTTCGGCGTAGCTTTCCTGCTCGAAGTACTCCTTGAAGCGCGGATGGCGTACCAGGTTGGTCACCGGTTGGCCGCTGTCCTGCGGGGTCTTGAGGCCGAGCAGGGTTTCGGCGGCACGGTTCCACCATTCCAGGTTGCCGTCGCTGTCGAGCATGATCACCGCGTCTTTCAGCGCGGCGGTGGACTCCTGCACCCGGTCGATCACCGCTTGCAGGCGCCCGCGCACCCGTTGGTCGCGGCGTTGGAGGTGGTAGATGCTGTCGAACACCTCGCCCCACAGGCCGTAGCCGTCGGGCGGTGCTTCATCGGGTTGGTGCAGGCGCAGCCATTCGTGCAGGCGCAGCAGTTGCTTGAGCGTCCAGGCCAGGTAAAGACCCAGGCCGGCAGCGAGGCTCCAGCCGTAATAGCCGCTGATCAGGCCGATCACCAGACAGGCGGTGACCAGCAACAGCATGTGGCGAATCAGGGTGCCATGCCAGTTTTGATTCACGGGGGCGTCCTTAGCCGCAGCTTCAAGTTTCAAGCTGCAAGCTACAAGTCAGAGCGGCTCGCTGTTTCTTGCCGCTTGTAGCTAGAAGCTTGCAGCTGTTTTTATGCTTTTGTGGAGAACCGGTAGCCGGTGCCGCGCACGGTTTGTACCAGATTTTCATAAGCATCGCCGAGGGCCTTGCGCAGGCGTCGGATGTGCACGTCGACGGTGCGTTCTTCAACATAGACGTTGCCGCCCCAGACCTGATCCAGCAATTGCCCGCGAGTGTAGGCGCGTTCCTGGTGGGTCATGAAGAATTGCAGCAGACGGTATTCGGTCGGGCCCATCTCGGCCGGTTTGCCGTCGATGGTCACGCGGTGGCTGATCGGGTCGAGCAGCAGGCCGCCGACTTCGATCGGCGCTTCGCCATCAGTCGGGCCGGCACGGCGCAGCACAGCCTTGAGGCGCGCGACCAGTTCGCGTGGCGAAAACGGTTTGGTGATGTAGTCATCGGCGCCGACTTCCAGGCCCTGGATCTTGTTGTCCTCTTCGCCCTTGGCGGTGAGCATGATGATCGGGATGTCCCCGGTCAGCTCGTCGCGCTTGAGGCGTCGGGCCAGCTCGATGCCGGAAGTGCCGGGCAGCATCCAGTCGAGCAGGATCAGGTCCGGTTTGCGGTCGACGATGATGGCGTGTGCCTGCTGCGAGTTCTCTGCCTCGAGGCAGTCATAGCCGGCCATTTCCAACGCAACGGCGATCATTTCGCGAATGGGCGCTTCGTCGTCGACGATCAGAATGCTCCTGCCAACCATGCCTTAATCCTCTTGTCATTTAACTGTCTTGCGCCGCATTAGATAACGGAATTATTGCAGTCGTGTGACAGTATTTTAGTCGCCCGGCGGACGGCGGGATCCTGGACTAAGCTCTAAGTCCGAATCCTGACAACCACAAAAGAAGGTTTCCATGACGCAAATGACTGCTTCTTTCAAAGCCCTGCTGATGGCTGCTGCCCTGACTCTGCCTGGACTGGCCATGGCCGCCGAACCGGCCATGATGAAGGACGGCATGATGGTCGATCACAAAGGCATGACCGTTTACACGTTCGACAAGGACGCTGGCGGCAAGTCGATGTGCAACGGTGATTGCGCGAAGAACTGGCCACCGATGATGGCGCCGGCGGGTGCCAAGGCTGAAGGCAAATGGACGGTCATCAAACGCGATGACGGGATGATGCAATACGCTTATGACGGCAAGCCGCTGTACACCTTCATGAAGGACGAAAAACCTGGAGAAATGAAAGGTGATGGCATGAAGGAGATGTGGCACGTGGTGCACGAGCACAAGTAAACGCAAATCCCCTGTGGGAGCGAGCTTGCTCGCGAAGGCGTCGTCTCAGTCAGCCTATGTGGCAACTGACCCAACGCTTTCGCGAGCAAGCTCGCTGCCACAGGTTTTTGCGGATCAGCGCAACGCGTAATCCAGCACGATCCCGACAAAAATCGCCAACCCGGCCCAGTGGTTGTGCAAAAACGCCTTGAAGCAACGCATCCGGTCGCGATCGCGGGTGTACCAGAATTCCCACGCGTAACACCCAGCCGCCGCCAACAGGCCGAGATGAAACCACGTCCCCAACTCGAACTTCGACCCCGCCAGCAGCAGGCAAGCCAATGACAGCGCCTGCAAGGTCAGGATGATGACCCGATCCGCATCGCCGAACAGAATCGCCGTGGATTTCACGCCGATCTTCAGGTCGTCGTCCCGATCGGTCATTGCGTAATAGGTGTCATAACCCACTGTCCACAACAGATTGGCGATCCACAGCAGCCACGCGGCGGCGGGCAGTTCGCCGGTTTCGGCGGTGAACGCCATCGGCATGCCCCACGAAAACGCCGCCCCCAGCACCACTTGCGGGTAATAGGTGTAGCGCTTCATGAACGGGTAGGTGAACGCCAATGCCAGGCCGCCCAGCGACAACCAGATCGTCGGTGCATTGGTGCACAGCACCAGCAGGAAGCTCACGCCCATCAGCAGCGTGAAAAACACCAGCGCCTCTTTCGAACTGATCTTGCCGCTGGCCAGCGGGCGTTGCGCGGTGCGTTTGACGTGGCCATCGACCTTGCGGTCGGCCCAGTCGTTGATCACGCAGCCACCGGCACGGGTCAGTACCACGCCGAGCACGAAAATCACGATATTGGCCAGCGAAGGCGAGCCTTTACCGGCAATCCATAGCGCCCACAGCGTCGGCCACAGCAGCAGGTAAATGCCGATCGGCTTGTCCATGCGCGTCAGCTGAATGAAATCCCAGGCGCGCGGATTCAAGCGGTTCAGGGACTTGAGCAGGCTCTGGTACATCAGCAGTTCTCCGGATGGGCGCGGGCGGCACGCCACAGGCTCGGCAGGAAAATTTCCGCGACCAGCACACTCAGGGCGCCACGGTCGAAACGCGAACGGCGGCCCCACAGTTGCGGCGCTTTCGATGCGGCTGGCAACCACGCTTCGGGGTAGTGACAGACCTCGATGGCGCGGCGCTGGAAGGCGTGATCGCAAAACAGCAGCTCACCCAGGGAGCGGCTGCCCAGTTCGTCCATGTGCAAGCCATCACCTTGCAACGCGGCGCGTGACGCCACGCTGCGGGCAAACACCCAGGCCTCGCCGTGACCGCGCAGATACACCTCACGCACCCAGCCTTCGCTGCCTTCGGCCAGATCCAGCGCGGTGCATTCGTCGCTGCGCAGAGTGTCCCAGCCTTCGAACAACGGCGTGACGCTGAAGCCGTCATCGGACAGCCGCGTCAGGCGGCGGGTCAGCGAGCCTTCGTCGAACAACCAGTCCAGGGTCAACGGATCGGGGAGGGGCGTCAGTCGGCTTTGAGTCAGCCAGAGCGGGGCCGGGCAGGCATTTGAATGTTGCACAATGAGTCATTATTGGCCGCAAATGAGGCGGCGAGCTTAACATGGCGTGCTGCGAATTTGATTGATCCGGGTCGCCGTTGCGCCGAACAGGCTTGCATCTGCCCGGCACCATCAGTACAAAACGCCCTGAGCCGGATGGCAGCGCAACCACCATCGACCGTCCGCGCCGACAAAAGCCTGAATCCTGAGGAAGTACCTGAATGAAAAAGTGGCAATGCATCGTCTGCGGCCTGATCTACAACGAAGCTGAGGGGTGGCCGGATGACGGCATTGCGCCGGGCACCCGTTGGGAAGATGTACCGGCAGACTGGCTGTGCCCGGACTGCGGCGTCGGCAAGATGGACTTCGAAATGATCGAAATCAACTGAGAAAAACCAAGGAGTAAGGTATGAACGCACCTGTCGTAATCGTAGGCACCGGGCTTGCGGGTTACAACCTGGCCCGGGAGTTTCGCAAACTCGATGGCGAAACCCCGCTGCTGCTGATTACCGCCGATGACGGCCGCTCTTACTCCAAGCCGATGCTCTCCACCGGTTTCGGCAAGAACAAGGACGCCGATGGCCTGAGCATGGCTGAACCCGGCACCATGGCCGAGCAGTTGAAGGCCGAAGTGCGCACCCATACGCGCATCAGTGGTATCGACGCCGGCCACAAGCGCCTGTGGATTGGCGAAGAGGCGGTGTACTACCGCGACCTGATCCTCGCCTGGGGTGCGGAAACCGTACGCGTGCCGATCGAGGGCGATGGCGCTGATCTGGTATTCCCGATCAATGATCTCGAGGATTACGCGCGTTTTCGTGCGGCAGCCGAAGGCAAACGGCGGGTGCTGGTGCTCGGTGCCGGGTTGATCGGCTGCGAATTCGCCAACGACCTGATCCTCGGCGGCTACGAGGTGCAGCTGGTTGCACCGTGCGAGCAAGTGATGCCGATGCTGCTGCACCCGGCCGCTGCGGCAGCCGTGCAGGCCGGGCTGGAAAGCCTGGGCGCGCGTTTCCACCTCGGTCCGGTACTGAATCGCCTGGAAAAGGACGCCGACGGGCTAAAAGCGCATCTGTCCGACGGTCAGGTGATTGCCTGCGATGTCGTGGTGTCAGCCATCGGTCTGCGCCCGCGCATTGATCTGGCAGCGGCGGCCGGGGTGCAGGTCAATCGCGGCGTCGTCGTCGACCGGTATCTGAAAACGTCCCACGCCAATATCTACGCCTTGGGCGACTGTGCCGAGGTCGATGGCCTCAATCTGTTGTACGTCATGCCCCTCATGAGTGGTGCGCGTGCGCTGGCACAAACCCTCACCGGAAACCCTGCCGCAGTGAGCTACGGCCCGATGCCGATCACCGTGAAAACCCCGGTGTGCCCGTTGGTCGTTTCACCGCCGCCACGGGGCCGCGAAGGCGTCTGGACCGTCGAAGGGCAGGGCGCCGACATCAAGGCTGTGTGTCATGGCTCCGACGGCCAGTTGCTCGGTTATGCCCTGACTGGCGCGGCGGTGATGGAAAAACTCGCCCTGAACAAACAGCTTCCGGCGCTGCTGGCGTAAATACCGGTCGTTCTGTCGGAATCACCCCGCTTTTGCCCCTACAAAGGTCGCGGGGAGACTGGCGCCGCCGGTATCCGCGTGCCATTCTCACTCACGTCTGCCGCAGAGTAGAGCCTGCGGCGCCTTGGGCGCTGTTCCAACGAGAACAGCACGGACATAACAACAAAAAACCGTCAAAGGGGCTTCACTAATGCGTAAACCAGAACTCGCCGCTGCAATCGCTGAAAAAGCAGATCTGACCAAAGAGCAGGCCAACCGCGTACTCAACGCCGTCCTCGAAGAAATCACCGGCGCTCTGCACCGCAAGGACAGCGTGACGCTGGTGGGCTTCGGCACCTTCCTGCAACGCCACCGCGGCGCCCGTACCGGCAAAAACCCGCAGACCGGCGAGCCGGTTAAAATCAAGGCCAGCAACACCGTTGCGTTCAAGCCAGGCAAATCGTTGAAAGACAGCGTTAATCCTTAATTGCGGTGAACTCTCCGAACAACGGGGAGCAGCGCAATAAAAAATGGGCACACCGATTGCGGTCGGGTGCCCATTTTTTGTGGTGATTACACAATTGAATCAATATCCAGCTGATAGGGCGCACCGACCGCGTGTCCTCCCGTCATTGCCGCGATCGCTGCATCGTGGTCCTGGGCGGCGGGAGGAATCATCGCCAGTTGTTCCTGAACGAGATTTTCCGGGTGCGCGTTCCAGCGCAGCAGGTTTTCCTGCACCCACTCGGGCTGTTCGGCGTAGCTGCCGTAGACGTCGGCCTCGGTGACTCGCTGGCCGTGCAGGGCGACCAGTCGAGCGTGGGTCATTTCTATTTTGCTGATTTCTCTGTCGAGAACTGTCGTCTTGTGGGTTCTTTCCTCGTGCCGGACATACGCGCTGGGGTGGTCTCGGAGATTGCGCTTCACGGCACTCAGTTGGTCTTTGAGATTCTTTAAAGCGCCACTCACCCATTCGAACTCCCGGTACGTCACCACAGAACGTTTGAGCTGCTGCGCCTCCTGCCAGCGGCGCAGACTGGCCCAACAGCCGGGGATGTAGCTCCCGACCATAGAGTGATCGCTCGCCGCGGCGAGCTGCTCCAGAAATGAGCCGCGCTTGGGCAAGCCATTGATATTTCGCAAGGCCTGCGCACAACCGTGATCGTTGATGAGGCTGCAGCCCGGCTGCCAGAGAATGGATGACTTGTGTTCCTTGCCAAACACCACCGGCATGAAGTGGCGTAGTTCACCGTGATGCCCGTAATCCTCACCAAAGAAGTTGGTTACGCCCCAGACCAGCAAGGCAAACCCGGCGACCGGTTGAAGGGCCAACACCACTCCGTTGGCGGTGTACATTTGCTTGGGTTCGGCATAGGTGTTCATCCAGGTGGCGGGTACGCTGGGTACCGGGTCGTTCTGGTTGACGATGCGGTGGTGGGTCAGTGACTGGGCGCTTGCGATGAAGGTGGTGTCGCCGGCGCGAGGGGCACCGTAGGTGTAGAGCACGATATCCGATGAGTATTGAGGATCGCGGCGCAGCATCTCGGACAAGATCAGTGCTATCGCCCCGCCCAGGCTGTGTCCGGTAATCAGCAGTTTTTGCCCACTGTAGAACCTCTCCAGATAGCTCACGACAAACGGGAAAACCGCTTGGGCGCCCCCGTAGAAGCCACGGTGCACCTTGCCTTCTCCTTCTTGAAAAGGCACCTGATAGGCGTCTCCATCGCGCAGGCCATCGGGCAACGTTTCGCTGGTTCCCCGGACACTGATCAATATCACCTCGTCGTGATGCGTGATAAACGCCTGAGTGTCCGTACTGTCGGCTTGTTTGCGATCATCGAAAAAGTGCAGCTTGGCCGGATGTTCCTGTTGATCCCCCAGTGCTGGATCATTCACCTCGGGGTAAAGCTGTGGATCGAACGGCACCACTTCCAGGCGTTTCGAGTAAGGCACTTCTTCATACAACGGGTAGTACTTCTTCGTTTGCGAGGCATCGACTTTCCACAACTCATCAAACTGCGGCAGTGCATGGCCGAACCAATTGCCGCTGCTGGGCTGCACGGGGAAACTCACACGGTCGGTCTTGACCGGTTGTGTGTTCGGCTCCTGGCCGAAGTCGGTGTAACTCAGGGTCGCCATCAATGACAGTTGATAGAGGTTGAGTGCGCAGAACTCGTTGCCGATCGACAGCATAGGGCGTAACGCCCGCATGGGGCGCACTTCCAGCACATGGTGCTTGTTCGGCAACAAGGCAATGCCCTTGGGTTTGGGTGGCGGCGGAGAGAAACCCAACTCGACCGTGGCCATGCTGGCCTGACTGAAGATCGCGCTCATTCCTGCGTCCGGCGCATTGCTATCAATCTGCGCGAACGTTCGGGTTTGGGGCGTGGAGCGCATGAGTTTGTGCACCACCATATTCGGCGGATCACGACGCTCTGCCAGAGGCGGCAAGTGCGCTACATGTTTGACCAGTTCGCTCACTTCAACCTGGTAATAGGCGTTGGTCCCGGCTAGGTCTTTTGCTGGATTGGCCTGGGTACGCACGCCTGATTTGGTGACGAAGCGGGTTTTCTCGGCGCGAACCTGGAGTTCGGTAATGGGGAGGGGGTAGTGCTCCCTTGTTCTTAAATCTTTATAGAGTGCTTCTGTTCCTTTAAAGGGCTGGTTGAACTTGAGTACTACCGGGCCGCAGTAATGGTCGTTCACGTTGCCGGAACCCGTGGCATCCAGTTTGCCCGTGTAAACGGTGTCCTCATAATCGATAATTTCGTACGTCAACCCCGCATAGGATTTGCCATCACCAAACTCGTCCACTAATTGAAAACTCGTCGAATGTCCGCGCATTGGGCAGGCGTGGATGTTGCCTTGCATAAAGGCAGCGACGCTCGGATCTAACGGTTCAATGCTCATGGGGTCTCGTCCTTGTTTTCCGTGCAGCCCGGATAAATAGTGCAAACCCGCTCATCCACCATCCTGAAGGTGCTGAAGTCTTTGTAATTTCCATTGCAGTAACCACGCTGATCTTCCATACCTTCACCCAAACAGCGCTTCCAGCCACCGGGAACTTCAACCCAGGTGTCACCCCAGCCGGGCCTTTCTTCATCAGCCAACTTGATCTTCAGTTTTACGGTTTTCCCCGGCAGTTGCTTCAGCGTGTATGCCGTGGAAGGACGACTCCGGGCGACATTGCCCTGCTCATCCATTTTTTTGCATCTCAACATTTTTATGAGGTAACGCTTGGGGCTGACCGTGCGAAAAAACCACATGCACTCGCCGAAGAACTCACCTGTACCGTCATCGCTGAATCTCCCTATGTGCCGCTCCAGTAACTCGTGACGCACGGCAAATGAGGCGTAGTCATAGCTGCTGTTACTTCTTCCAGGGCCAAAAACGCCAATCACCTTGATCTCCACATGATTCAGCGCCAGCGGGCAGTTGCTCACGGTTCTGTAAAGCGGGATTTCTGATGTACCTTCATATTTCATGTTGGTTTTATTGAACCCAAGCTGAGTACCTATTCCACCCGGTACCGAGCATGTCTGATCTTGGGCGGGCACGTAGGTGGCCGTCAGGTCGTACCTGAAGTTGGGCGGAAGGTCTGGAACAAAGGTGAAAGTGTTTGGTTTGCTGACAGCCGAGCAACCCACTGTCAAAGCAAGGCAAGTGCCCAATGTCAGACGTTGAAGGACTTGTTTGAAGTGCAGGAAATACACCCGCGATTGCTGTGTTTTTTGATCCCTCATGGTGATGCATCCTTGTTTTCCGTGCAGCCGGGGTAAATGGTGCAAACGCGTTCATCCACCATTCTGAAAGTGCTGAAGTCTTTGTGATTGCCGTAACAAAACGCATGTTGATCTTCGAAACTTTTCCCCATGCAGCGCTTCCAGCCGTCAGGTACTTTGACCCAGGTGTCTCCAAAGGCCGGCTTTTCCTGTTCGGACAACCTGATCCTCAGCTTTATGGTTTTCCCCGAGAGTTGTGTCAGCGTGTAAGCCGTGAACGGACGACTTCGGCCAACATTGCCCTGCGCATCCATTTTTTTGCAGGTAAGCAGCTTGATCAGGTAACGCTTAGGCCCGACGGTACGAAAAGACCACATGCACTCGCCGAAGAACTCACCTGTGCCGTCTTCGTCGAAAGTCCCCATGTGCCGTTCCAGCAACTCCGGGCGTACGGCAAATGACGCATAGTCATAGCTGCTGTTACTTCGTCCAGAGCCAAAAACACCGATGATCTTGATTTCCACTTCATTCAAGGACAGCGGGCAGCCGCTCGCGGTTTTGTACAGCTCAATTTCCGCGGTGCTGACGTATTCCATATTCGGCTTATTGAAGCTGACCCAGAAATCCGGCTTCCCCGCCACCCTGCACGTTTCACCTTCGATGGGCAGGTAGATGGCTTTAAGTTCGTACTTGAAGTTGGGCGGAAGGTCGGGAACAAAGGTGAAAGTGTTTGGTGTCCCCACAGCCGAACAACCGACGCTCAGCGCGAGGCAACTGCCAAGCGCCAGCAATCGAAATGCACCGTTCATAAACGAGCCTCTCCCTGCCAATACAGCACTTGCTGGTAGACCCGCTCAAAATGCGCCGCCGGTTCTTCTTCAGGTTTTGGCAGCCACGATTTGGGCGGCAGATACCCCGGCATCTGCAAACTCTGCATCAGCAAGAAATGCACTTGCTCCGGTGCTTGCCAGCCCCACAGGTGAGTTCGCTGAATCTGCCCCCACAACCAGTCATCCACATCCAATTGTTCCGCGAGCCTGATCAGCG
This sequence comes from Pseudomonas monsensis, assembly GCF_014268495.2. Classification (NCBI taxonomy): domain Bacteria; kingdom Pseudomonadati; phylum Pseudomonadota; class Gammaproteobacteria; order Pseudomonadales; family Pseudomonadaceae; genus Pseudomonas; species Pseudomonas monsensis. The sequence continues at coordinate 96,058 of NZ_CP077087.1, read as the reverse complement.
CTTCGGTGTGTTGGCCCACCAGATAGCGCCGGGCGTTATCGAACAGCACGTTGGCGTAAATCAGCTCCGGTGTCGGGGTCTGTAGCCATGGCGGGTCGGCTGGCACCGGGTGTGCGCCAGGATCGGGATTGTCGGCGACCCTCCATTGCCCGTCGTGCCAGTAACAGACGCTGACCATCGGCCCCAGAAGTTCGGCGTACTGCTGCGGTTGCAGATGAGCCAGCGCGCGGCCGAGTACCCGATTGTCATGCGCGCGATAGACCGCCAGAGTTGGCCGTTCACCGGTCAGCACGCGTTCGCGCCAATGCGCCGCCAGGGTATCCAGCTCAACGTGACTGGCGCTTGCCAGCCAGCCCCAGTTGCGTTCGGGGGCGCGCAGCAAACTCTGAATCGCCGGGTCATGAATAGAGTCGATGTGAAACAGCAGCGGCCCTGCCTGCGCCAGTGCGTTTGCGGCTGTTCCTGCATACAGATTGCGATACCGTGCAACGCCCTGTTCGTCCAGCAGCGCAGCTCTTGTATCCATCTGCCCGTCGATATCGAGCATCAGATAAAGATCGCGCCCGGCCCGGTGTTGTTCGTGCAGCCATGATTCGAGCGCAGTCATGCGACTTCTCCAAGGCTGCACTGGCCAGCCAGACAGGCCTCGCAGAGCGGGCAATAGTCGGCCGCCTGCTGACGGGCGTCGCTGAGGATGGACGGCGGGGTGGCGATGGCGGGGATGGCTTGGCGGGCTTCAGCCTGCAATGGCTGCAACGGCGTGATCCCTGGCATGGGCGCACCGCCCTCGACGATGGGCACGCTACTGAAAATCCCCGCAGCGTTGATCACGAGGTGATGCCCGCCGGCCGTCAACGTCAGGCTCATGCCGGCATCAATCACCACGTTGCTGGCGCTCACATGTGCCTGTTCACCGGCCTGAATCACCAGTGCCCCGACCGACTGACTGCTGGTGCCACTGACCGTGAGCAAATCATCGGCGTTTATCACCGTGCTGCGCACGCCTTGGTGGGTGCGCAGCGCCTTGCCCTCGATCAGGGTGGTGCTGTCGTTGCCCGTCTGTTCGAAGCGGTCATGACCGATCACGCTGCGACTGTCGTTGAGGATCAGTTGCTCGATGTCGCGCTCGGCGCGCAGGTAGATTTTTTCCCTGCCGGCACGGTCTTCGATCGACAACTCGTTGTAGCCGCCATTGCGCGGCGAGCTTTGGCTGCGCAATACCGTTCGGGTCTTGTGTTCGGGCAGTTGATGGGCGACTGAGGTGACCTTGTTGGGCACGCAACCGGTGATCAGCGGTTTGTCCGGGTCGCCGTCCTGAAAGGTCACGACCACTTCCATGCCAATCCGCGGAATGGTTACCGCGCCAAAACCTTCACCCGCCCAACTGGATGCAACACGGATCCAGCAACTGCTTTTTTCGCTGCCGAGTTCGGCGCGATCCCATGGGAACTCCACGCGAACTCTGCCGTACTCGTCGCAAAAAATGTCCTCGCCAGCAGGGCCGGTGACGCGCGCGGTCTGGCAGACCAGCAGCGGCTTGCGCGGCGGCAGAGAAGGGCGGTAAGACACCTCCGCCGGCATGGCCGTGAAGGTGTTGCGATAACCTTGGGTGAAACCGTCGGCGGGTGGGGCGTCATTGCTGCCTGCTTCTTCAAGTGACTGCGGCTGCCTTCCTTCATGATGAAGACTTGCCAGTAGCCACAGCTCGTTGCAGTCCTGGCGCGGGTGTTCGGTCAGGTCGAACAGGTAGCCGCTGCGCAAGGTGCTTTGATTGCTTTTGCCTTCGATCAATAAATAGTCGCGGCGGTGCCGCTCCAGTGCCTGACGTGCCAGTTGTCTGCCGTGTTTTTCCGACGTCATCAGCAGCGGGTAGCGATAGTCCTCAAGCTCGGGTGTGAATTCGGCAGTGAAACGACTTTCAAGCAACAGGTTGGGTCGCCTCAAGTCATAGTCGCGGCGGGTGACGGTGGTGGTGCGAGTGTTGAAGCGCAGGGTCAGTTCATTGACCACCGGGTGTTCCGCGACCATGCCGCTGTCGGCCTGAAAAGGCGTCGGACCCAGTGTCGGGAAGAACACCTGACTGTCGGTGAACACCAGCAAATGCCGATCTGGCGAATGCTGGTGATGCCACGCAATTCCGTCTTCGGCGCACAGACGCTGAATGAACGCGAAATCGCTTTCGTCATACTGCGTGCAGTACTCACGCTCCGGATTGAGCGCGACGTTGAAGGTGAAGACGTCGGACTGGATGCCATGACGCTGGAGCACTTGCGCAATGATTTGCGGCACCGTCAGCTTCTGGAAAATCCGCTGGTCGTAGCTGAACTGCAAATAGTGCAACGCTGGCACCAGCGTGAGTGCATAGCGGGTCAGGCGTTTTCCGGATTCCCCGAGCATCACCTCTTCGATACGCCCGTGAATGCCTTCGCCGTTGTGGCCGAACTGCAGGAATGCCGGTTGACTGAGCAGTCGCTCCAGATCGAGGTGCGGATACTCGCTGACCAGTTCTATGCGGATGGAATAAAGCTGACTGATAGCTTCAGTGCCATCGAATGCCAGTACCTGAAAATCATGGCGAATTCCGGGAATTTGCAGGGTAAAAGGCGCGCAACTGCCCGTGCTGAACATACGCTTGTCCTTAAGCAAGGTGAGTCGATGCGCGGTGTTCGATCGTCCCTGATCGCCACGCGAAAGAATTTGCCAAGGCAAGCTAGCAATGCAGGAAATAAATTGATGTAAGAAGTATCCCTGAGGTTTGTCAGAGTATTCCGGGTGTAAAAGTGCGGGCAGAATTGAAGGAAAAGACTGTAGGGAAACACTTCAATAATTATTGAGTTGGTACGGATGTACAGTGTTCAGCAGTTCCGTATAAGTTTCAGGAATATGAACTGCCATCAAATTGATGGCACTTTTTTTGTTTGGCGTTGTCCGCGAAAAAAATATTTAGAAAAATCTGCGTTTTTCGGAAGAGTCCTACTTCTATTTTTTTCGAGAGTTGTCATGCTTGCCGCCCTGTTATGGAACGGGCGTTCGGGCCGATACGGTCAAGTTCGAGCGGGCCGCTCTGGATCAAGGGTTCTGAAGGGGTGTGGCGAATGCAGGCCATATAAATCGCTATCAGGGATTCCCCTGTCGGATATAGGGCAATCTCTTACACGCCTCAATGAACACTTCGTCTTGTTGTTTAATCGGATGCTTGCTAGTGGCCATCATAGTGATTACGATGCGCCCACTTGAAAGAGCACATCTCAATTGGATGAGTCGCTTCACCGCTCTTCGATACTGTCCAGCGCCGTGGCAACTCCAATAGGCGCATGACTGTAATCCTAATTAAAGGCCATGGATGTCCTACTCAAGCAAACTTTCCGCCCATTACCTCGAACTCGCAAAAGTCTCTGTTTCCAAAGAGAATTTCGCGGGCGAAGACGTTCGTTTTTCGAGCGAATTCGAGGCCCTGGAAAGCGAGCTGGCCAAAGCTTCGTCGATGCACGAGAGCGGGCAGATCGACTGGCTGAAAATCCGTGAAAACAGCGAAAGTCTCCTGCGCACCCAGTCCAAGGACTTGCGGGTTGGTGCCTGGCTGACCTGGTCGCTGTACCAGCGCGAGTCCTTCCCCGGGCTGCTGGCGGGCCTCGGTTTGCTGCACCACCTGTCGGAAAACAACTGGGCCGACGTTCACCCGCTCAAACCCCGTACCCGTGCCGCCGCCATCGGCTGGCTGGTGCCGCGTCTCGAGCAGGTCATCACTGAAAACATTGCGATCAAAGAGCAGTTGCCGATGTTCCGGCAGCTCTCCGAGCACCTGTCCGGTCTCGAAGCGGCCTGCGCTGAACATCTGGGCGATGATGCGCCGCTGCTGCTGCCGATCTCCCGTCGTCTGAAAACCATGATCCAGCGCGCCGCTGACAATCAGCCGGCCCCCGGCGTGGTGGGCGCGGCGGTGGCGCAGGTCAAGCAGGCTGCGAGCCAGTTGCTGACGCCCGGCGCGCCGATCGACAACGAGCGCGAGGCACACAAAGCCTTGCGCGCCCAGCAGGAAAGTGCCCGCCCGTTGTGTGCCTGGTGGCTCAAGCAGAAGGCCACCGACCTGCGCGCCCTGCGCCTGAATCGCACACTGCTGTGGATGACCATCGACGCGGTACCCGAGCGCAACGCCGAGCAGATCACCGTGTTGCGCGGCCTGCCGCTGGAGAAACTCAAGCTCTATCAGGACCGTTTCGATCAGGGCAAATACGCCGACCTGCTGGTGGAACTGGAGGCGAGCCTGGCGAAGGCGCCGTTCTGGTTCGATGGCCAGAGGATGGTCTGGGAATGTCTCCAGAACCTCAACGCCGAGTTGGCCATGCGCGAAGTGGAAATCCACTTCGCGCTTTTGATTCAGCGCCTGCCCGGCATTGTCGAGTTGCGCTTCCATGACGGCGCGCCGTTTGCCGATCCGTCCACCCGGGCGTGGATCGCCGCCAACGTCATGCCGCACCTGCAAAGCGCCAGTGCGCCGCGCAAGGTCGAAAGCGAAAACGTCGAAACCCAGCCCGCCTGGGAAAAGGCCCTTGAGGAAGTGTTGCCACTGCTGCGCAAGGAAGGCCTGAAACCGGCCGTGCAGATCCTCAAGCAGGGTTTGCAGTCGGCCCACGGTGGTCGCGAGCGCTTCTTCTGGCAGTTCGCCCTCGCGCGCCTGTGCTTCATGGCCAAGAAGTACGAACTGGCCAAGAACCAGCTCGAAACCCTCGATCAGACATTACAGGACTCAGGCCTGCACGCCTGGGAGCCCGATCTTGCATTGGAAGTGCTGCACCTGCTGCACAGTTGCTGCGAGTTGTTGCCGCAGAACCATGCAGTGCGTGAACGCAAGGAAGAGATTTATCGCAGGCTGTGCCACCTCGACCTCGAAGTGGTACTCGAATAGGCCCCAGGGCCACAACCGCAAGGAGAAAAGCCATGGCCAAAGAAGGCTCGGTAGCCCCCAAGGAACGCATCAACGTCACCTTCAAACCCGCCACCGGCGGTGCTCAGGAAGAGATTGAACTGCCGCTGAAACTACTGGCAATCGGTGACTACACCCACCGCAAGGACGATCGCAAAATCGAGGATCGCAAGCCGATCAGCATCGACAAGATGACCTTCGACGAAGTGTTGGCCAAGCAAGAACTGGGTCTGACGCTGAGCGTGCCGAACCGTCTGCAGGAAGATGGCGAGGCCGACGAGCTGGCTGTGCAACTGCGCGTCAATTCGATGAAGGACTTCAACCCGGCCAGCCTGGTCGAGCAAGTGCCTGAGCTGAAAAAACTGATGGAACTGCGCGATGCGCTGGTGGCCCTCAAAGGCCCGCTGGGTAACGCACCTGCGTTCCGTAAAGCGATCGAAGGCGTGCTCGCCGACGACGAATCCCGCGGTCGCGTACTCGGTGAGCTGGGCCTGAACGCCGCAGCCCCGGACGCCTGAGAACCCAGCAGCCAAGGAAGCCAACACAATGAGCACTAGCGCAGCACAAGAGAAAAGCGCCGACAACGGCGAGTACAGCATTCTCGACAGCATCATCGCCGAAACCCGTCTGACCCCGGACGACGAAGCCTACGACATCGCCAAGCGTGGCGTGTCGGCGTTCATCGAAGAGCTGCTCAAGCCGCAGAACAACGGTGAGCCGGTCAAGAAAGCCATGGTTGACCGCATGATCGCCGAGATCGACGCCAAGCTCAGCCGTCAGATGGACGAAATCCTCCACCACCCGGATTTCCAGGCCCTGGAATCGTCGTGGCGTGGTCTGCAGTTGCTGGTCGACCGCACCAACTTCCGCGAAAACATCAAGATCGAAATCCTCAACGTCTCCAAAGAAGACCTGCTGGACGATTTCGAAGATTCGCCGGAAGTCATGCAGTCGGGCCTGTACAAGCACATCTACACCGCTGAATACGGCCAGTTCGGTGGTCAGCCGGTTGGCGCGATCATCGCCAACTACTTCATGTCCCCAAGCTCGCCGGACGTGAAACTGATGCAATACGTGGCCAGCGTATCCTGCATGTCCCACGCGCCGTTCATCGCCGCGGCCGGTCCGAAATTCTTCGGTCTGGAAAGCTTCACCGGCCTGCCGGATCTGAAAGATCTGAAAGACCACTTCGAAGGCCCGCAATTCGCCAAATGGCAGAGCTTCCGTACTTCGGAAGACTCCCGTTACGTTGGCCTGACCGTGCCGCGTTTCCTGCTGCGTAACCCGTACGATCCGGAAGAAAACCCGGTCAAATCGTTCGTGTACAAGGAAACCGTTGCCAACAGCCACGAGCACTACCTGTGGGGCAACACCGCTTTCGCGTTCGGCACCAAGCTGACCGACAGCTTCGCCAAATTCCGCTGGTGCCCGAACATCATCGGCCCACAGAGCGGTGGCGCGGTTGAAGACCTGCCGTTGCACCATTTCGAAAGCATGGGCGAAATCGAAACCAAGATCCCTACCGAGGTTCTGGTTTCCGACCGTCGTGAATACGAACTGGCCGAGGAAGGCTTCATCTCCCTGACCATGCGCAAAGGCTCCGACAACGCGGCGTTCTTCTCCGCAAGCTCGGTGCAGAAGCCGAAGTTCTTCGGCATCAGCGCAGAAGGCAAGGCGGCAGAGCTGAACTACAAGCTCGGCACCCAACTGCCGTACATGATGATCGTCAACCGCCTGGCTCACTACCTGAAAGTGCTGCAGCGCGAGCAACTCGGTTCGTGGAAAGAACGTACCGACCTCGAGCTGGAACTGAACAAGTGGATTCGCCAGTACGTCGCCGACCAGGAAAACCCGAGCGCCGAAGTGCGTGGCCGTCGTCCGCTGCGCGCTGCGCAAGTGATCGTCAGCGACGTTGAAGGCGAGCCGGGCTGGTACCGCGTGAGCTTGAACGTGCGTCCGCACTTCAAGTACATGGGTGCCGATTTCACCCTGTCGCTGGTTGGCAAGCTGGACAAAGAGTAAGAGCGACTCATGGACGGATACGGCAGTCTTTTCGAACGCCTCAATGGCGATGCGGAACAGCGCAAGGGCAGGAGCCTCGAGGCTTCGGCCATGGCGTCGGTGGCTGCCCATCTGGCCAAAATGCTCAGCACCCGGGCCGGCAGCGTGCAAACGCTGTCCGACTACGGGTTGCCCGATCTCAATGACATGCGTCTGAGCCTGCACGACTCCCTGAGTCAGGCCCGCCTGGCCATCGAAAGCTTCATCGAAGCCTACGAGCCGCGCCTGAGCAACGTGCGTGTCATTTCCCTGCCGCGTGACCACGATCAGCTTCGCCTCGCCTTCAGCATCGAAGGCCTGCTGGAAGTTGAAGGGTTCAAGCGTCAGGTCAGTTTTTCCGCGCGCCTGGATGGCAGCGGACAAGTGAAGGTCACCTAAGGAGATCCCCGATGTCTGGCAAACCCGCAGCACGCGTATCCGACCCCACCGCTTGCCCCCTTCCTGGCCACGGTACCAACCCGATCGCCGCCGGTTCCGGCGACGTGTTCTTCGACGGCCTCGCGGCCGCCCGCCAGGGCGATGCCTCGGCGTGTGGTGGTGCGATGGTCGGCGATCTTGCGACAACCGTGTTGATCAACGGCAAACCGGCTGCGACCGTAGGTTCGGTTGGTGCTCACGGCAACAAGGTCACGGCAGGTTCCGGGACGGTGATTATCGGGAATTCGCATTCGCCCGCGCCGTTTGTGCCGCCGGTACCGCTGAATATTTTCGGATTCGATGTTCGAGTCCTGCTTTTGGACTCGGCTTCCGGCGCTCCACTAAAAAACGTTTCTTATATCGCGACCCTAGAGGATGGCTCGCAGGTGGAAGGCGTTACCGACGAGGCCGGCCTGTCTATGTCCCTGGGAAAAAAGGCTCAGTCACAAAGTGTCCAGTTCGCTGCCAAGCCGAACTGGCTTTTGCGAGGAGAATGAGATGGGGCAAGCGGCTCAAGTCACGACTGTTGTCACCACACCTGCATCTGATGTGGCACCTGTTCAAGTCTATTTGGTCGGTGACGACGACTACGTTATTCCACTTGTTTTCCCGGATTACAAAATCCACATCGACGGTTATCAGACGACCTTTTTTGGCAAGAAGATCGAAATACCTGGAGGTAAGGCCCCCTATCTCGGACATGCGGGGGTTCTTGTCATTAACGGTAAAACGGGTCAGTCAAAATATTATGAATATGGCCGATATCCGGGCCCTGGGCCCGCAGGGCGGGTGCGTGTTGGTCGGATTCCAGACGTTGTACTGAAGAGTGGAGCAATCACAGAGTCGTCTCTGAAGAAAACCTTAAGGCACATCGCGACCGAGCACGGTCAATCCGGGAATATCACGGGCGTTGTTTTGAGGGGGCATGTCTACGATCAAGCACTTGCCTGGTTGAAGGCGAAGGAGGCAGAAAACGCAGACGGCAAACGACAGGAATACGATCTTGGAAATCATAACTGCGTAACGTTTGCGACTGACTTGGCAGAGGCGGTGGGATTCTCCATTCCTTTCCGAACACGAGTTGTCGTACCAAGCGCCTACATGGCCCAGTTTCAATTCAGCGAGCCAGACCTTGATTACATTTTCGCGACCGACACGTTGGAGATAACCAAGTGAAGGTATTGAAGTGGGCTTTTATTTCCATAATTACATTGGCGTTCGTGTTGGTGATTGCAGCTTATTCGCTGCTTGAGCGTTCTGACGGAAAGGTATTGACCTTGAAAGATCATCCAAACGCTTACTGGAGTGGTGCGCAGGACGGTGGAGTTTTTTTTGAAATCACTAAATCCGACCCTCCCGCCTACTACATAGAAATTCGCTACGAGAGTGGAGATATCTGGGCTGAGGGCTGGGTAAAGCACGCCGTTAAACAGGGCGATACATTCAAGAGTCAGGATCTGCTGGGCTATGACGGCGGCGATGTCGTCTATCTGCAAGACGGAACAGTTCTGGATCTGAGTTCGGCGGCAGTGAAATGACTTGGTTGAATATGGGCTCTTTGCATGGTCTTCACAGGCCTGCTTTGGCTGATAAACGTTCGAATTCAATCACTGGATTCGCCGGCCTCATTCTGATGCTCGTTTCCTCGTACGGCTTTGCCATTCAGCAGGTTTACAACAATCGTGCGCACGTGGGATCTGCCCATGACGTACGTCGGCATTAACTGCCCTCAAATCGACAATTTTGCAAAAACTGAAGAAAGCAGGTAACCCCCGTGTCCTTTAACCACTACTACCAAAGCGAACTCACCGCACTGCGCCAACTCGGTCGCCGTTTCGCCGAGCGTAGTCCGGCGTTGGCGCCGTTTCTGGGCCAGGCCGGGCGGGACCCGGACGTGGAGCGGTTGCTGGAAGGCTTTGCGTTTCTCACCGGGCGGCTGCGGCAGAAGCTCGATGACGAATTGCCGGAACTCAGCCATTCGCTGATGCAACTGCTGTGGCCGAACTACATGCGCCCGCTGCCGGCGTTCAGCATTCTGCAGTTCGATCCGCTCAAGCGATCCGGGCCGGCGTTGCGCGTCGAGCGCGATACGCCGATTGAAAGCAAGCCGATCGAAGACGTGCGTTGCCGCTTCCGCACCTGCTATCCGACTGAGGTGCTGCCGCTGGATCTGGCTGCGCTGAACTACTCGGTGAAGGGCGACGGCTCGCTGCTCAGCCTGCGTCTGGAAATGAGCGCCGACGGCCACCTCGGTGAGCTGGAACTGAGCAAACTGCGTCTGCACTTTGCTGGTGAGCGCTACATCAGCCAGATGCTATACCTGAGCCTGCTGCGCAATCTCGAAGGCATCGAGCTGATCCCGCTCGACGGCGCCGGCAAGCCGATAGATGGTGTCGCCGGCAAGCCGATGGCGTTCAAGATTCCCGGTGACCGGGTCAAGCCGGTGGGTTTTGCCGAAGAAGAGGCGTTGATTCCATATCCGCTGAACACTTTCCGTGGCTATCGCTACCTGCAGGAATACTTCGCTTTCCAGGACAAGTTCCTGTTCGTCGACGTCAACGGTCTGGACATTCTCAAGGCGCTGCCGGAAGACACGCTCAAGCAGATGCGTGGCCTGGAACTGCGCTTCGACATTCGCAAGAGCGGCATCATGCGTATGCGTCCGACCCTGGATAACGTGAAGCTGTTCTGCACGCCGATTGCCAACCTGTTCGCCCACGACGCCCTGCCGATCCGTCTCGACGGCAAGCAGGACGAATACCTGCTGCTGCCGGCGGAATACGATCTGGAAAACTGCGGTGTGTTCTCGGTGGAAACCGTGACTGGCTGGAAGCCCGGTGGCCTTGGTTATCAGGAATACGTGCCGTTCGAATCGTTCGAGCATGACCCGAGTTTCGACGTGCCCAACAGCCGTCCGCATTACAGCATTCGCCAGCGTTCGTCCCTGCTGCACGACGGCCTCGACACCTACCTGAGCTTCGGCATCCGCCACACCGAAGCCCACGAAACCCTGTCGATCGAGCTGATGTGCACCAACCAGAACCTGCCGCGCAAGCTCAAGCTCGGCGACATCTGCCTGGCCTGCGAAGAGACCCCGGAGTTCCTCAGTTTTCGCAACATCACCCCGGCGACGTCGAGCTTCGCACCACCGCTGAACCGTGACTTCCTGTGGAAGCTGATCAGCAACATGTCGCTTAACTATCTGTCGCTGGCCGACGTCAATGCGTTGAAGGTGATTCTGGAAACCTACGACTTGCCGCGCTACTACGACCAGCACGCGGAGAAGGTCAGCAAGCGCCTGCTCGGCGGCCTCAAGCACATCAAACATCACCACGTCGACCGGCTGCACCGTGGGCTGCCGGTGCGCGGTCTGCGCACCGAACTGACCATCGACCCGGAAGGGTATATCGGCGAAGGCGACCTGTTCGTGTTCGCTTCGGTTCTTAACGAGTTTTTCGCGCTTTACGCCAGTCTCAATTCATTCCATGAGCTGCGGGTAAAAAGCACACAGGGAGAGGTGTACCAATGGACACCACGTATGGGCCTGCAGCCCCTGCTTTAAGCGGGCTGACCAAGGTAATACGCGAGTACTCGCTGTTTCAGGCCGTGCTGCTGGTGATCGACCGGCTGCGTGAGGCTCACCCGTACCTGAGCGAGGACGACTTGTACGATCATGTGGAATTCCAGGCCAACCCGAGCCTCGGTTTTCCGCGCAGCGATGTTGATCGTGTGGAGTTCTTCGAAGAGCACGGGCAGATGCGCGCGCGCATGCGTTTCAACCTGATCGGCCTGGTCGGTTCGGGCTCGCCGCTGCCGGCGTTCTATGGCGAACAAGCCTTGGGCGACAGCGAGGACGGCAACCCGACGCGCAACTTTCTCGACCTGTTCCACCATCGCCTGCAACGGCTGATGCTGCCGATCTGGCGCAAGTACCGCTATCGCGCCAGCTTCCAGAGCGGCGCGATCGACCCGTTCTCCTCGCAGTTGTTCGCGCTGATCGGTCTGGGTGGCGACGAGATCCGCAAGGCCAAGGAACTGAACTGGAAACGCCTGCTGCCGTACCTCGGCCTGCTCAGCTTGCGGGCGCACTCGGCGGCATTGATCGAAGCGGTGCTGCGTTACTACTTCAAACACGAAGACCTGGTCATCGAACAGTGCATCGAGCGCCGCGTGGAAATCCTCGACGAGCAGCGCAACCGCCTCGGGCGCGCCAACAGCCTGCTGGGTGAAGACCTGGTGCTGGGTGAGCGGGTGCGCGACCGCAGCGGCAAATTCCGCATTCACATCACCGAACTCGACTGGGAGCGATTCCACGAATTCCTGCCGATCGGGTTCGGCTACCAGCCGCTGTGCGCGCTGGTGCGGTTCACATTGCGTGACCCGCTCGATTACGACATTCGCCTGGTGCTGCGCCCGGAAGAAATCCGCGAACTGCGCATTGGTGAGAAGAACGACTGTCGTCTGGGGTGGACCAGTTGGCTGGGCTGCGAAAAAGCAGACGGCGTAGTGACCCTGGGCAGCAAAATTCATTAAGGACGTGAGCCATGATCAACGTAGACCTGCAACAACTCATTCAGGCGCTGGACGCCGAAACCCGCCGTGATCTGGAGCGTTCAGCCGAGCGTTGCGTGGCCCGTGGCGGCAGCAAGATCCTCGTCGAAGACCTGCTGCTGGGGCTGCTGGAGCGTCCTAACGGCTTGCTGTCGCGTGCGCTGCAGGATGCCGACGTCGACGCCGGCGAACTGAGCGCCGCGCTGCAGTCGCGCGTTGAGCACAGCGCTTCGCGCAACCCGGTGTTCGCCCCGGAACTGGTGCAGTGGCTGCAAGATGCGTTGCTGGTGGCCAACCTTGAACTGGGCCAGACCCAGGTCGAAGACGCCGCGCTGATCCTCGCCCTGCTGCGCAACCCGATGCGCTACGCCGGCAGTCGCTATCAGCCGCTGCTCGCGAAATTGAACATTGATCGCCTGAAGGAATTTGCCCTGTCGCAACAGGAACAACCGGCGGCTAACGGTAAACCGGCGGCGCAGGGCGAATCGCTGTTGCAGCGCTTCACCCACAACCTGACCCAACAGGCCCGCGACGGCAAACTCGACCCGGTATTGTGCCGCGATGGTGCGATCCGCCAGATGGTCGACATCCTCGCCCGCCGCCGCAAGAACAACCCGATCGTGGTCGGTGAGGCCGGTGTCGGTAAAACCGCCATCGTCGAAGGCCTGGCCTCGCGCATTGCTGCCGGTGAAGTGCCGCAGGTGCTCAAGGGCGTCGAGCTGCTGTCGCTGGACATGGGTTTGCTGCAGGCGGGTGCCAGCGTCAAAGGTGAGTTCGAACGTCGTCTCAAAGGCGTGATCGACGAGGTCAAAGCCTCGCCAAAACCGATCATTCTGTTCATCGACGAAGCCCACACCCTGATCGGTGCTGGCGGCAATGCCGGCGGTTCCGACGCAGCCAACCTGCTGAAACCGGCGCTGGCGCGGGGCGAGCTGCGTACCATCGCCGCCACCACTTGGGCCGAGTACAAGAAATACTTCGAGAAAGACCCGGCACTGGCCCGTCGTTTCCAGCCGGTGCAACTGCACGAACCGACCGTCAACGAAGCGGTGACCATCCTTCGTGGTCTGGCCCAGGTTTACGAGAAGAGCCACGGCATCTACCTGCGTGATGACGCGGTGGTCTCGGCGGCCGAATTGTCCGCACGTTATCTGGCCGGTCGCCAGCTGCCGGACAAAGCTGTCGACGTCCTCGACACCGCCTGTGCTCGCGTGCGTATCAGCCTTGCCGCTGCCCCGGAAAGCCTTGAGCGCCTGCGTGGCGAACTGGCCGAAGGTGGTCGTCAGCGTCAGGCCCTGCGTCGCGATGCCGAGGCCGGTCTGCTGATCGACCACGAAGCGCTGGATGCGCTGGAAGCGCGACTCGACGAAGCCGAAACCGAAATGGTCGCGCTGGAAAGCCTGTGGACCGAACAGAAACAACTGGCCGAGCGCCTGCTGGAACTGCGCCAGCAACTGGCCAAGGCCCGCGAAGCCGCTGCCGTTGAACCGACTGTCAGTGTTGAAGAAGACGCCGAAGGCACCGTGATCGAAACCCTCGCCGCTGAAGTCGAGGAAGGCCAGAGCGTCGAAGCGCTGGAAGCCGAACTGAATAAAACCCACAGTGCCCTGACCGCCGCACAAGTCAAAGAGCGTCTGGTCAGCTTCGAAGTCTGCCCGCGTCTGGTCGCCGAAGTGATCAGCGCCTGGACCGGTGTGCCATTGGCGCAACTGGCCCGCGAACACAACGCCAAGGTCGCCAGTTTCGCCACCGACCTGCGCACGCGCATCCGTGGTCAGGAACAAGCCGTGCACGCACTGGATCGCTCGATGCGCGCCACCGCTGCGGGCCTGAACAAACCTGATGCACCGGTCGGTGTGTTCCTGCTGGTCGGCCCGAGTGGCGTCGGCAAGACCGAAACCGCGCTGGCCCTCGCTGATCTGCTGTACGGCGGCGACCGTTTCATCACCACCATCAACATGTCCGAGTTCCAGGAGAAGCACACCGTTTCTCGCCTGATCGGTGCGCCACCGGGCTACGTCGGTTACGGCGAGGGCGGCATGCTCACCGAAGCCGTGCGGCAGAAGCCGTACTCGGTGGTGCTGCTCGATGAAGTCGAAAAGGCTGACCCGGACGTGCTCAACCTGTTCTACCAAATCTTCGACAAAGGTGTGGCCAACGACGGCGAGGGTCGCGAGATCGACTTCCGCAACACGTTGATCCTGATGACCTCGAACCTCGGTAGCGACAAGATCAGCGACCTCTGCGAAGACGGCGCACGTCCGAGCGCCGAACTGCTCGAAGAAACCATTCGCCCGGTGCTGAGCAAACACTTCAAACCGGCGCTGCTGGCGCGGATGAAAGTGGTGCCGTACTACCCGGTCGGCGGCCCGGTGCTGCGCGAGCTGATCGAGATCAAACTCGGTCGTCTCGGCGAGCGCCTGAACCGTCGTCAGCTGGATTTCAGCTGGTGCCAGAACCTCGTCGATCACCTGTCCGAGCGTTGCACGCAAAGCGAAAGCGGTGCGCGCCTGATCGACCATCTGCTCGATCAGCACGTGCTGCCGCTGGTGGCTGACCGCTTGCTCGACGCGATGGCCACCGGCGAAAGCCTCAAGCGTGTGCATGCCACGCTCGACGGCGAAGCCAGCGTGACCTGCGAGTTCGCCTGAGGTGGGTGTGATGTTCACTCAAGTGCCGCAGCCACTGGTCTACGCCGAAGCGTTGCTGGCGCAATTCGCCAGCCTGTCGCGGGCGGCGGACGGTGCTGCGTTGTTGGGTGACTTCGTGCGCGGTCTGGCCGAGCTGAGCGGGTGCGAATTGACGCAACTGTATTTGCTCGACGCCACCCACACCTGCCTGGGGATGAACGCCGAATGCCTCGACGGCGCGCTGCAACCGCGCGAAGCGGCGAGCCTGCCGGCGGACTACAACGGTGAGCAACTGCTGCAGTTCGCCCTGTGCCAGAACCGCGTGGTGTGCCTCACCGACTTGAGCGGCAGCCTGCACGAAACCAGCTTTCTGCCGGCGGCGGCTTCGCCGTGGCAGTCGCTGCTGTGCGTGCCGCTGGTCAATCAGCACAAGGCGGTGGAAGGTTTGTTGCTGTGTGCCAGCCGTCGCCGCGTTGACCTGCAAGGCTTTGCCGACTCGCTCGGGCAGCTCGGTTCGTTCGTGCTCGGCCAACTGCACTTGCTGCAGCGTCTGCGTCAGCCGCTGGCGGAATCGGCCACGGTGGCGCGCAGCGTGCCAAGCATCAGTGGTTACGGCCTGATCGGCAAAAGCGCGGCGATGCGCCAGACCCATTCGCTGATCAGCAAGGTCCTGCACAGCGCGTACACCGTGTTGTTGCGCGGCGAGACCGGCACCGGCAAGGAAGTCGTCGCCCGGGCAATTCACGATTGCGGCCCGCGTCGTTCCCAGGCGTTCATCGTGCAGAACTGCGCGGCGGTCCCGGAAAACCTGCTGGAAAGTGAACTGTTCGGCTATCGCAAAGGCGCGTTCACCGGCGCCGACCGTGACCGCGCCGGCCTGTTCGATGCGGCCAATGGCGGCACGCTGTTGCTCGACGAGATCGGCGACATGCCGTTGTCGTTGCAAGCGAAGATATTGCGCGTGTTGCAGGAAGGCGAGATCCGGCCGCTGGGTTCCAACGACACCCACAAGATCGACGTGCGCATCATCGCCGCGACGCACCGCGATCTGTCGACGCTGGTCAGCGAAGGCAAATTCCGCGAGGACCTGTATTACCGCCTCGCGCAATTCCCGATCGAGCTGCCGGCCCTGCGCCAGCGCGAAGGCGACATCCTCGAACTGGCCCAGCACTTCGCCGAGAAGACCTGCACGTATTTGCAACGCGATCCGGTGCGCTGGTCGAGCGCGGCGCTGGAACACCTGTCCGGCTACAACTTCCCCGGCAACGTGCGCGAACTCAAGGCTTTGGTCGAGCGCGCGGTGTTGCTGTGCGAAGGCGGCGAATTGCTGGCCGAGCATTTTTCCCTGCGCATGGAGCCGATGCCGGAGGACAACAGCCATCTGAATCTGCGCGAACGCCTGGAGCAGGTCGAGCGCACGCTGCTGCTCGATTGCCTGCGCAAAAACGATGGCAACCAGACCCTCGCCGCCCGCGAACTGGGCCTGCCGCGACGCACGCTGCTGTACCGCCTCGGCCGCCTGAACATCAATCTGGGAGATTTCGATGGGTAGGCAAAAGATCATCGTTTTTCCCGCAAAACCTCATTTCAGCGCCGCCCGCAAGGGTCGGCGCTTTGTGCTTTGTCTACACCTGGAGACCCTCTGATGTCTGTTCGTCACTGGCACGCTGTCCTGCTGACCCTCGTCGTTCTATGCGGCCTGGGCGGCTGTAGCGGCAACTACAAATTCAACGACAACGACTATCGCCCGTTGGGTGATCCGCAAGCGGTCAATCGCGGCAAGTGACCGCAAGGAGCATCAAACATGGAACTGGTTTTCGAAATGCTGAACACCAAGCAGTTCGTGCCCACCGAGTTGTGCCAGAAGACCTTTAAACAGGCCGGCGGCGTGATCGGGCGGGGCGAGGACTGCGACTGGATCATCCCTGACCGCAAGCGTCACCTGTCCAATCACCACGCGATTGTCAGCTACCGCGAAGGCACGTTTTTCCTCACCGACACCAGCAGCAACGGCGTGCAGGACGGTTCGAGCGGAGCACGTCTGCACAAGGGCGAGCCGGTGCGGATCGAGCACGGCAGCACTTACGTGCTCGGCGACTTCGAAATTCGCGCGCGCCTGGTGCGTGACCCGGCGACCTTCGACGGGGAAGTCGGCCGTCCGCGTGCTGCCGGCAGCATCATTCCCGATGACGCGTTCCTCGATCTCGACCCGCTCAACGCCCTCGAACAGCAAGAGCGCGTCTACTCGGAAATCGACGAGTTGCTGGCGCCGAACACCAAGCCGGAAGATTCCCGCCAGCGTGCCGACTACGCACGTATCGACATGGAAAGCCTGATGGTGCCGGAGCTGATCGCCGCGCCTGCCGAACCTGAACCCGCTCCGGCACCGAAAGCCGTCGAGCGTCAGAGCGAAGGTTTCTGGGAGCACTTCGGGGCCGCACTGGGTGTGGACGTCAAAGGCCTGAGCCACGACGAACGCGAAGCCCTGGCACTGAACGCCGCGCGCCTGCTGCGGCAGAGCATCGGCGGTTTGCAGCAGAGCCTGCGTACCCGCTCGGAGCTGAAAAACGAATTGCGTCTGGCCCAGACCACCGTGCAAGGCACCAACAAGAACCCGCTGAAGTTCGCCGTCGATCCGAGCGAAGCACTGGAGATTCTGTTGCAGCCAAGCAAACCCGGCCACCTGCCGGCCGAGCAAGCCATCTCCCGCGCGTTCCGCGATCTGCAGGCGCATCAGGTGGCACTGCTGACCGCCAGCCGCGCCGCCGTACGCGGCACGCTGGAGCACTTCTCCCCGGAACAACTGACCCTGCGTTTCGAGCGCGACAACAAGCCGTTGATCGCCACGTCGGGCGGACGCTGGAGAGCGTTCGGCCGCTACCACCAGGCACTGCGTCAGGACGATGACTGGAGCGAGCGTCTGCTGGCCCGCGACTTCGCCCAGGCCTATGAAGAACAGATCCGCCTGATCTCCACCCTCCACACCGACCACCAAGGATGATGCGCATGTCTCGCCGCTCGACCGCTTTTTTCAAGACGCTGACTGCGCTCACCATGCTGGTGCTGCTCGCCGGTTGCTCGTCGCTGTCGCCGTACTCGAAAGTGACCAAGATCAACCTGAAACTGACCGGCAGCGATCAGCTCAACCCGGACCTCAACGGCCGCCCTTCGCCAATCGTCGTGCGCCTGTTCGAACTCAAGCACCCGGTAACCTTCGAGAACGCGGATTTCTTCAGTCTCTACGAGCGCGCCAAGGAATCCCTCAACCCGGACCTGGTGGCCAGCGAAGAACTCGAACTGCGCCCGGGTGAAACCGTGGAGATGAAACTCAAGGTGGAAGAGGGCAGCGGTTATGTCGGCGTTCTCGCCGCTTACCGCGACTTGCCGGAAACCCAGTGGCGCTACACGGTGCAGATCACGCCGCTGGAAGTCACCGAAGTCGATCTGACCCTGGACCAGACCGGCATCCGCAACACTCATCAAGTGCTCGCCAAGGCGGATGACTGAACATGAATACCCATAAAGTCATTTGGCAGGAAGGCATGCTGCTGCGTCCGCAGCACTTCCAGCACAACGATCGTTATTACGATCACCAGATGAAAACCCGCACGCAATTGTTGGGTGGCTACACCTGGGGTTTCCTCAATCTGGAGATCGACCTGCAGTTCCTCAACATGGGCAAACTGGTGATCAGTGAAGCCTCGGGGATTCTGCCGGACGGCAGCCTGTTCGAACTCGGTGGCAACACCGAGCCGCTGGCCCTGGACGTACCGCCGAACACCGGCAACACGCCGATCTACCTGGCGCTGCCGCTGGTCACCGGTAACCATATCGAAGCGCGCCGTCCGGAGCAGTCCGACGTGCTGGCGCGTTACACCGCGTACGACGCCGAAGTCGCCGACTCCAACGCCGGCGACGATTCCGCCAGCCAGGTCAGCTGCGGTCGTCCGGACTTCAAACTGTTGCTCGGCGAGCAGCAGAGCGATCAGGCCTACGTGAAGCTGAAGATCTGCGACGTGCTCGATACCACGCCCGACGGCGTGATCAGCCTCGATCCGGATTTTGTGCCGACCTACATTCAGGCCCACGCCTCCAGCTACCTGCTGTCGTGCCTGAAAGAAGTCATCAGCATGCTCAACCACCGTGGCGACACGATTGCCGAGCGGATTCGCTCCAACGGCAAGGTTGGCGGTGCGGAAGTCGGCGATTTCATGATGCTGCAACTGATCAACCGCACCGAACTGCTGCTGCGTCACTACCTCGGCCTGGAGCAGGTGCACCCGGAAGAGTTGTACCGCACGCTGCTGACCATGCTCGGCGATCTGGCGACCTTCTCCGGCGAGAGCAAACGTCCGCGTCTGGACAGCCGCTACTCCCACGCCGACCAGGGCGGCAGCTTCCGCAAACTGATGGAAGCGATCCGTCAGGTGCTGTCGATGGTGCTCGAACAGCACGCCATCGAGCTGATCCTGCAAGCGCGTCAGTACGGCATCATCGTGTCGCCGTTGCACGACCACAAACTGCTCGGCTCGGCGTCGTTCGTGCTGGCGGCCAGTGCCAACTGCGACTCCGAAGAACTGCGCCACCGCTTGCCGGCGCACCTCAAGGTCGGCCCGGTGGAGCGCATTCGCCAACTGGTCAACCTGCACTTGCCGGGGATCAAGGTCAAACCATTGCCCGTCGCTCCACGGCAGATCGCGTTCCACTCGAACAAAACCTACTTCATCCTCGAACTCAGTTCCGAAGACCTGGCACAACTCGAGCGCTCCGGCGGCTTCGCGTTCCACGTGTCCGGCGAATTCGCCGAGCTTGAACTGAAATTCTGGGCCATCAGGAACTGACCGACATGATCAAGGAAACGGATTACAACCAGGACGACAAAACCGTCCTGCTCGATCGTCAGGGCCACGGACCGGCATCGAGTCCGCTGACCGACTTCGCCGCGCCGCCGCGTTTCGAGCAACTGGAAGAACGCATGATCTACGCCGCGCGCCTGCGTCCGGCGGAGGCGTTCAACATCAGCCTCAATTCGCTGGTGGCGGCCTCGTCCGAGTTGCTGTCGGAAGTGGTGCGCCTCAAGCACAGCGAAACCCGCGAAGACCTGTACGCGCTCAACGAGCGCCTGACCGCCGGGCTCAAGCTGTTTGAAGTGCGCGCCCTGCACAATGGCGCCGAAAGCAGCCAGGTGATGGCCGCCCGTTACGTGCTCTGCACCGTGGTCGACGAAGCCGTCGTGACCACGCCGTGGGGCAACGAAAGCGAATGGTCGCAGATGAGCCTGCTCAGCAGCTTCCACAACGAAACCTTCGGTGGCGAGAAGTTCTTCCAACTGCTCGATCGCTTGTCGAAGAACCCGGTCAAGCACCTGCCGATGCTTGAGCTGATGTACCTGTGCCTGTCCCTCGGTTTCGAGGGCAAGTACCGCGTGCAGGCGCGCGGCATGCTCGAACTCGAAGGCATCCGTGACGCCCTGTACCGCCAGATCCGTCAACTGCGTGGCGACGTGCCGCGAGAGCTGTCGCCGCACTGGGAAGGCCTCAACGATCAGCGTCGCAACCTGGTGCGCATCGTGCCGGCGTGGATGGTGGTGTTGTTCACTTTCGTCTGTCTGGTGGTGATGTATTCGGGCTTCGCCTGGGTCTTGGGCGAGCAGCGCGACACCGTTCTGCAACCTTATCAGCCGCTTGATCCGGCCGCGGTGCAACCGCAGTCGCAGCCGTAAACAGGGACGTGTGATGAAAAAGTTTTTCAAGAAAGTCGGCGCCTTCCTGCGCCAGACCTGGGTCTGGACCCTGCTGCTGGTGCTGTTCGTGGCGCTGCTGGTGTGGTTTGTCGGCCCGTTGTTGGCGGTCGATGACTACAAGTTCTGGGAGAGCCCGACCTCTCGCCTGTTGACCATCGCCGTGCTGTTCCTGATCTGGGGCCTGACCATGGTCTTCGTCAGCTGGCGCGCCGGTGTACGCAAGAAAGAAGTCGAAGCCACCGAAGATGGCCAGGATCGGATCCGCCGCGAAGAGCTGATCGACGACGAGGAGAAAGAGTTGAAAGCGCGTTTCAAAGACGCGCTGAAAACCCTGAAAACCTCAAGCCTGTATCGCGGCCGCAGCGAGCGCTGGCGCAACGAACTGCCGTGGTATCTGTTGATCGGCCCGCAGTCCGGCGGCAAGACCAGCCTGCTGGACTTCTCCGGTCTGGAATTCCCGATCAACAAGATCGACCGCAAGCTGACCCGCGACACCCAAGGCACTCGTCATTGCGATTGGTACTTCGCCGACCATGGTGTGCTGATCGACACCGCCGGACGTTACATGACCCAAGGCGAGAAAGACGTCGACGGCAGTGCCTGGACCACCCTGCTGGAACTGCTGCGCAAGCGTCGTCGCGGTCGTCCGTTGAACGGCGTACTGGTGACCATCCCGGTGGAAATCCTCACCGGTGGCAGCGAGCAAGACATCGACACCCTGGCGCGCCAAGTGCGTGGTCGCCTGCAAGAGATTTATCAGAAGCTGCACGTCGACGTGCCGGTGTATCTGGTACTGAGCAAGGCCGACAAACTGCTGGGCTTCGACGAGTTCTTCGATCAGCTGACCCGCGAGGAAAGCGATCAGGTGTTGGGTACCAGTTTCCGCAAGGACCAGGTTGGCACCGACGTGGCTGTGCTGCGCGGCGAGTTCGAGGAACTGCTGCGTCGCCTCAACAGCCAAGTGATCATGCGCATGCACTCCGAGCGTGACACGCAGCGCCGTGGCCGCATTCTCGACTTCCCGCATCAACTGGGGCAGATCGGCGAGCACCTGTGCCTGTTCGTCGACATGGCGTTCACCGGCAACCGTTACCAGCGGGCCACGCAACTGCGTGGTTTCTACCTGACCAGCGCACCCCACCTGGTTCAGCAAATGGACGAGACGGCTGCCGCCATCGGCGCGAATCTGGGTGTGAATGCCGGTGTGCTGCCGACCCTGCGCAGCGGTCGCTCGCGGTTCATCCACCATTTGTTCAGCCAGGTGATTTTCCCCGAGGCCGATCTGGCCGGTCTGGACAAGCGCGAACGCAGCCGCATCAACTGGGGCCAACGTGCGCTGTACGTCGGCGCATTGGCGGCACTGGCGCTGTTCGGCATGCTCTGGGCGGGCGGTTTTTCGGCCAACTATGAGCGTCTGGAAAACCTGCGCAATCTGGCGCAGAACTGGACGCAACAACGCTCGGCGCTGTCCCCGCGTGATGACGCGATGGGCGCGCTGAAAACCCTCGATACCAGCTACGCCGCGACCCAGGTGTTCCCGAAAAAGGGCGACGTGTCGTACCACGAGCGTGGCGGTCTGTATCAGGGTGAAGACGTCAATCCAGTGGTCAAAGAGGCTTACGAGCGCGAGCTTGAAAAGCAACTGCTGCCACGGGTTGCCACCCTGCTCGAAGGGCAGATCCGCGCCAACATGAAGGACCGCGACCGCCTGCTCAACAGCCTGCGCGCGTACCTGATGCTGAACATGAAGGACCGTCGCGATGCCGCGTGGCTCAAGGACTGGGTCGCCACTGACTGGTCGCAGCGCTACACCGGCAACACCGCGGTGCAGAACGGTCTGAATGCGCACCTGGAGCGTCTGCTGAAGCAGCCGTTTATCTACCCGCTGAACGAACAGTTGGTGACCCAGGCGCGTCAGGTCCTGCGCAGCGAATCGCTGGCCACCGTGGTGTATCGCATGCTCCGCGAGCAGGCGCGCAACCTGCCGGACTACCGCTTCAGCCAACACCTCGGCCCACAAGGCTCGCTGTTTATCGGCACCGAATACGTGATTCCGGGCTTCTACACGCAAACCGGTTATCAGCAGTATTTCTCGGTGCAGGGCTCGGCGCTGGTCACCGACATCCTGCGTGACAACTGGGTGCTGGGCGAAGGTGCGGGCATCAGCGACATGGACTTGCGTCGCCTGATGGTCGAGCTGGAGCAACTGTACTTCCGCGACTACGCCAACTACTGGAGCGAAGCCGTTGGCCAGGTGGCCCTGCCGCCAATCAGCGACGCCGGTGAAGGCGCCGAGCAACTGGCGGGCCTGACCTCGGCCAACTCGCCGGTGCTGGCCTTGCTCACTGAAGTACGCGAGAACACACGCTTCCCGGCCGCCGCCGATCCGGTGGATGAAGCCGGTGATGCCGCCGATGCATTGGCGGGGCAGAAGGGCAAACTGGGTAAAGTCGGCAAACTGGCCGCCGCCGCAGCGGACAAGGCTTCGGCCCTGAACGTGGCGAAGACCCTGCCGGACACCGCGAAGAAGTCGCTGCAACGCCGCTTCGAACCGCTGCATCGTCTGCTCGATGACAACAACGGCCCGGCGGCAGACCTGACCCCTGCGCTGAGCGCGCTCAACGACCTGCAGCTGCAACTGTCCGGTCTGGCCCGTTCCAGTACACCGGAACAAGCCGCGTTCGAAATGGCGAAAACCCGCATGAGCGGCCAGCGTGATGCGCTGACCAACCTGCGTGCTGCCTCGGGTCGCCTGCCGCGTCCGCTCAGCGTGTGGTTCAACGTGCTGGCCGAAGACTCGTGGCGTCTGGTGCTCAACGATGCCTACCAATACCTGAACGGCCGTTATCAGAACGAGCTGTACAGCGTGTATGGCAAAACCATCAACAAGCGTTATCCGTTCAGCGCCAGCAGCACCAGTGACGTAGCGATCAGCGATTTCCGCGAGTTCTTCCGGGCTCAAGGCACCGTCGACCGCTTCTTCGACAGCTACATGCGTCCGTTCGTCAGTGGTGATCCGGGCAACTACCGGATGCGCAGCGTCGATGGCCACAGCCTGCCGGTATCGAAGATGTACCTCGACCAGATGGCCGCCGCGCTGACGATTCGCCAGAGCTTCTTCTCGATCAACCCGGCCGAGCCGACCGTGCAGTTCAAACTGGAGCCGTACACCCTCGACCCGGCCGTGAGCCGTTCCGAGTTCAAGTTCGGCGACAAGACCATGGAGTACCGCCACGGTCCGATCCTGCCAATGTCGTTCAAGTGGCCGACCGATGCTGAAGACGGTCGCACCAGCCTGGTCATGGACAAGATGGCGGGGCGTCCGATCGGCATCGAGAAGAACTCCGGCCCATGGTCGCTGTTCCGTCTGTTCGACCTGATGCAGACCGAGTACCTGACCGGTCGCGACGTGCTGGTGCTGAAAGCCGACGTGGGTGGCCTGCGCGCCAACTACCTGCTGACCAGCCAGCGCACGCCGAATCCGTTCGACATGGGCGTGCTGCGCACCTTCCGTATGCCGGTGCAGCTCTGATGCTGGTGGCCAGTCCCTGGCGCAGCGCGGCGCGTACCGACCCGGGCAAGGTGCGGGCGCGCAACGAAGATGCCTTCCTCGACAATCCGCAGCAGGGGCTGTGGGTGGTCGCGGACGGCATGGGCGGTCATCAGGGTGGCGACATCGCCAGCCAGTTGATCGTCGCCAGCCTGGCTGAACTGCCGCAACACGAGGACTTCGACGAACGCCTCAAAGCCATCCGCCAGTGCCTGCACTGGCTGAACCGGCGTTTGGGGCAGGAGTTGACGGTCACCGCCGGGCGCCACGACAGCATCATGGGCAGCACCGTCGTGGCGCTGCTGGTGGAAGGCAATCGCGCGGCCTGCATCTGGGCCGGCGACAGCCGTTGTTACATGTGGCGTGGGCAGCGGTTGTATCAGCTGTCCAAGGATCATTCGCTGCAACAGCAACTGATCGACGAGCAACAAATGAGCGTCGAACAAGCGGCAGCGCACCCGGCGGCTCAGGCGTTGACCCGAGCCGTCGGCGCCGCCGAACAACTGACCCTGGATGTCCTCGAACTCGAGGTCTATCCGGGCGATGCGTTTTTGCTCTGCAGCGATGGTTTGTATCAGGGCCTGAGCAGCGATGCCCTCGGCAACGCCCTCAGCCTCAGCGCGCCGCACGTGGCGCTGGAACGTCTGTTCGACGGCGCCCTGCGTGGCGCCGCCCGGGACAACCTGACGGCCGTGGTGATCCGCCAATGACTGAAATCGAATCCGCAGTCGATGACTTGCTGATGAGCGAAGAGCAGGCCAACAACCTGACCTACTTCGCCTTCGCCAAGGCAAACAAAGCCGAGCCGTTGCTGGCGCCAACCAAGGCCAGCATCGGTGCACTGCCGGATGTACTCGCCGGTCGCTACCACCTCGAGCGTCTGCTCGGGGCCGGTGGCATGGGGGCGGTCTATCGGGCGCGGGATCTGCTGCACGAGCAGTTCGGCGATCCCGATCCTTACATTGCGCTGAAAATCCTCAGCGAAGAATTTGCCGAATCGCCGGACGCCAGTGCCTTGCTCTACAGCGAGTTCGCCCTGACCCGACGCCTGCGCCACGACAACGTCGTGCGTGCGCACACCTTTGAAGTCGACACCGACTGCCAGCGGGCCTTCATCACCATGGAATACATGCGTGGCCTGACCCTGGACAAATTGCTCTGCGAGCGGCCCCTCGGCCTGCCGTGGAAAGAAACGCGCGACATCGCGCTGCCGCTGCTCGACACGCTGGCCTACGCCCACCGTCGCGGCGTGCTGCACGGTGACATGAAACCGAGCAACGTCATGCTCAGCGAAGACGGCCTGCGCCTGTTCGACTTCGGTCTCGGCCAGGCAGACCAAGGCGTGCTGCCCGGTCTGCCGCACCTGAGTCGTGAGCGTTTCAACGCCTGGACCCCGGGCTACGCCGCCCCCGAACTGCTTGAGGGCCAACCGTTGTCGGCCAGCGCGGACGTGTACGGCGTGGCCTGCGTGATCTATGAACTGGCGAGCGGCAAACACCCGTTCCGCCGCTTGCCCTCGACCCAGGCCCGCGACGAGCACCTGGAGCGCGAGCTGCAAGCGCCGGCGAACCTGCCAAAACACGGCTGGCCAGCGCTAAAAACCGCGCTGAGCTTCAATGCGGCAGAGCGCACCATCACTGCCGACCAATTGCGTGACGCTTTGGGCGCCACTTCGTCCTGGTTGCAACGTCTGCGGCTTCGGGCGTAACGGACGACATTCGAACAGGGAGCACTTTATGTTCAACCCAGCTAACGAAACCCACTTCAGCCTCAAGGTCGAAGACTACGTGGGCGACCTGCAAGTGCTGTCGTTCACCGGCACCGAAGGCATCAGCCAGCCGTTTCGCTTCGACCTCGAACTGGTCAGCGAAAACCCTGATCTGGACCTGGAAAAACTCCTGCACAAGCAGGCATTTCTCGCATTCGATCCGCAAGGCTCAGGCATCCACGGCCAGATCTACCGCGTCGCCCAAGGCGATGCCGGCAAGCGCCTGACCCGCTACAAGGTCTCGCTGGTGCCGCAACTGCAATACCTGCATCACCGCACCAACCAGCGCATCTACCAGCAAATGTCGGCGCCGAAAATCATCGCGCTGATCCTCGACGAACACGGGATCAAGGGCAACGCCTACAACTTCCAGCTCAGCCAGCCGTGCCCGGATCGCGACTACTGCGTGCAGTACGACGAAACCGACCTGCATTTCGTCCAGCGCCTGTGCGAGGAGGAAGGCATTCACTACCACTTCCAGCACAGCGAAAAAGCCCACCTGCTGGTGTTCGGCGACGACCAGACCGTGTTCCCCGACCTCGGCCAGCCAACCGCGTACGTGCAAGGCAGTGGCATGGTCGCCGACGAACCGGTGATCAAAGGCTTCAAACTGCGCCTGGAAACCCGCACCAGCCGCACCACGCGCCGCGACTACGACTTCGAAAAACCGCGCCTGCAAATGGAAGCCGCCTACAAACCCGAAGGCGAGAGCACTGAGCCGGATCTCGAAGACTACGACTACCCGGGCCGTTTCATCGACCGCGCCCGTGGCAAATTCCTCAGCCAGCGCGCCCTCGAACGCCACCGCGCCGACTACCGCCAGGCCGAAGGCCGCGGCGACCAGACCAAACTGGTCAGCGGCCACTTCATGGCCATGTCCGACCACCCGCGCAGCGAGTGGAACGACCTGTGGCTGCTTACCGAAATCTTTCACGAAGGTAAGCAGCCGCAAGTTCTCGAAGAAGGCGTGACCAGCGACACCACCGACAACAAGGACGACTTCCACCAGGGCTACCGCAACACCTTCCTCGCCACCCCGTGGGACGTGTTCTACCGCCCGGCCCTCGAACACCCGAAACCACGCGTACTCGGCAGCCAGACCGCGATGGTCACCGGCCCCAAAGGCGAAGAAATCCACTGCGACCAATACGGCCGCATCAAAGTGCAATTCCACTGGGACCGCGAAGGCCTGGCCGACGACAAAACCAGCTGCTGGCTGCGCGTCTCCAGCTCCTGGGCCGGCGACCGCTACGGCGCCATCAGCATCCCGCGCGTCGGCATGGAAGTCCTCGTCACCTTCCTCGAAGGCGACCCCGACCAACCCCTGGTGACCGGTTGCCTGTACCACAAGGAAAACCCGGTGCCGTATGCACTGCCGGCGAACAAGACTCGCAGTGTGTTCAAAACGCTTAGCTCACCGGGTGGTGGCGGCTACAACGAACTGCGTATTGAAGACAAGAAAGGTGCGGAGCAGATCTACATCCACGCCCAGCGCGATTGGGATGAAAACGTTGAGCATGACCAGAAGATTCGGGTCGGTAATGAACGTCACGATACTGTCGAGAAGAACACCTATACCGAGCTGAAGGCCGAGGAACACCGCACCACCATCAGCGACCGCAAGATCGAAGCGAAGCTGGATGATCACCTGACGATTGGGCAGAACCAACACGTCAAACTCGGTACGGCGCAACTGACCAGCGTGGGGAAAGAGATTCACCTCAAGGCTGGGGACAAGATTGTTATTGAGGCGGGGACAGAGCTGACCATTCTTGGGGGTGGGAGCTTTATCAAGCTGGATGCTGGCGGCGTGACGGTGGTTGGGCCGGTGGTGAAGATCAATGCTGGAGGGGCTGCTGGAACTGGTTCAGGAATTGGTATCAAAGTTCCAGGTTTGCCCGGACTGGCTGACGCAGCGAAAGCTGGGGCGGTGCTAGAGGCGGGGAAAGCCAATCCAACGTGGCTTGAATTGAATTTGCACCAAAGCAATCTTGAACCTGTGCCAGGTGCCTCTTATCGTGTCGAGTTCGCTAATGGGTCTAGCCGTGAAGGTATCCTGGATGCTAAGGGATTCGCTCGACTGGAAGATGTTCCGCCAGGTCCAATTGAAGTTTATTACGGTGAAGATCCACGACCCTTCGACCGTGAGTCAGTCAAAGTAGTTGAGAATTCCGATGACAAGGTCAATTCAGACCTGCGAAAACTTGGGTTGGATCCCGCTCAAGTTGATTTACAAGCATTGATTGAGCAAGCCGCAGGGAGGCTGAAATGAGTGAGGATTTGCAAACGACGAATGCCGCAGGCGATGAAGATCGTAAAGCCGCATACCAAGAGGCCGCTGTTGAGCTGGCAAAAGGCATTGCTTTGGGTGCAGTGCCATTCCTGGGTCAAGCCATTGATGCTTACGATACCGTGGAGTCCTCCATTGATCTCTACAATGCTGGAACTGCAGAGGGTAAAGAGGACGCAAAGTTTGATTTGCTGATGGCTGTCATCGGTTGGATTCCCGGTCCGGGTGACGGACTCAAGAAGAGCTTGCGTATCGTCAATCGCGACCCTCAGCGTTTCGCGCCAGTACTTTTCGATCTGCTGCGTTTTGTGTTGGATGAGTGTGGTGTTAAAACGAGTCCAGAAGAACTATTAAAGCAAATTTTTGATGCTTCAACGCTGCGGGCTGAGCTAGACGAAATAATAGGTGGAGTTAAAGGGTCTTCTACATACCAAAGTTTACCTGCTTGGACTCAGTCAACTATCGTTACTGTGCTTGCTACCGCTCGCGACAATATGCCAGAAATGATAGGGATAGTAGAAAAGCGACTGTTTAAATGGAAGGGGATGCAGCGTAACTCTTCCTCAATGGCATCGGGTACAAGTAAGCCAGCTAAAGTTAAAAAACCAGCAGGCAAAGATCCCTCAGTTGCGGCACAAGGCAAGAGCGGTGCCAGTGAAACTCGGCAAAATTCTGTAGATAAAAACAAGACGGGAAAGAAGTCTTATCATATTTCAAACGAAGGTTTGGGAGTGAGTGGAGAACACATTGCCGACTATATATGTGCAGTAGAGTTCAAGTGGGGCGTGGACTGGGATGGGCATGACAAAGGATCCGATGGTAAATGGTTGGAAGGTAAACCCGGCGCAACTAAGTTTGGAAAACTTTCTCAAGGTGGCAGCCCGAAAAACAGCAATGTTCTTTATAAGCTTTCTGATCCCGCTAACGGTACAGGTATTGATGCGGTATGGAGAGCTGATCCTGCTACCAATGGAGGAAAAAAATTTGCAATTGTCGAAGCAAAAGCGAGCAAGGACGAAGATGCCCCAAAGTTTTTGAGAAAGATCAACAATACTCGAAAGCCTAGCATTAACTCAAAGCTTGGGGTTTCTGGCGAACCAAAATTAAGCGAACTTTTAGAACCTGTGGAGGACGCCCAAGGTGGCGGTAGTGCTCCCGATAAGGCTAACGGTAAAAGCGCATCGAGAGTATCTGGGAAGAAATCTACTGGTAAAGCTTCTACAAAACCCGCGAAGCCCTCAAAAGCCAAAAAGAATGACTTGATGGTACAGATGAGTAAAGAATGGATTTCCCTAAATTTGAGTAAAGCTGTGGGGGATACAATGCGCAGACAGGTGCTTGACTCTTTTTCAAGGCATTTGTTTTTTTCTCCGTTGTATCATCTTTCTGGAAGTCCAGAGGAACATGCCGCAGCTCTTCTTAGTGGGTCTCCTGAGGCTAGCCACGCAAAACATACAGCATTTCACTATGGTGAGGATGAGGTAAAGAAAGCTGTGAATAATCGAAAGAAATCGTTGGCGAAAAAACATGGTGCACTAGATTCCTTGCGGCTTGAGGCTTAAATAATTATGAATAGAAGACAGCCGTTTATTACCGAGACTTATTACAAGAACCTTGTCGGATTTTATGATTCATCGGAATCATATTGGAGTTCACATGGCTTGGAAGAGGATTCTCCTGGTCAGGAAGCATCTTTGAAGGCTTTTGAGGTCAAACAGGATTCGCTCAAGGCGTTGATAATCAGGTATACGGCCGGTGAGCCTGTTTCAGAGCTTTATGAACCGCTTGAAAGGGTCGTTCGGAGTTTCGAGATATATCAAAAGGCGTTGGCTGATTATGAAGGTGTTTCAAATATATCGCCTCTCAATCTCGAAGACTCTCCAGGCGATTTTGAAGAGTTTGTCCAAGTGGCCAGCCTTTGTATCCTGTTGCATCGCAATGATTTATTGGTCAGATTTGTACATTTGACCGATGCGGCGGGCTTTGATAGTGAAGATACGCTATACGAAGACTTATTGCGTAAGAATCTGCCAGGACGGGCTGATATAGATGAGTGGTTTCATCCAGTATATACGCAGCTGATAAGGTCAATTTATGCTTCCAGTAAGGACGGGGCATCTAAACTTTTAAATGAATATTGCTGTCAGTGGTATGAAACTTTCGGTGAACTCCAAACGAACTGGCATGACACCCATTTAAGTATCGATGGTGATGATGGTAGTTACTTTGGGTATTGGGCATTTGAAGCGGGTGCTATAGCCTTTCTGTATGGGATCGATGATAGCAAAATAGACCATATGGTTTATCCGAAGGACTTGGTTGAGTATGCTAGAAACTATACCGGTTCGAGCATCTTGCAGATTGGTCGAGTTGACTCGGGGCAGCCATGTACTAAACAAGGTTATTGGTTTACTCCTGCACAAGCTAACTCCCGCCGATACTTCAAGCAGGGCGAAATTATGCCGAATGTAGATGATTCGCGATGGGGCGATACGATTTGGTATTGGTCAGGGGAGTAGAGGTTTAATAAATTAAATGGGCACAGACCACTTTTCAGTAATTTTCAAAAAACGTGGTCTGTCCCCGGTTTCCCCTCAAGCATATTCTTCTAGATTATCCGAGAAAAAGTGATACACAGCGATTAACATTTGACTGGCGTAGAAACAGTCAGAAAGAGCCAGCCCTTGACCAAAATGGTCAAGTTATTATGATTCCGCAACCCCCGCCGCACCCACCGAAAGTCAAGAAAAAGTTTTATTTGGTGACGCATAACATTGATGTGCCATTAGTGCACCAAAAGCCATGAGGTATATAAATGAAAAAATTTCTAGCGGTGTTTTTATTCTGCTTTCCAGTCTATGCTTATTGTGAGATTAAATCAGAGTCGCTCTGTTTTGTGTCTGTGCCTGATGGGAAAATAAAATACGAGCTACGAACTTATTCTGATGATTCTACTGATTGGCGCGGAGGGTTTGTTAAATATAAACAATCAAAGCAGCCGATATCATTGGTTTTGAGCAACATCGAACGGGAGGTATTGGATCCTCAAGCAGCGGTGCAGTTGACGCGGACATGGTCCGAAGTGTTGGACGGTAAAGTAACAGGTGAATATGAAATGGTTAGCCAGGGTGGGATTATAGTTTCAATGGTATATAGAAAAGCGAATGGTAAGGAGTACTCGTTCAGGTTTGATCCAACAGTCGACGCTTCCGAAGATGGCGGGTGTGACTGGAAATAATTTTCGGAAGCTAATGCGACAAGTTTATTAATTTTGAAGGACAAGGGGGCGGATTTATTTTCTAATCCGTCCCACGGACACCTCTTACTTTTTCGCTTCCTGCCTCGTAGCAATCAACTCCTCCAGATGATCTAGCGCACGCTCTACCATGAGCTGCGCACCGTCGGCGATTCGGCTAAGGGCGAGGGCAACTGAGCGGTTCGAGCCCTCGACATCGTCCGCTAATTTGGCGGCGATGGCGCTGATGGACAGCATGTCTTCGGAGGCGTTGGCCAGGAGGGCTTCCGGGTCAATGCCGGTGGAGATGGTGAAGAGTCTGCCTTTGCGCCGTTTGGATGGATTGTCGTGGGTAGGTGGGAAGTAATGGGCGAAGGCGCGGTCGGCGGCTTCTTTGTCGAGCGTCGCAGTGTCGAGGGATTCTTCGGCGGGGGTGCCAGTATTTCTGGTGGGTTTGGCGTTACTTTGAACATAGATACACCCGATATGAGTATTTATAGGGACTGACACTCGTTCGCTTGCATTCGAATGAAGGTGGCAGCTGTACGCAGGTGTGCAAGACCGGGCATATCGGACCCGGCAGACCCCAGAGGGACCTCCCGCGCACAGCCGCCATAAATCGTCATAGCGAGCATTTGAAAGCTCGAAACTCTGGCTAGGCGTTTGTGCGGCGATATGTACCGGACTTGCACGTCCGTGTCACCGTTTTTTGCGGTGACAAATCAAGGTTAGCGGCGAACAGAGAGGTCGGATAGTTCATGGAGGGCTCGGCGTCTTGCGGGAAATGTCCGACGAACATGACAGCCGTTTAGCGGGAGACCGAAAGATCGTGACTTCTGTTTAAGTAGTCGCGACACAAAGAGGATCGGTCTGACAACAACGGCCTATCCACGTAACCGACGCCTACCGATGACAGATTTTTTGCTGGAGAAAGTCGGGATTGGAACAGCAGTGAACCCGACTCTCATAAGGAAATGAACATGTGAAATGGGGACAGACCACATTTTAGGCAATACGATCACTGGAACCATAGTTTATGGTTCCGGTCAAGTTCAAGGTGCCGTTAGGACTGGTCGTCACACATTCATTATGGAGAATTGATATGAGATTTTTTTTGTTGCTTGCATTTTTTGCGGCTACGGTCAACGCTGCCCCTATAGATGTATGTGCTCCGGCAGATGGTGCTAAATATTTTTTATCCCAGTGGACGGAAGGTGTACGTGATTTTGATTTGCTTTCTCGAATTGAAGATGAAAAATTTTCAATTGAGGAAGGAAAGGTTGTCACTAGTGAAGATATCAATGGTGACGGAGTGAAAGATTTTATTTTTCTTTCATATTCAAGTGCCGGGTCGAGCGGTGATTTTATTTATGAATTTCTAATTCAATGTCGTGGCTTTTTAAGAAACGTTGGTGGTGAGTATTTTGCTGATGTGAAGGTTCTCGATACTCATCCAAAAGATAGTCTATTTAGAGATATTAAAATCTACTCTTATAACAGGGATAAGCAAGATCAAATTATGCACAGGGATGGTAAGCCACTAACAACCTCTCACATTTGGCATTTTAACCCGGAAACTAAGCTGTATGAAGGTGAGTCACGGTAGCGCATAGAGAAAATGGACTGTTGTATTCTATGTAAATAGTTTGTGTGAAATGGGGACAGACCACGTTTTAAAAATGATCCGAAAAAACGTGGTCTGTCCCCATTTTTAGTCAAAAACAAACTGCTGGGAATTGCCGACTCTAATGACATACCAAAAATGACTCGACGTATTAGGGATGACGGTTCTTTAGTCGGGACCGATGCTGCTCACCCTTGGCCGGCTGCCGCGAACTTCTCGGCTCGTGAATAATGATAAATAATCTTCCAAGATTTTACTGAGGTCATTTGAATGATTCGCCCAATGGTGTTTTTGTTATCCATTTATAGTGGCGCTGCTTATTCGGCTTCAACTGAGCATAGCCTGATATGTAAAGAAGCTGATCAGAATGCCGATCAAGCTAGCTTGACTCTTTCTTTTGAAGGGGGAGTCTTCTCTCTTGATAATGCTGATCGCGGATGTCGGTCAGATTATGTTGCTAGAGAAGTGGCGGGGACCGAAAATATAGCAATTATATTTTCTTATCCAACCAGTGATGATATGGGTCTAAACGCTCAGGTTATGATTTTTTCTGCTGTAGCTAAAGGTGGAAAGGCCACATATATCGGAGACATTCCTGCTAGTGCTTCGGAGTTGGAGGATGGTACCTATAAAGATATTCAACAGTCCGGTGATTCAATTTACGAAAACGTTTACCGTATTGAAAGTACAAAAGTTGTGACTTTGATTCCAGGTAAAGAGCTGATCATTTCTGGCGAGCAATGTGTTTATAAGGAAGCGGGTAGCACTGTCTGTCAAAGGATGAAAGGCACCTTCAAAAAACCTGTGTGCGTCCTCAATAATGGTGAGCGCAAGGTCCTCGCGGATGCGAAGGAGTGCATGGACATGAGAGAAAGTCTTTGAGGAAAAGGGAACTGAGGAAAAGGGGACGGATTTATTTGTTGCGCTCGACCGCTTTGAATTTGGTTGAGAACTTAAATAGGTCTGGCCCGCTTGTCGGTTCTCACTCTATCTTCTGTCGCAGGCCCGTTCAGAATTGAACGGATCACTGAGTTTTTTTACGGACGCCAAGGAATGCAGATTTTCAGATTCAGCCTCATTTTTTTACTTTCAATACTGCCGCCTGTGGTCTTGGCTGAGGGCACGATGATTGCCACCATCCTTCAGGCCGACTTTTCCAAGGACCCGGAAGTCCGGTTGCTTGTCAGAGTCGTCGATGTGGGTGGCGGTTCGGATACCCCTTCCATGGCGGTTCGTAATCAATGCCTGGAGAGGAAGGTGTCCGCAGAACGTCCTGGGCCGGATCCGTGCTTTTCGATAGAGATCACTGAGAGCAAAAAGCAACGGGCCATTGTTCGGCAAACGCTATTGAATGATCCTCAGCGCACAACCGACCCTATCTATTTGGAAATTGTTTATCGCTCGGAGGTCAGCGAGAGCGATCCGACGAATCACCATCAGCGATTCGCCACACTGAAGATCGAAGAAAACGGCCTCTACAATTGGAACAATGAAAGCGAACAGGCATTGGCGGACGTTGAGTGGTTTCCCTCGGGAAATGGTGTTCTTGATCTGATGGTTCCTGACGCGGATGCATTGTTGAACTCTGTATATCGGGATCGTATGAGTCGGCTGGACGAAAGCGGTCAGAAAGCACTGAGGGAAACTCAAAGAGCCTGGATGAAATTTCGAGATGCGGAGTGCCAGTCCGACCCGAAATCGAGTAAATCAGTTTTCGGTGAGTGGTCCGATGCCTGCCTAATTCGCGCGACGATAGAGCGTGCTCGCCATTTGGCTTTGGCACCGGACAAGAGCAGACGTTGAAACGGACAAGTCGGAGCATTGGGGCGAAAGCGTCGACTTGGATGAGCATGAACAAAATTATCTTCTCTTTTTTGCGCTATTTCCTTTACGTGTGAAAGGGGACGGATTTATTTGTTGCGCCAAAATTCTTTGATTTTGAGGCGCAGCGTAAACGTATCCGTTTCGATGGTGGGAAAATTTCTTTGAAGGCTGATTCAATGAAAAATTTACATTCGCTCCTCTGCTTTTTATCGTTAACCTTTTTGCTATTCAGTTCTGCCGCATTTTCTGCGAGTTTCGACTGTCGCAAAGCTTCGACGGAAGTAGAAAGAAAAATTTGTAGTTCTCCTTCTTTGTCCGCAATGGACGAAAAACTCAGTGAGGTCTTCAAACCGATAAAACATCGGCGGGCCTTGCAAATAATCGAAAGTGACTGGCTTGAGTCAGAGCGTAATTCCTGTGAGTCAGTGGAGTGTTTAGAGGGCGCTTATATTCAGCAGATAAACTTTCTCACACCGGTTTCTATCGCGCCTAGGCCGGAACAGAAAGATATTAAGTTAATGTTGGGTGATAAACCCTACACACAGTTTGAGCGCTCATGGAAGGTCATTGATTTAGCAGGGCTTCCCAATGAAAAAGGGGCTGTCGAACGATTTTTGATCTCAGCTGAAACAATTTCAGGCATGTTGCATGTCATCGTGTTTGAGGGGCATTTTGATGCGGCGATGATTGCGTACCGGGGTAATCTATATGAGTACGTTGATCGCAACGACAGGCCGGTATTGCACACGATTGCGAAAAATATCGGTTTTGATGGTGCTCTGAGTTTGGGTTCAAACGACGAAGGGAAAAGGTTTGCGGGAATCTTTGATGGGGCGTTTTACTATCGACAGCAGCTCTCTAAGAATCAGCTGCGGGGGATGGTTTATAAGCTCGGTTCAAAATCTCCGCCAGTGGAAAGCAGTTTGCTGTTCCAGCAGTGGCCAAATACTGATGAAAATGCTGTTAGTGGTTTGACATTCGGCTGGGGTGGTGAGTATGGAAAATTGCAAGCGTACTACTCGCACACCTCAGGGTATGAAACGATAGCGCAGGCTGGTCGGCCCGAGGCCGGTTGGAATATATATGCTCCGATTTGGAGCAAGTCACGGCCGACGTTTTATTTCAAGAATGGTGATGAAACTATTTGGCGTGCCAATGTTGCGGATAAGACGTTAACAAAAATTGCGAAGGCTAGTGATGAAGGAATGATCCAGAATCCTACCCCTGTCGATATTAATGGGCGCGAAGCAGTCGTTTATCTGAATGAATCTACTCTGAAAATGGCTATCTCCCTTGAAGAATAAGCACGACTTAAAAATACACTTTCGCAAAATATTGTTGGAATTTGCCTTGAGTAAATATCTTATTCCGGTGCTGCCCGCCGTGCTGATTGGTGGTTTATCTCTGTTGGGGGGGCATGCATTTGCTGACGATGCATGTGCCAATATCACTACGAACTCGCAGAGTGAAAGATGTTCTGTGAGTGCCAAGGCTGCAGCAGATACGCAGTTGAATACCAGTTATCAAGAACTGATGGTTCGGCTCGAGGGTGGGTACCAAACTGATCCAGTTCTTGCTGCGAACCAAAAGGCAACGGTTCAGGAGGCTCAACGCGCCTGGATCAAGCTGCGCGATACCGATTGTCTGGTCGATGCGTTGGAGACGAAACCGGGCTCTTCGGCGCATGTGGCAGCGGTGAACAATTGCATCGCCAGTATGAGTCGTGACCGTTCAGTGTTTTTGGACAATATCGCGTCCGATACCGGGAGTGGCCCGACAATTGGACGTGGCTCGTGTCCTACGCAAGACTTTGCACAGTTTCTTCCAGCATTCTCCGCTAATGTCGAATCGCAGAAGCGACTAACTGCGCAGGCCGTGAAGCTATTGGTGTTGAAGGGGACGTCGGATATAGGACGGATAGTGACTCACGTCACTGCAGTGGTGGGGCGCGACATGGCGTTTCCCTTAATGGCTGCGGTGCCAGATGGGAAAGTCGAAGGAATAGAGATCGAGAAGGTGGATGACCGCCACGTTAACGTTGTGGATAAACGCGCCGGCAACAGCAATATCAAGATTTTCAACTTTTCGCGGAAGTCCTGCTGGACGCTTGATGGGGTTGAGGACTGGTCGATTCCTGATAAAGAGCTTTCTGTAGCCAGTACGCGGAAAATGAGTCGTGCGGAGAATTTCTGTTGGCAGCGCGGACAAGGATTTGCTGGCTTGGGCGGCCTTGAGCAATACCGACTGACAGGAGAACTTTTTGAGGCAACTTTGGAAAATTACCTGTGCGCGGCCGCTTCAGGTGATCCTATATCTAGTTCGGCTGCGGCCGGGCTGAGTCTGTCGGGTATGGCCCCGCAATTGGAATACGGCAAAGTTGAGGCTCTTTTCAAAGCAGCAGCCGTTGATTCGCCGAGCGGTGCTGAGTCGTTGGCTGGCTTCTATTGTTTTGGCAATGAATTGGCCGGTTCAGGACCCTGCCAGCGCCCGCTGGACGTTGAAAAAGAGTTGATTCGTGCTACCACCATGGGATCAACGCACGCATTCGTTTCGTTAGGCGATTATTGGAAAAGCGGCGATCTAGGAAAGAAAGATACTCCTCGCGCCTTGGCCTGTTATCAGCTTGCTGCCGACAAAGGTAACGACTCGGGCATCAATGCGATTAAGCGACTTCAGTCCGAAGTGGCCGAACCGATAGTGGCCAGCAGCTGCTTTTAGTGCGGTTAAGTGAAGAAGGGCGTTTATAGCGCCCGACGCCTTTTCACCTCGATGTGATCAAACGCGTTCCGCCACCATGGCTAACGCGTTTTCATATGCGCTGAGCCAGAATCCGCAGCGCTTGAACGTTTAATACTTGAGCATCTGACGACTGCGATTTTCCTTTAAACTCCCCACCCCCAAGGAATGCGCTCAGGACACGGAATGCCAGCCCCCTCGAACTCCCTTCGCCCCGCGTTAGTGCTCTGGCTATACGCCGCTGCAATCGTGCACATTCTCGCCGGTCTCACCCTGACCTGGGCCGGGCATTCCGGATTACTCGACGGCTATCTGCACAATCTCGAACTCGCATTCTGGGGCGCCGACCCGGTGCCCGCCGCCGGCCACGAACAACAAGTCTGGTGGCTCGCGCTGTTCGGCGCGACGCTGCAAAGTTATTCGTTGTACATGCTCGCGCTGGTGCACTTGGGCAATCGCTTGAAAGCCCCGGCAGTGTGGGGATGGTTGATCGCCGGCATCCTGTTATGGGCGCCGCAGGACATGTGGCTCTCGGCGCAACAACAGGTCTGGTCGCATCTGTGGCTCGATGGTTTTGCGTTGCTGGTGTTGTTGCCACCGCTATTCTGGCTCTATCGCAATGACCGTAGAAAATCCCCTTCAGTAAAGACTCCGAGCCAATCCAACCCGTTTGCCGGTGGCGCTTTCAAACGCGTGCTGATCACCGGCGGCACCGGGTTTATCGGTGAAGCCTTGGTCAACCAACTGCTCGACGCCGGCCACTCGGTCAGCGTACTGACGCGCGATCCGTTGAACGCGGCCAATCTATTCAACGGCCGCGTCCGCTGCGTGCATTCGCTCAGCGAACTCAGTCACGACGAATCCTTCGACGTAGTGATCAATCTCGCCGGCGCCCCCGTCGCCGGCCCACGCTGGAGTCCCAAGCGTCAGGCCCAACTGCTCGCCAGTCGAGTCGGCACCACCGAAGCGCTGATGACCTGGCTGAAGAACACCAAGCACAAACCCACGCTATGGATTCAAGCCTCAGCCATCGGCTTCTACGGCGTGCGCGATGCCAGCGAAAACCTCGACGAATACGCCAGCAAGGGCGACGGCTTCATGGCCGAACTCTGCGCACGTTGGG
Organism: Pseudomonas monsensis; assembly: GCF_014268495.2. NCBI lineage: Bacteria > Pseudomonadati > Pseudomonadota > Gammaproteobacteria > Pseudomonadales > Pseudomonadaceae > Pseudomonas > Pseudomonas monsensis. The sequence goes on along the minus strand of NZ_CP077087.1, from coordinate 57,582 downwards.
AAGCCGCCGCGCAACCGGCCACTGAGTTTGGCGTGCGTCAGGTGGTGCTGCGTCTCGGTGTGGTCTTCGGCCCGGGCGGTGCGTTGACGCCGTTGCTGATTCCGTTTCGCCTGGGCTTCGGCGGACGCATGGGCGATGGTCGCCAGATCATGAGCTGGGTGCATCGCGACGATGTGCTTCAGGTGATCGCGCGGGCTTTCAACGACGACAGTTTGTGCGGCACCTACAACATGGTCGCGCCCGAAACGGTCAGTCAGGCAGCGTTCGCCGAGCAGGCCGGCAAGGTCCTCAAGCGTCCGGTGTGGTTGCACATTCCCGCCGCGCCAGTGCGTGCAATGGCGGGGGAGATGGCGCAGTTGTTCTTCGACGGTCAGCGCGTGGTGCCGCAGCGTTTGACCGAGGCTGGCTACACATTCCGTTATCCAACCCTCGACGCTGCTCTGCGCGATCTGACCTGAGGATCGTCCATGAGCAAGCCCTTGATGTATCTGCTGGCCGGCAACGGCAGCGCCGCCGATTGGTGGGATGACGCGCTGCCGCACTTTCAGCGCTACGACGTGGTGCCGCTGGAGTTGCCGGGCTTCGGCGCCAATCCGCAGCCGCCCTGCGAGGATCTCGCGGACTACGCGCAGACTTTGCTGGCGATGACGCAGCAGGGCAGCGCGATCATGGCGGTCGGGGTCAATGCGTTGCTGGTGCTGCACGCGTTGCAACGGCGGCCGGGACACTTTTCTCGCAGTGTTTTGCTTGCGCCGGTCGGAGCGTTTTTGTGGCAGCGGCGCTTGCCGGCACTGATGTCGCCGCTGCCGATCCGCAAGACCATCCACTGGCTGCTGTCGAACAAGCCCACGCTGTTCGCGCGCAAGTTTTCCAACCAGACCTGGACACCCGCGCAGTACCAGCGCATGGGCGCCGGCTATGCGCGCTGCCGTGCGTTTGTGCCGCATTGGGATCTGATCCGCGCCGATACCGCGTTGCCACTGCTGGAGTGGATCACCGATCCGGTCGAGTTGGTCTGGGGCGATCAAGATGCGGTGCTCGGCATCGAGCAAGCGGCGGCATGGTCGGCGATTCTCGCCCGCGCTGATCTGACCATCAACCTGAAACCCGGTTGGGGTCATTACCCGTGGATCGACTCGCCCGCGCAGTTCGCGCAGTGGCTGGAGTCGGGCGAGCGCGGGTTTGTCGCGCACACCAAGGGTGGGCGGTTGCGCCTGGCTGAACTGGCGCGGCAAGCGGTGCCGGCGGCGCTGACAGTCAGCGATTGCACCGACTCGCGTCTGCCGGCATTTCTCGCTGGCCAACCTGATGTGACCTGGGCGGTGCGCTCCTCCAGTTATGGCGAGGATCAGGCCGATTCGGCGAATGCCGGTTTGAGCACGACCTATCTGCGCGAGCCGTCCGCCAATGTGCCGAAACGTATCGCCGAACTGACGGCCGAAGGCGTCGAGGAAGTGGTGGTGCAGCGCTTCATCACGCCGGTCGTTTCCGGGATCGCTTTTGTGCGACATCTCTCGGTAGAGCTGGAGTGGGTTGAAGGCCATCTCGAATCGCTGGCCGACGGTCACGTCAGCCCCTCACGGGCAACGCTTTCGCGGCTCGGCGATGCGTGGCGCAGCGGCACGTTGACGCCGTCCCACGGTTTGACCGAAGACCTGCTCTGGCGCTTTCTGCAAGACGTGTTGCGCGTGTTTCACTACGTGCCCGGCGACGTCGAATGGGCTTGGGACGGCGCGCAACTGTGGCTGCTGCAATACCGGCCGATCAGCGATTACGGCTGGCGCCGCCACCTGACCGCCGCCAATATCGCCGAGATCCTGCCGCCGCAACCGAGCGTGCTGGTGGAATACGCCCAACGCCGCGCGGCAGCGAGTATCCCGGCGATCATGGCGCGCTGGGATGCTCGAGTGTTGCAGGACAATGAGCCGTTCACCGCCGTGTTCGGCGGCGCGTCCTACATCAACAATGACCTGTTCCTCGCAAGGCTGGCCGACTGGGGCATCAGCGCCGATAACTACGCCGGTGAAGTCGGCGGCGCGACGCCGCATCTGCCGTGGCAACCGCTGAAGATGCTGCGTTCGTTGCCGCTGTTCCTGCGTATGCAGCGCATTGCCCGAGGTCATCTGCTGACGCTTGAGCGTGGTTTGCAGCGTTTCGATCAGGAGTTGACCGACCTCGTCGCCCAGGGTGCCGACGGCCAACAACTGGCTGACTGGTTCACCCGGTTTTATGTGTTCGTGGTGCAAGGCAATCTGTGCATCGCCACGGCGCTGGCCAGCAGCGGCGGCGATTGGCTGGGGCGCCCGCCGACCGCTTACGACAATCTTGAAAACAGCCCCCATCGACTGCCATGGGAAACCGATCCGGCCACGCCTCGGCCCGCGTCGAGCGAACTACCGTTACAGGCATTCCCTCAATGGTCACGGCTAATCCGCCTCGCCAACGCGACCAGCCTGCCGGGCCTTCGCGGCTACTACCTGCAAGTACGCGAGTGGTATCGCGACAATCTGATGCGCATCTTCTTCCGCCTGCACCACGCCATGCCGCTGGCGGATCGCGAACATTGGTTTGCACCGCACCCCGATGTGCGCACCCGCGATGGCAGCTTTTGGCAGGACGGTCGCGAAGGTGCGGAGCAGGCGACCGGGTTCATGATTTATCCGGGGCAGGTGCAAGGCATCCTCGGCGCCGACATCTTGCTCGAAGACACCCTCGATCCGGGGCGGCACGCGCATTACCAAACCGCGCGGGCGGTGATTGCGCGGATGGGCGGGAGGTTGTCGCATGGCTCGACGTTGTTGCGCGAATTGCGCAAACCGTCGGCGGTGATGCCGCAGGTGGATCCGGAGTGGGTGGGGTGTGAGGTGTTGTATCGGGATGGTGAGTTGGAATTGATCAATTCGAAGGATATGAAGTGAAACGATTGCTGGTGTTATGTGTGAGCTGGTTGCCGATAGCAGTTATGGCGGCAGATGTTTGCAATCAGGAAGCTGACTCAAAATATTTCTTATCGCAATGGTCGCAGAGCAGTGAACATCCGGAAGACATACTTTCCAGTCTCGATGGAAAAGAGTTTTCTATCGATCCGGGCCACGTGGTTTTTAGCGGCGATCTAAATGGCGATGGCATCCAAGACTTCATCTTCAATTCCCGCGTCGGCATTGGCTCATCAATGGATAGCACATTCGCCTTCCTGATCCAGTGCCGTGGTTATTTGAGGTATTCGGGCGGCGGTTATTTCGCCGGGGTCAAAGTTCTGGACGGCCCAGCCAAGGGGGGAGGTGAGTTCAAGGACATCGAGATCTACTCCTACATCAGGGACAAGCGCGGGCGGATTCGCTACAAGGGTGAAAAGGCCATGACCCGGCCACATCTGTGGCAATTCGACCCGCAGACACAGCGTTACGAAGGGCAGGCTGAGTAAGCCGACGGTCCCCACGGCATTTACGGAGTTACTACGTGAAAGGATTTTCGATTGTTCTCGGCAGCTTGATATTAGCTGCCGCGTCCATGGCATTCGCTGCCGATCCAACCTTCAAGGATTACACCGTCACGCCAGTTTTCACCGGCCCCAACCATAAATTGGTACCGCAAGAAAACAGCAGTCCAATAATGGATCAGGCACGGGTGCAAGCCCTGAAAGGCAAGGTCAACTTCGCCGGCCATTACATCCTGCACAGGCTCGGTTGTGGCGGTAGCGCGATTTGCGGCGAAGTGCTGGACGCCCAGACCGGTGAAGTGGTTGGCGGTCTGCCGAATGCCTACGACGGCAGCACGTTCGGCATGGTTTACCAACCCGACAGCCGATTGATCATCGTCTCCGGCATCACGCTCGACGGTGAAGAGGACGTCCAAGGGAACGCGTTGGATAGCGGTAACCGGGATCGTTACTACGAGTTTGTGAACAATGAGTTTCGGCTGCTGAGCATGACCGACGTGGAATCGTCGCCGATGGATGAGGAGTGAGTGGATGAACTGGTTTTTCATTCGGCCTGTGCTGATTGCGCTTTCGCTTTTACCTCATTCACTGCCCGCGACTGCCAGTGAAGGGAGTTGCTACGGCTACCTTACTGAGCTTGTCAGGAGCAGCGATTTTCCGTTTCGTTATGTCGGCAAGGACAAGGTCAACCTGCTGATCGACGAGGACGACGGCGAAGTGGTGCGCGCTCAGCTGTTTTTCGACACCGACGGCACCGGAACAATCGGCTGGATCAAATACACCCCGGCTACTCACGAATTGCTCAACACCTCGGCCGAGCTGGATGAACCGGTGGCGTTGTCATTCGACGCTAAGTTTGCGGACGGCTATGTAAAGTGCCTGACAAAACAAAAGGCCAGCTAACGGCGAAAAGGATTTCTCAATGAATCAGCTTTTGTTTTCCGGGTGCCTGGCATGGTTGTTCTCTTCCCCAGCCTTCGCCGCGCCGACGGATGCTTACACCCAACGCGATGTCATGCAGTGCGGCGGTGTTGAAGTGGTGTTGGTGTCGTCCTGCCGATCGGTGACGGTGGATGGTGCGCAAACCCACGTCATCCCGGTTTGCTCTGACCAAACCATCAACATCGGCGGCAAAGTGCTTCGTCGCGATATCAGCAAAGTTTCACAACTCACTTCCGACGGTGCGAAGACGAAGATGTTGAGCAATGTTGTTGTGGCGATGGATTGCGTGGAAGGCACCCAGGGCAGTCTTGTTTCGATAGGCGGATATGGCGGTTGTGGTTCTTGCCCAGAGTGGCACGGGTATTACTCGACATCAGGGCGATTGGAGCAATACAGCTTCGATAATAACCAACGCTCTTTTGGCTCGAAGGGATCTCGGGAGGAGCTGATCAAGGCCTATGGCGTTACGAAGAGACAGTTAATGTCAGAAAGCCCGGCGGTGAAGAGGATCGTCTATGGCCAGCCTTAAGTGGGTGTTGATGATCAACTGCCTTCTTGCCGCCACAAGTGCCCTTGCCGAGGACCCGCCCATAGTCGGTATCGACGCACACACGGTTACGTTTCGAGCGACAAAGTGGACTATGCCCGGCGTTGAGTCGGCGACCGCATGGTTCACCGCCAACGGCAAAACCTTCCCGCTTTTCGGCGCCGACATTGGCGCCGATGGGCATTCCAATATGCTCAGTCCTGACAAGAAAACTCTGCTGCTCGATCCAGTGATCGTCGGGATGTTGTCGCTCGAGAATGGTGAAGAAAAACTGGAGTCGCAACAGCATTGCGTTGTGATCTCCATGGAGACCGGTTGCGTGCTCGCTGATCGTTGGGCCACTTTTTGTGTCGGTCAGTGGAAGGGCAATCAGTGGATTTCCGCAGACGGTGATGTGCTCACTCCTGCCCTGGAGACGAAGTCCCCAAAGGACTTGCTGAAATATGTTTCAAGAATGGAGCCGGCGCAATCCCGCGCAGAATCCATCGAATGGGGCCTGAACTTTTTAAGCCCCGAGTCCTACATGGCGTGCCATCCCCCGGCGCAAAATGTTCAGGCGTACAACGACCTAGGTTTTTATCTGGCCGAGGGCGGTAGAGATGAGCTGGCGCTGAAGTTTTATCGCGGCGTTGAGGCGGTCGGTAAACGCACGGTACTGATGTTGAACATTGCCGACTCGCTCTGGCGCCTTGATCGCAAAGATGAAGCGCAGCGCTATTACAGCCAGTACCGCGACGCGATGAGCGCCGTCGGCAAGGCGCAGAAAATACCTCAACGTGTAGTTGAGCGATCCGTCATTCAGGGAATGAAAAATTGAACATGTTTGCGCGTTTTATCGCGTTGTCCTTTGGATGCCTGTTTGCCTCCTGCGCGATGGCCGAGGACGACTGCAAAGAAATCACCGTGAGCGCCCAGGTCGATCGGTGCGTGGAGGCAGCCCGCAAGGAAGCCGACACGCAACTCAATGCCAGCTACAAGAAACTGCTGGGACGGTTTGAGGCTCAACAAACGCGTGACCCTGAGCAGGGTAAAGCGCTGGTCGCCATGGCCAGAGAATCCCAGCGCGCCTGGATCAAGCTACGCGACACCACCTGCCCGCTTGAAGCCACGGAAATCGAGCCTGGGGTGGCAGCGCATGTCACGACGATCAACAACTGCGTGGCCAGAATGAGTCTGGAGCGTGCGGCTTATCTGGACACGATCGTCGCTGATGAGCCGGGTAATGTAGTTGATCTCAACAAGGTGTATCTGTCCGGCTCCCAGCGCTTCGGCGATGTCGTGGCACGTTATGTCAGCACCTTTGGCAGCCCATGCCTGACGGTCCAGATACTGGCGCCCAACGGCGGTTGGAGGGTGCTGTCCTCCAAGCGTTTTTGCAGTTTCGAGGGCAAGGCATTTTGGACGGACTATGCCGATGCCGGGTTTGAGGATCATGCGTTTGCCGAGGATGGGTTGCACGTGACGCTCAGTTTGACGGAGCTTCGTGGGCTCGGAGAGAAGCGCCTTGCCTGTGTGATACCGATTCAGAGCGAGCAAATCAAAGAGCTGAAGTGTGGCGCGCTTGAGCCTGGTGCATAACAGGTCCGAATAGTTTGCTGATACCCCTGAAACCGCTAAAGGAATGTTCGGTTTGAAATTTTCGTCTGCATTGTTTTCCGCGTTGCTCGTTTTCGTTCCTCTGGCGGCTCATAGTGAGGTCACGACCGAAGTTTTTTGCTTCCGCTCCTACGAAGGCAAACCCATAAATTTTGAATTCCGAACCTATTACGACTCTGTCGCCAAATGGAGCGGTGCTGGCGTCAAGTACAGCAAGTCGAAACAGGTTATTGGGCTGGTTCATCGCAGTACTGAACAAGAAGAGCTCGTGTATGGCCGGCCCTACCAGTACACGACAACTTGGGTTGAAGTAGTTGATGGCGCACTGACAGGTGAGTATCAGATGGTCACTCAGGGTGGCCGGGTTGATGCGATGACGTATACGAATTACAAGTCTGCAAAGAAGTATTCGTTTAAAAACGATTACAACGTGGATGCGAAACTCGAAAAAGGTTGCGAGTGGTGAAGCAGGGAATATTCAGAAAGGGGACTTAACGTCCCCTTTTTTATCCGCAAATCTCGCTACGGCTTGGCCGCCATGCTCTTCGCTTCAATGTGATCAAGCATCCCTTCCACCATCAATCGCACCCCGTCCGCCATTCTGCTGAGAGCCAGTGCCACCGAGCGGCGGGAGCCGGGGAGGTCGTCGGCGAGGTCGCAGGCGATGACGCTGATGGACAGCAGGTCTTCCGAGGCGTTGGCCATGAGGGCCTCGGCGTCGGTGCCAGGGGAGAGGCTGAAGAGGCCCGTTTCGCGTTTGGTATGTGGTTCGGTGGGCGGCTTGAAGTGGTGGTCGAGGGCGCGCTCGGCGGCTTCGTGGAATTTCTTTGATTCCAGAGTTTCGTAGGGCGAAACGTCTGGATTCTCTGGGGGATTGGGTGTTGGTTTGATCATTCGGTCTTACTCCAGTTTAAGGAGCCGACACCGTTTCGCTCGCACTTCGAAAGTGGTGGCAGCTGTGCATAGGTGTGCAAGACCGGTGGAGTAACCCGGCAGACCCGAAGGTCTCCCATACACAGCAGCCATAACGATCCGCGAGCATAGGAAAACGCTCGGCGAATTGCCATAACCAATGTGCACTCCAGCCGGACTTGCACGTCCGAGTCACCGATTTTGCGGCGACCCACAGAGCCTATCCACATCGCACCAACTCGCCTAGTTCATGGACAGCCCGGCACTTTGCAGGAAATTTCCCATAGATTCGCGGGCCGGAAGATCAAAAGATTGCAGGCTTCGCCAGCTCCTACAGGGATGTGTTTCAACAGGTGTAGGACGTTGCTTGCAGAATCGTGACTTGGCGGTCATCGTGCGGGAAATGACCAGCATCCTCTTCCAACAGCGGCAGATACTGGCGTTATCGTCCGAATCCCTTACACTCCCCCGGCCGTTCATTTTCCTTTTGAGGCTGTGCGCATGAAATTTCGTTTTCTTCTGTGGATGATGGGTTTGTTGATGGGTAAGGCCAGCCGGACAAATCCTGCGTTCCAGCAGCAGTTGGGTGACAAGGATCTGGTGTTTCAGCTGCAGACGCTGGACGGGAAAGTGGCGCGGCATTTCGTGGTGAAAAATCAGCGCATCACCAGCAAGTCCGGTGTGGTGGCGGAGCCGGCGTTTGCGATTGCGTTTAAAGATGCGGGTTATGGCTTTGCCACGATGCAGGCGAAGAACAAGCAGCTGGCGTTTATGCAGGGGATTCAGGACAAGTCGATCCAGCTGAAAGGTAATCCGGCGCTGGTGATGTGGTTTCAGGGGTTGATGAAGTATTTGAAGCCGAGGAAGGCCAAGCCTAAGGCTTGAGTAGAAGGGCTGTTGTGGCGAGGGGATTTATCCCCGATGGGCTGCGCAGCGGCCCCAAAACCTGAGACCTCGATATAACTGACACACACTGTTGGCTGGGTTTGCGACTGCTGCGCAGCCGGTCGGGGATAAATCCCCTCACCACAGGTTTTGTGTCAGACAGGTAAATTGGGTTGGATTCATCGCGGGCAAGCCCCCTCCCACAGGGATTGTGTTGATCTTGTGGGAGTGAGGCTTGCCCGCGATGCGTTTAGGCCTGGCTGAACTGCGAGGCCAGTTCGCGTAGCAGGACTTCGGCTTCGAGGACTTTGCTGACCACGTCGTTGGCTTTGTCGCGGGTCAGGCCGACGCGTTCCAGCAGGGCGTCGGGGATGTCTTCGTCGGGGCCGGAGCCGATGCCGCGACCGCGCAGCAGGCGTACGGCCAGGCAGACGAGGTTCGGGTATTCGGCATAGGCGCCGTCGTAGCTTGGGTCGTGCTGGAAGCGCAGGGCGGTGGCCAGTTCATCGGGCATGTCCCAGTAGCGCATCAGCCACGAGCCGATCTGTTCACGGCTGATACCGAGCAGATGTTGCTCGATGTAGCTGTGGCACAGGTGCGGGTTGACCTCCAGGTGACGGCAGATCAGCGAGAAGTGCGGCGGGAACACGTGGGCCAGCAGCAAGTAGCCGAAGTTGTGCAGCAGGCCGGCCAGATAGGTCAGGCCGGCTTCCGGGCGCTGGGCGCGCGGCATGGCGCGGGTCAGGCCTTCGATGACGGCGGCGGTGTAGATCGACTGCTGCCAGTACGGTGTGGTGTGTTGCGGGTGGTCTTTGGGCAGGCTCAGGGTCTTGCCGAGGGCCAGGCCCAGCGCGAGGTTGATCACCAGATCGAAACCGAGCACGCGGACGATCGCGTCTTCCACCGAACGGATCTTGCCCGGCGAGGCGTAGTACGGCGACGCCGCCCAGCTCACCACTTGCGCGGCCAGCGCCGGGTCGGTTTCAACGACGCCGGTGATGTCGTCGATGGTGGCGTTGGGGTCGACGCGCAGTTTGATGATTTTTTGCGCGGTTTCGGCCAGCGGTGGAATCTCGATGGTCGCTTCCAGACGCTGCTGAATCCGCCGCGCGGTGAACGCTTGCACAGCCTGGGTGATTTCCTCGCGGTCATCGTCCGGGCGGTCGAGGTTCGGGCGGATGCTGCTCAGGGCTTCGCCAAAGTTGGCGGCGCTGGCCTTGGTCAGCATGGTCTTGAAGTCTTCGCTGGCGATTTCCAGCAGCAGGCCCGGCTCGCCGGAGTTGATCAGCAACTTCGGCTCACGCAGCAGGCTTTCTTCGTAGAGGCACGGCGAACTGGTCAGTGCCGGCAGGCCCGGCAGCAGGCTCAGGCTGTGTTTGCCGAGCATTTTTTCCAGGCGTTCGGTGGAGACGGCGGTCAGGCGACGGCCCGTGAGTTCGGCGAGGCGGTTGAGGTCCAGCAACTGGCTCTGCGGAAACAGCACCATCAGCGCGCCGACGGCATCGTCCAGCAACACGGCTTGTACCTTGCGCGAAGCATTGAGACCGTGGTGGTCGAGCACCTCTTCGTAGGCGATACCCAGCTTGCCGAGCAGCAGCCGAATTACAGACGGCGCGTGCGGGAGTTCGGGGGCGAGAGCTGCGTCAGTCATGGTCTGTATCCGTTTTTGAAACAATTGCAGGAGTATAACCAGCTTGGTTGGAACGGGGGGTCAGAAACTGCGACGGTGCTCACACTTGGCCGTATTGCTGTCCGTGGCGCAGCCAGCGGTCGAGTAACGGGCTGACGTGGGTCGGCCAGCGTTCCAGCAAGGCTTGCGCGGCGTCGCGGACGGCGGGCAGCAGGTCGGCGTCGCGCATCAGGTCGGCAACCTTGAATTGCAGCAGGCCGGTCTGGCGGGTGCCGAGCATTTCGCCGGGGCCGCGCAGTTCGAGGTCTTTTTCGGCGATGACGAAACCATCGTTGGTCTCGCGCATGATGCCCAGGCGCTGGCGACCGATCTGTGACAGCGGAGGATGGTAGAGCAGCACGCAATGGCTGACCGCGCTGCCCCGGCCAACCCGGCCACGCAGTTGGTGCAGTTGTGCGAGGCCGAGGCGCTCGGGGTTTTCGATGATCATCAGGCTGGCGTTGGGTACATCGACGCCGACTTCGATCACCGTGGTGGCGACCAGCAGTTGCAGATTGCCGGCCTTGAATTCGGCCATGACTGCGGCTTTTTCCGCAGGTTTCATGCGCCCGTGGATCAGCCCGACTTTCAGCTCGCCGAGGGCGGCGGTGAGGTCTTCGAAGGTGGTTTCGGCGGCCTGACAGGTCAGCTCTTCCGACTCTTCGATCAGCGTGCACACCCAATAGGCCTGACGCCCTTCGGCACAGGCGCTGCGCACCCGTTCGATGACTTCGACGCGGCGGGTGTCGGTGACCAGCACGGTGTTGACCGGGGTGCGCCCGGGCGGCAATTCGTCGAGGATCGAGGTGTCGAGGTCGGCGTAGGCGCTCATCGCCAGCGTGCGCGGAATCGGCGTGGCGGTCATGATCAGTTGATGCGGGCACATGCGCCCGCCAACGCCCTTCTGCCGCAGTGCCAGACGTTGCTGCACGCCGAAGCGGTGCTGCTCGTCGATGATCACCAGTGCGAGGTTCTTGAATTGCACTTCGTCCTGGAACAGCGCGTGGGTGCCGACCACCATCGGTGTGCCGCTGGCGATCTGCTCCAGCGCGGCGACGCGGTTCTTGCCCTTGAGCTTGCCGGCCAGCCAGGCGACTTCAATGCCCAGCGGTTCGAGCCAGCGCTTGAAGGTGATGAAGTGCTGTTCGGCGAGGATCTCGGTCGGCGCCATCAGCGCGACCTGATAACCGGCCTCCAGAGCTTGCAGGGCGGCGAGGGCGGCGACCACGGTTTTACCGGCGCCAACGTCGCCCTGAATCAGCCGCAGCATCGGTTCGTGCTGGCTGAGGTCGTAGGCGATTTCGTTGCCGACACGTTGTTGCGCGCCGGTCGGGTTGAAGCCGAGGTTGGCGAGGTATTTCGGCGGCAGCTTCGTGGCTTTTGGCATCGCCGGTGCGCGCAATGAACGCATGCTTTCACGCAGGCGTTGCTGGGACAACTGATGGGTCAGCAGCTCTTCGAAGGCCAGGCGATGCTGGGCCCAGTGATGACCGAGGGCCAGTTCATCGACGTCGGCATCGGCGGGCGGGTTGTGCAGGTAGCGAATCGCATCGGCCAGCGGCGCCAGTTGGTAGTCGCGCGCCAATTCGGTCGGCAGCCAGTCGGGCAGGGTGGCCGGCTTGAGCATCGTCAGCGTTTGCATGCACAACTGGCGCAGACGCGCCTGGGTCAGGCCTTCGGTGAGCGGGTAGACCGGGGTCAGGGTTTCATCCACGGGCGGCGGTTCGTCACCGGTGATGGCGCGGTATTCCGGGTGGTAGATTTCCAGCCCTGAAGCGCCGGGCCGGGCTTCGCCGTAGCAGCGAACCCGCGTGCCGCGCTTGAGGCCTTCTTTCTGCGCGTTACTGAAATGGTAGAAGCGCAGACTCAAGCCTCCGGTGCCGTCCTGCAAGCGCACAACGAGGCTGCGACGGCGACCCATGACGACGTCGGCACCGCTGACGGTGCCTTCGACCACGGCGTCCTGACCCGGCCGTAACGCACCGATCGGCACCACGCGGGTGCGATCCTGATAACGCAGCGGCAGGTGGAACAGCACGTCCTGCAGGTTCTCCAGGCCGACCTTGGCCAGTTTCTCGGCCATGGCTTCGCCGACACCCTTGAGTGCCGTCACCGACACTTGCGACAGCTCCGTCATGACGCTCGCTTAACCGGCGGTGACCGGTGCCGCTGGCTTGGCCACCGAACACAGGCGAATGGAATCGGCGAGGATCTCGATGGCTTTCGGCCGCGGGAAGCTCGCGCGCCAGGCGATGGCCACGGTGCGGAAGGGTACCGGTGGTGACAGCGGACGCACTTCGATGACGCCGGGGGCGTAGTGATGGCTGTCGACGGCCGACAATGGCAGGATCGAGATGCCCAGGCCGGAGGCGACCATGTGCCGAATGGTTTCCAGCGAGCTGGATTCGACCGTGGTGTGCTTGGCGCCGTCGTTGCCTTTGGTCAGGGTCGGGCAGGCTTCGAGCACTTGATCGCGGAAGCAATGACCTTCGCCGAGCAGCAGCAGGCTCTTGTCGTTGAGCAGGCCGGCGTCGATGGTTTCTTTCTGTGTCCACGGGTGCTGGGCCGGCATCAGGACGTAGAACGGCTCGTCGTAGAGCGGCAGGGTCAGCACGTCGGCTTCGTTGAACGGCAGGGCGATGATGATCGCGTCGAGCTCGCCGTTGCGCAGTTTGTCGCGCAGCACGTGGGTGAAGTTTTCTTCGATGTACAACGGCATCTGCGGGGCGACCCGGTGCAGTTGTGGAATCAGGTGCGGGAACAGGTACGGCCCGACGGTGTAGATCGCGCCGACTTTCAGCGGTGCGGTCAACTGGTTCTTGCCGGCCTGGGCCAGTTCACGAATGCCTTGCGCCTGCTCGAGCACCTTTTGCGCTTGGGCGACGATGCCTTCGCCGACCGGGGTCAGGCGCACGGCGCTTTTGCTGCGCTCGAAAATCAGCACACCGAGTTCGTCTTCAAGCTTTTTCACGCCTACCGACAGGGTTGGCTGGCTGACGTGGCAACGCTCGGCGGCGTGGCCGAAGTGCTGCTCTTGGGCGAGGGTAACGATGTAGCGTAATTCAGTGAGGGTCATAGCAAGCGTCCATGAAGATGCAGGCCAAGCATACCGGCTGCAATTGATAGGCGCACGTTATCAGACTGAGTGAGGAATGCGACACCGGCCAATGTGGGTTTGCCGCGTGCAGATACGCAAAAGGCACCTTTCGGTGCCTTTTTGGCTGGCTATTACATCATCCTGTGGGAGCGAGCTTGCTCGCGAATGCGGTATGTCAGACGAAACTGCTCTGACTGACCTGGCCCCTTCGCGAGCAAGCTCGCTCCCACAGGGTATTGCGGTGTTGCTTAGCGGCGGCGATCGAGTGAGTACACAAACGGCGCCACAATTTCGATCGAGCCATTGGTCAACATGTCGGCTGGTGGCTTGGGCAGCGGTTGCGCGCGGCGGATCATTTCCAGGGTGGCCCGGTCCAGATCGGCGTTGCCGGAGCGGCTTACCAGTTCGAACGACAATACGTTGCCTTCGCCATCGACCACAAAGCGCAGACGGTTCAAGCCCTCCTTGCCGCGAGCCTGAGCACTTTGCGGGTACTTTTTGTACTTGGCCAGGTGTGCGAGCAGGGTGCCTTGCCAGCTGGCCTTGGCCGCCAACTGTGCCGGCGACGGGCCCGGCGCAGGCGCAGCGGATTTCTCCGTCGGTGCCGGGGTCGGTGGCGTATCGGCCGGTTTTTCCTCGGAAGGTTTTTCCTTCGGCGGATCAGGCAGCTTTTTCTCGACCGGCTTCGGCGGTTTAGGCTTTGGCTTGGGCTTGGGTTTCTGCACCGCGATTTCGGCTTTCGGTGCTTCAGCCAGTTTCGGAATCGGCAACTCTTCCACCGGAGCCGGCTGCTGCGGCGGTGTGACGACTTTCGGCGGAGCCGGCGGTGGCGGTGCCGGAACCGGTGCCAGTTCGACCATCATTGCCTGCGGTGGCAGTTCGATGGGCGGGCGGGCGGTCCAGTTCAGCGCCAGCGCGATGGCCAGCGCATGCACGCCCAGCACCACGGCCAGGCTACCGCCGTAACGCGTCAGCTTATGGCGCGTCTTGATCATTTCTTGGCAGCCGTCTCAAGCCCGACCAGACCGACCTTCAGGTAGCCGGCGGAGCGCAACTTGTCCATCACGCTCATCAGGTCACCGTAGTCCACGCCTTTGTCAGCCTGGAAGAAGATGGTGGTGTCTTTCTTGCCTTTGGTCTTGGCGTCGAGCGCGGCGCCAAGGGTGTCGGCTTTGACTTCGTCGTCGCCGATGTACAGGCGCTGGTCAGCCTTGACGCTGAGAAACACCGGTTTCTCCGGGCGTGGCGCCGGTTTGGCGGTCGAGGCTGGCAGGTCGACTTTGATATCGACGGTGGCCAACGGTGCGGCCACCATGAAGATGATCAACAGCACCAGCATCACGTCGATGAACGGCGTGACGTTGATTTCGTGGTTCTCGGCCAGATCGTCGTCTGCGCCTTCTTTCAAATGCAGGCCCATGGCCGATTACCCCACTTTCACCATGTGCGGTTGCGAGCTGCTGCGCTCAGGCTGGTGGTCGAGGTCGCGGCTGACCAGCAGCAGCACCTGCGCCGAGGCATCGGACACCTGCGCCTTGTAACCGGCAATGGAGCGGGCGAACACGTTGTAGATGACAACGGCTGGAATCGCTGCAACCAGACCCAGTGCAGTGGCCAGCAACGCCTCGGCGATGCCCGGCGCGACGACGGCAAGGTTGGTGGTCTGGGTCTTGGCGATGCCGATGAAGCTGTTCATGATGCCCCACACGGTACCGAACAGGCCGACGAACGGCGCGGTGGAACCGATGGTGGCGAGCACGCCGGTGCCGCTGCTCATGTTGCGACCGCAGGCGGCGACGAGACGTTCGAGACGGAAGCTGACGCGTTCCTTGATGCCTTCCTTTTCGCGGCTGTTGACCGACAGGCGCATCTCTTCGAGGGCGTCATGCACCAGCAGGTTGGCGAGGGTGCCTTCCTTCGCCGCCGTGGCGCTGGCTTCTTTAAGGGTGGCGGCTTTTTTCAGGGCGGCGATTTCGCCACGCAGACGACGCTTGGCACCCATCAGCTCGAAGCCTTTGGCGATCCAGATGGTCCAGGTGATGATGGAAGCGATGGCCAGACCGATCATCACGATTTTCACGATAATGTCGGCGTTCTGGTACATGCCCCAAGGCGACAGGTCGTGGGCCATGCCCAGGGAGTTGTCGGCTTCGAGGACTTCAGGGACGTCGGCAGCATCGACAGCCTGCACCGGATCGGTAGCGGCCGGGGCAACCGGAGTGGCGGCAGGTGCGCTTTGCTCGGTGGCGGCTGGAGTGGCGGGTGCCTGAGCGTCAGCGAAAGCGGCGGTCGGTGCCAGCATCAGGCTGAGCAGCAGAGCCGCTACGGTGCTCCAGGCGCGAGGTCGATTGGTTGGCGAAGCGGAGGTTTGATTACGTGTCATGCTGGCCGGACCTGAGATAGAAAAACGTTGCTGCTCTTCCAGGCCTCGTGAGGCCGAGAACAAAAGTGGCGTGCATTATTGCAAGTAATTCTTGTTAACAAAAGTAATAGAGTATCTTTTTTTCCTCGATTGCTAGCCGTTCGTCCTTCACCGGGGCTAGTCTGTTCCTTTCCGATGGGAGTTTTCTGATGTCCGCGCCTTCTGTTTTGATTGCCGGTTGTGGTGATGTCGGCAGTCGTCTGGCTACGCAATTGTTGAACGCCGGCTGGGAGGTTCATGGCCTGCGCCGCAACATTTCGCGCCTGCCCGACGGCGTGATCGGCGTTGCGGGTGACCTGTTCAGTGAAGATTGCCCGGCGACCTGGCCGGTGGGTGCGGTGGATTACCTGGTGTATTGCGCAGCCGCCACCGATCACGACGAGGCCGGTTATCGCGCGGCTTACGTCCAGGGTTTGCAGAACGTGCTGAGTTGGTTGGGCGACTATGGTCAGGTGCCGGAGCGGCTGATTTTTGTTTCCAGCAGCAGTGTTTATGGCCAGCAGAATGGCGAATGGGTGGACGAGCATTCCGCAACGCTTGCGACCGGTTACTCGGGGCGATTGATGCTCGAAGCCGAGCAAGTGGCGCTCAACAGTGGCATTCCGGCCAGCGTCCTGCGCCTGACCGGCATCTACGGCCCGGGCCGTGAGTGGCTGTTGACTCAGGTGCGTCGCGGTTATCGCGTGGCGGTCGAGCCGCCGCTGTATGGCAATCGGATTCACGCTGACGACGCGGCCGGATTGCTAGCGTTCCTGTTGGAGAAGGATCGGCAGGGCGTGAAACTCGAGGATTTCTACATCGGCGTCGACGATGCCCCGGCACCGTTGGCCGAGGTGGTGGGCTGGCTGCGTGATTATCTTGGGGTTACCGAATGGGCGGAAGACGCCAGCGTGCGTCGCACCGGCAGCAAGCGCTGCAGCAATGCCCGGGCCAAAGCGTTGGGCTGGACACCGACGTATCCGACTTATCGCGAGGGCTATGCCGCGATTCTTGAAGGTCAATGCTGACATCTGAACACCACACACGACTGTGGGAGCGGGCTTGCCCGCGATGGCGGCTTGGCAGTCAACTAAAGTGTTGAGTCTGTTGGCCTCATCGCGGGCAAGCCCGCTCCCACAGGATTATGTGTTGCTCCCAGGTGCGGTTACTGCTTTTCGAGCAACCACTTGCGCTCACCGGGGGTGAACTGCGGCATTTCATCCGCCAATGCAGTGTTCACTGCCTGGAAAATCTCCAGTGCCCTGCCTTTGCGGGCAAAGATCCAGTTGTTGCCCTGGCCGTTGAGTTGCAGCCACATGCTGTCGTGGTCGCTGTTCATCGAAGCGCAGTCGCCCGCCAGGCATAGCGCATAGCGGTCAGCGCCGGGCAGGCCGGAAACCTGGCCGTCAGCCTGGAACTGCACGGTGTTGCCTTCGCCGTCGCCACTGGCAATCTTCCAGCTGCCGCCCAGATACGCCGAATACAGTGCGCGTTCGAAGCTGGCGCCGATTGGCGCGCCTTCCGGCACCGGGATTTGCGCGCGGTCGAACAATTGGTCGGGCTCGTTCTCGGTGGCCGCTTGTTTCATCCGGCCGCCGTCGCGTTTCAGCTCACTGCTGGAGCTGCCATAAAAGTCGACTTTCCAGGCGCCGGACTGTTCGCCCTGCAGCCGTCCTTCGACGTTCTCGAAACCGTTGGTGTAGCGGGCCTGGCCGGCCTTGGTGTTGATGTCCCACTCAAGGTTCGGGCCGTAAGCCTGAAGCGCTTCGCGCAGGGGGCCGCCCTTGGCAGCGGCATCGATCGCCACCTGATTGATCCAGGTGCCGCTGATGTCACGGTCGGCAGGGTTGCTGGCGCAGCCGCCGAGGAAAATGGCGAGCAGCGGGAGAGCTAGCGCTTTGCGCATGGTGGAATCCTTTCAAAACCTTTTCTTGCTGAGCAGTCGGCGCGGCGTATCAGGCCGCGCCGTGCGCATCACTCGATGACCAGAATGGCATCCATTTCAACCTGCGCACCCTTTGGCAGGGCTGCAACGCCGATGGCGGCGCGGGCCGGGTATGGCTGGTCGAAGTACTTGCCCATGATCTCGTTGACCTTGGCGAAGTGGCTCAGGTCGGTGAGGAAGATGTTCAGCTTGACGATGTCCTTGAACGAACCGCCAGCGGCTTCAGCCACGGCTTTGAGGTTCTCGAACACCTGGACGGTCTGGGCTTCGAAGCCCTCAACCAGTTCCATGGTTTTTGGGTCCAGAGGAATCTGACCCGACATGTAGACGGTGTTGCCGGCCTTGATCGCCTGGGAG
This sequence comes from Pseudomonas monsensis, assembly GCF_014268495.2. Classification (NCBI taxonomy): domain Bacteria; kingdom Pseudomonadati; phylum Pseudomonadota; class Gammaproteobacteria; order Pseudomonadales; family Pseudomonadaceae; genus Pseudomonas; species Pseudomonas monsensis. The sequence continues at coordinate 39,792 of NZ_CP077087.1, read as the reverse complement.
TAGGTACCGATGGCGGCTGGGGCCTTGTCGCTGGTGATAACGGTCTTGGTCATGTATGACTCCTTGTTAGGTGTGAGTTATGCACGCATGCGGGTGATGCGAATGACCCCGGTCAGGGCGCGCAGCTTCTTGATCACGCGGGCCAGGTGCACACGGTCGTGGACGCTGACCACCAGTTGCACGACGCTGATGCGACCATCGCGTTCGTCCATGCTGATTTTTTCGATATTGCCGTCGGCCGCGTTGACGCTGCTGGCCAGCAGGGCGATCAGGCCGCGCTGGTGCTCCAGTTCGACGCGCAGTTCGACGTTGAATTCGCCGGTGACATCCTTGGCCCACGAGAGCTGGATGCATTTTTCCGGGTTGTGTCTGATTTCGCTGATGTTGCGGCAGTTGTCCAGGTGCACGACCATGCCTTTGCCTGCCGACAGATGGCCGACAATCGGGTCGCCCGGGATCGGTGTGCAGCACTTGGCGTAGCTCAGAACCAGGCCTTCGGTGCCGCGAATAGCCAGCGGACCTTCCGGGCTCGGCAATTGCTCGCCTTCGCCGAGCAGGCGGCGGGCGACCACGTAGGCCATGCGATTGCCCAGGCCGATGTCTTCAAGCAGATCTTCGATCAGTTCGAGACGGTACTCGGCGAGCATCGCCTTGACGCGCTCGGCGTGGATCTTCTCCAGCGAACTGTCGAAGCCGTTGAGCACCTTGTTCAGCAGGCGCTCGCCGAGGCTGATGGATTCGGAGCGGCGTTGCAGTTTCAGCGCATGGCGGATGTGCGTGCGCGCCTTGCCGGTGACCACGAAGTTGAGCCACGCCGGATTCGGCCGTGCGCCCGGTGCGCTGACGATCTCGACCGTGGAGCCGCTTTGCAGCGGTTCGGACAGCGGCGCGAGACGACGGTTGATCCGGCAGGCGATGCAACTGTTGCCGACGTCGGTATGCACCGCGTAGGCAAAGTCGACCGCCGTGGAGCCTTTCGGTAGCTCCATGATCCGGCCTTTTGGCGTGAACACGTAGACCTCGTCCGGGAACAGGTCGATCTTCACGCTTTCGATGAATTCCAGCGAGTTGCCGGCACGTTGCTGCATCTCCAGCACGCCTTTGACCCACTGACGGGCGCGGGCATGGGTGCCTTTGGGCTGCTCGTCACCACTGGACTTGTACAGCCAATGGGCAGCGATGCCGTTGTTGGCCATCTCTTCCATTTCGCGGGTGCGGATCTGGATCTCGATCGGCACGCCGTGCATGCCGAACAGCGTGGTGTGCAGCGACTGATAGCCGTTGGCTTTGGGGATCGCGATGTAATCCTTGAAGCGTCCCGGCAACGGTTTGTACAAATTATGTACAGCGCCTAGTACGCGGTAGCAGGTATCGACCTTGTCGACGATGATCCGGAACGCATAGACGTCCATGATCTCGTTGAAGGCCCGACGCTTGCCGCGCATTTTCTTGTAGATGCCGTAGAGGTGTTTCTGACGACCGCTGACTTCGCCCTGGATGCCGTCGATAGCGAGGCAGTGGCCGAGGGATTCTTCGATCTTGTTGACGATTTCCTTGCGGTTGCCCCGGGCGCGCTTGACCGCCTGGTAGATCCGCGCGGAACGCATTGGGTGCATGGCCTTGAAGCCGAGGTCTTCGAATTCGATACGAATGGCGTGCATGCCCAGCCGGTTGGCAATGGGCGCGTAGATCTCGAGGGTTTCCTTGGCGATGCGCCGGCGCTTTTCGCCGGAAAGCACTTCCAGCGTACGCATGTTGTGCAGGCGGTCGGCGAGTTTGACCAGGATCACGCGAATGTCGCGCGCCATGGCCATGGCCATTTTCTGGAAGTTTTCGGCCTGGGCCTCGGCCTTGGTCTCGAAGTTCATCTGGGTCAGTTTGCTGACCCCGTCGACCAGTTCGGCCACGGTTTCACCGAACTGCGCTTGCAGCGCTTCCTTGGCGATACCGGTGTCTTCGATCACGTCATGCAGCATCGCGGCCATCAGGCTCTGATGGTCCATGTGCATGTCGGCAAGGATATTCGCCACCGCAAGAGGATGCGTGACGTACGCCTCGCCGCTGCGACGGCGCTGACCGTCATGGGCTTGTTCGGCGTAGAAATACGCTCGGCGGACCAGGTTGACCTGGTCATTGCCGAGGTAGGTCGATAAGCGATCGGCGAGGGCGTCTATGCTCGGCATGATGACTCCTGCCGTAGGCTGTTTTCCCGCGCCGTGCTACGTCGACCAGGCATAGGCTTAGACGGCCTCGTTGGACTCGTCCTCGAACGCGGCGAAGACCGGGTCTTCATGGACAATTTCCTGCTCGGCGATGAACTCGTAGCTCATCAGGCCTTCAGCGATTTCACGCAGGGCGACAACGGTCGGCTTGTCGTTTTCCCACTGGACCAGTGGCTCTTTGCCGCCGGTGGCCAGTTGACGGGCACGCTTGGTGGACAGCATGACCAGTTCAAAACGGTTTTCCACGTGGTTCAGGCAGTCTTCAACGGTTACGCGGGCCATGGTATTCCTCGGAGCGAATGCAATATGCGCGCTGCCCGGGTGGGCGAGCGGACTGAGCAGTTTAAAAAATCACCAGCGATTAGGGAAGCGCTGATTTTTTGACCAGACCCTTCAACGCGCTGCAAGCACCAATGTAAAGCCCTTGCAGCAGTTTTGGGAAGTGCTGTTTCAGCCCAGCAGTTCGGCCAGTAACTTGCCGAAACGCACCTGTTGGCGCTTCTGTTGCAACTGATTGGCGCGGAAAATCGCTTTCAGGTCGTCCAGCGCGTGGGCGAAATCGTCGTTGATGATCAGGTAGTCGTACTCGACGTAATGGCTCATCTCGCTGACGGCTTCACGCATCCGGCCGTCGATGATCTCGTCGCTGTCCTGGCCACGATTGGTCAGGCGCTGGTGCAGGGCCTGCAGCGATGGCGGCAGAATGAAGATCGAGCGTGCCTGCGGCATCAGCTTGCGCACTTGCTCGGCGCCTTGCCAGTCGATTTCCAGGATCAGGTCGTGACCTTCGTCCAGTGTCTGCTGCAGGCGGCTTTGCGAGGTGCCGTAGAAGTTGCCGAAGACTTCGGCGCGCTCAAGGAAGTCGCCGTGTTCGCCCATCTTCACGAACTCTTCGCGGGTCACGAAGTGATAGTTCACGCCGTCCACTTCACCCGGGCGCATGGCGCGGGTGGTGTGGGAGATCGACACGCGAATCTCCGGGTTGGCGTCGGTCAAAGCCTTGACCAGACTGCTCTTGCCCGCGCCCGATGGCGCGGAAATGATGTACAGGGTGCCGGTGTTGTGGGTCATGTCGGGGTAGCCTTACTCAATATTCTGCACTTGTTCGCGCATCTGCTCGATCAACACCTTGAGGTTGACGGCGGCTTGGGTGCTGCGCGGGTCGAAGGCCTTGGAGCCCAGTGTGTTGGCTTCGCGGTTGAGTTCCTGCATCAGGAAGTCCAGGCGGCGTCCGGCCGCGCCGCCGGATTTGAGCACCCGGCGCACTTCGATGATGTGGGTGCTCAGGCGATCCAGTTCTTCGGCTACGTCGCTCTTTTGCGCGAGGATGACCATTTCCTGTTCCAGACGCTGTGGATCCAGTTCGGCCTTCATGTCGGCGAAGCGGTCGAGGACTTTCTGGCGCTGGGTGGCGAGCATCTGCGGTACCAGTTCACGCAGGGTCACGACGTCTTCTTCAATGGACGTCAGGCGCTCATTGATCAGTCGCGCCAGCTCCGCGCCTTCGCGCTCGCGGCCGGCTTTCAGTTCTTTCAGACCTTGATTGAACAGGCCCAGCGCCTCGGCATTCAACGCCTGCGGATCGGTGGCGTCAGCTACCAGAACGCCCGGCCAGGCCAACACTTCCAGTGGATTCAATGCGGCAGGGTTCTTGATCAGGCCGGCAACTGTCTCGGCGGCGGCGACCAGTTGCGCAGCGCGCTCGCGGTCGACCTGCAGCGGCTTGCCGGTGCTTTCTTCGGTGAAGCGCAGGGTGCATTCCAGTTTGCCCCGCGACAGGCTCTGACGCAGCGCTTCACGCACAGCGCCTTCGAGGTCGCGAAACGACTCCGGCAGGCGCAGGTGTGGTTCCAGATAGCGGCTGTTGACCGAGCGCAGCTCCCAGCTCAGGGTGCCCTGGACGCCGGCTTTCTCGACGCGGGCGAAGGCGGTCATGCTGTGCACCATGGCGGTGACCTCGCAATGCAGATCGGCGCGAAACGTCAGTTCCGCAGGCTCGATATGAATGAATTAAAGCCGACTGGCAGCAAAGGCGCAGGATTGTAGCGCAGTGCGGCGAATGCGCCCAAACACACGGTGTGACAAAGGGCTGCAGGCCGTCGGTTATGCGTGTTCTAGCGCCTTCGGTCGTCACCCGGAATTTTTAACGAGTGCTCAGGTGCGGTGCAGCGCTCTATAATGCTCGGCAGTTTTCCGTCCCCAGTACAGGTATTCCCTATGAAACGTCCAAGTGGTCGCGCTGCCGATCAGCTCCGCTCGATCCGCATTACCCGCAACTACACCAAACACGCCGAGGGATCCGTACTGGTCGAATTCGGTGATACCAAGGTCATCTGCACCGTCAGCGTCGAAAACGGCGTGCCGCGTTTCCTCAAGGGCCAGGGCCAGGGCTGGCTGACTGCCGAATACGGCATGCTGCCGCGTGCGACCGGCGAGCGTAACCAGCGCGAAGCGAGCCGTGGCAAGCAGGGCGGTCGTACTCTGGAAATCCAGCGTCTGATCGGTCGTTCCCTGCGCGCTGCACTGGACATGTCCAAGCTGGGCGACGTGACCCTGTACGTCGATTGCGACGTGATTCAGGCTGACGGCGGCACCCGCACCGCTTCCATCACGGGTGCCATGGTTGCGCTGGTCGATGCACTGAAAGTGATCAAGAAGCGTGGCGGCCTGAAGGGCGGCGACCCGCTCAAGCAAATGATCGGCGCAGTGTCGGTCGGCATGTATCAGGGCGAGCCAGTGCTGGACCTGGACTATCTTGAAGATTCCGCTGCCGAGACCGACCTCAACGTCGTGATGACCAGCACCGGTGGCTTCATCGAGGTGCAGGGCACTGCCGAAGGTGCACCGTTCCAGCCTGAAGACCTGAACGCCATGCTGGAACTGGCCAAGAAAGGCATGAACGAAATCTTCGAACTGCAACAGGCGGCATTGGCCGACTGAGCAGGTTCGTAACCCGCAAGGAGGACGCGATGAGTGATGAGCAAGAGTTGCTGCCCAAACCGAGCCAGGAGGTTCGTCAATGGGCGATGTTTTGTCACTTGTCCGCCTTGCTGGGCATCTGGATTCCGTTCGGTAACCTGATCGGGCCGTTGATCCTGTGGCAGATGAAGCGCGAAACCGATCCGTTCATCGATGCCCAGGGCAAGGAAGCGCTGAACTTTCAGATCACCGTGGCGATTGCTGCAGCGATCTGTCTGCTGCTGATGGTGTTGATCATCGGCTTCTTCCTGCTGGGCCTGTTGGCCATTGGCGCACTGGTGCTGACGATCATTGCCGGGGTGAAGGCCAATGACGGGTTCCCGTATCGCTACCCGTTCACTTGGCGATTGATCAAGTAATAACCAATTGCGGTTTTTCCTGTGGGAGCGGGCTTGCTCGCGAAGGCGGTGGATCATTCAGCATGAGTGTTGGCTGACACCACGCCATCGCGAGCAGGCTCACTCTTACAGAAAGCAAAAACCAGCGCGCACAAAAAAGCCGACAGCGATGTCGGCTTTTTTGCATCCACGAATCGACGCTTAGATGGTCAGCGTCCAGTCGTAGTCGACGATCAGCGGCGCGTGCTGCGAGAACCGGGGCTGACGCGGCAGGCGTGCACTGCGTACAAAGCGGCGCAGGCCCGGAGTCAGGATCTGGTAGTCGAAACGCCAGCCCAGATTGAGCATCTCGGCCTGTTCGTTGTCCGGCCACCAGCTGTACTGGTCGCCTTCGCGGCTGACTTCGCGCAGGGCATCGACATAACCCATGTTGCCGACAATCTCGTCCATCCAGGCCCGTTCCGGCGCCAGGAAGCCCGGGGATTGCTGGCTGTCGCGCCAGTTCTTGATGTCGAGCTTCTGCTGCGCAACATACAGCGAGCCACAATAAATGTACTCGCGACGTTTGCGCCGCTGTTTGTCCAGGTATTTGCCGAAGTCGTCCATGAGCTTGAACTTCTGGTTCAAGTCCTCATCGCCGTTCATCCCCGAAGGAAGCAGCAAGGTGGCAATACTGACTTTGTCGAAATCTGCTTGCAGGTAGCGCCCGTAGCGGTCGGCCGTCTCGAAACCGAGACCGCTGATGACAGCCTTCGGTTGCAACCGCGAATACAAAGCCACGCCACCTTGGGCAGGGACTTCAGCATCGCAGGCATAAAGGAAGTAGCCATCCAGTTGGAAGGCTGGGTCATCCAGTTCAAAGGCGGAGGCACGGGTGTCCTGCAGGCAGATGACGTCGGCATTCTGTGCTTGCAGCCAACTGAGCAAACCACGCTCGACTGCAGCCTGAATACCATTGACGTTCACACTGATGATCCGCATAAATGGCCCCAAAAATCGCGTGCGTGTATGATACACGGCGTCAAGCTAATTAGCTAAATCCGTGGTATTTGGGGTTTTTTTCATGCAAGCGTATCAGCGCGATTTCATTCGTTTTGCCATCGATCGCGGCGTTTTGCGCTTCGGTGAGTTCACCCTGAAGTCCGGGCGCACCAGTCCTTACTTCTTCAACGCCGGCCTGTTCAACTCGGGTTCGGCCCTGGCGCAGCTGGGGCGTTTCTACGCGGCAGCCATTGCCGAAAGCGGCATTTCTTTCGATGTACTGTTCGGCCCGGCCTATAAAGGCATTCCGCTGGCGGCCACCACCGCTGTCGCGCTGGCCGAGCACCACAACCGTGATCTGCCTTGGTGCTTCAACCGCAAGGAAGCCAAGGCCCACGGCGAAGGTGGCAGCCTGGTCGGCGCGCCGCTGACCGGCAATGTGCTGATCATCGACGACGTAATCACTGCCGGCACCGCGATCCGCGAAGTGATGCAGATCATCGCCTCCCAGGACGGCGCCAAGGCCGCCGGCGTGCTGATCGCCCTCAATCGTCAGGAGCGTGGCAACGGTGAGTTGTCGGCCATTCAGGAGGTCGAGCGCGATTTCGGTATCCCGGTGATCAGCATTGTTTCGCTGAATCAGGTGCTGGAGTTCCTCGCTGACGATCCGCAGCTCAAGCAGCATCTGCCAGCCGTGGAAGCCTATCGCGCCCAGTTCGGCGTCTGACCGACTGGTGCAAAACCTGTGGGAGCGAGCTTGCTCGCGAATGCGGTGATTCAGCTTGCATCAATGTTGAATGTGCCGCCGTCTTCGCGAGCAAGCTCGCTCCCACAAAGTTTGCGATGATAAAAAAGACCCCGCTCAGCCAGGCTGAGCGGGGTCTTTTTGTTTGTACGCCGGCTTACGGACGCTTGCGATTGCTGATCAGCGTGCCCACACCAGTGTCGGTGAAGATTTCCAGCAGGATCGCGTTCGGTACGCGACCGTCGATGATCAGCGAGCTGCCGACACCGCCCTGAACCGCTTCCAGCGCGCAACGGATCTTCGGCAGCATGCCGCCGTAGATCGTGCCGTCGGCGATCAGGTCGTCGACCTGCTGGGTGCTCAGGCCGGTCAGGACGGTGCCCGACTTGTCCATCAGGCCGGCGATGTTGGTCAGCAGCATCAGCTTCTCGGCTTTCAGCGCCTCGGCAACTTTACCGGCCACCAAGTCGGCGTTGATGTTGTACGACTCGCCGTTCTCACCCACGCCGATTGGCGCGATCACCGGGATGAAATTGCCCTTGACCAGCAGGTTCAGCAATTCGGTGTTGATCCCGACGACTTCGCCTACCTGGCCGATGTCGATGATTTCCGGCTGGGTCATCTCCGGGGTCTGACGGGTGACCGTCAGCTTCTTCGCACGAATCAGCCCGGCGTCTTTACCGGTCAAGCCGATGGCGCTGCCGCCGTGACGGTTGATCAGGTTGACGATGCTTTTGTTGACCTGGCCGCCGAGGACCATTTCCACCACGTCCATGGTCGCGGCGTCGGTGACGCGCATGCCGTCGACGAAGTGGCTTTCGATCGACAGGCGCTTGAGCAGATCACCGATCTGCGGGCCGCCGCCGTGAACCACGACCGGGTTGATGCCCACGGCCTTCATCAAGACGATGTCGCGGGCGAAGCCGGTTTTCAGCTCCTCGCTTTCCATCGCGTTGCCGCCGTATTTGATCACCAGGGTCTTGCCGACATAACGTCGGATGTAAGGCAACGCTTCGGACAGGACCTGGGCGGTGTGGGCGGCGGCTTCGCGTTCGAGGGTCATTCAGGGCTCCGGGTGAATCAGAACGGTAGTTGGAGATCAGGTGCAACGCGTTTCAGTTGGGCGTGGAACACATCCTTGATGCGCTGCAATTCAGCCTCGTCATCGGCCTCGAAGCGCAGCACCAGCACCGGTGTGGTGTTGGACGCGCGCACCAGGCCCCAGCCTTTGGCGTAATCGACTCGCACGCCGTCGATGGTGGTCAGGTCAGCGCCTGCGCCCCATTGTGCGTCGTGCAGTGCATCAATGATGCTGAATTTGCTCTCTTCGGTCACATGGATATTGATTTCCGGCGTAGAAATATCATTCGGGAAGGTCGCAAACAGCTCCTCCGCGGTGGATTTTTCCTTGCTGAGGATCTCCAGCAGCCGCGCGGCGCTATAGATACCGTCGTCGAAACCGAACCAGCGTTCCTTGAAAAAGATGTGCCCGCTCATCTCACCGGCCAATAGAGCACCGGATTGTTTCATTTTCTTTTTGATCAACGAATGACCCGTCTTCCACATTAGCGGACGACCACCGTACTCCTTGATCAGCGGCACCAGGCGGCGGGTGCATTTGACGTCGAAGATGATTTCCGCGTCCGGGTTGCGCGCCACCACGTCGCGGGCGAACAGCATCAGCAGGCGGTCCGGGTAGACGATGCTGCCGGTGTTGGTCACCACACCGACACGGTCACCGTCGCCATCGAAGGCGAGGCCGATATCGGCGTTGGTTTCCTTGACCTTGGCGATCAGGTCGACGAGGTTTTCAGGCTTGCCCGGGTCCGGGTGGTGGTTGGGGAAGTTGCCGTCGACTTCGCAGAATAGCGGGATGACTTCGCAGTTCAGCGCTTCGATCAGTTGCGGGGCGATCACCCCGGCTGCGCCGTTGCCGCAGTCGACCACGACTTTCAGGCGCCGGGCCAGTTTGATGTCCTGGACGATTTCGGTGGTGTAGCGGTCGAGGATTTCGACCCGCGTGACGCTGCCCTGACCGTTGGTCAGGTCATTGCTCTTGATGCGCTCGTGCAGCACCTGGATCTGCTCGTTTGCGAGGGTGTCGCCGGCGATCACGATCTTGAAGCCGTTGTAGTTCGACGGGTTGTGGCTGCCGGTGAGCATCACTCCGGACTTGCCGGCCAGCACGTTGGCCGCGTAATACAGCGCTGGCGTCGGCACCAGGCCGACATCGCTGACGTGGCAGCCGCTCTCGGCGATACCGCGGATCAGCTCGGCCACCAGTTCCGGGCCGGACAGGCGACCATCGCGGCCGACCGACATGTTCGGTTCGCCCTGGGCCAGGCTCTGCGAGCCGATGGCGCGGCCGATCCAGTAAGCGGTTTCGGCATTGAGGAATTCCGGCACGGTGCCGCGAATGTCATAGGCGCGGAAAATGCTGTCGGGCAGCTTCGGGGCAATCTTGGCTGGGGTGCTCATCTGCACAAATGCTCCATCTCGAAAGTGGCGGGACAGACCGACGATTCACTCGGCGGCAGGCTCAAACTGAAGGGTATGACGGCGTTTTCCACAGAGAGTTCGTGGTGTGAAAGAGCCATGACGCCTCAGCTGGCGTGGCTTGTGGCCGACAAAACCCTGGTTTTCGGTGCTAAAACCTGCTGCAAAAGTTGCGCAAATTTTGTGGCGTTACTTGGTGCCGGTATGGCCGAAACCGCCCGCGCCGCGCTCGGTTTCGACGAACTCTTCCACCATTTCGAAGTGCGCCTGGACCACCGGTACCAGCACCAGTTGCGCCAGACGTTCGCCAACGGTCATGGTGAAATCGCTCTGGCCACGGTTCCAGCAGGACACCATCAGCGGGCCCTGGTAATCGGAGTCGATCAGGCCGACGAGGTTGCCCAGCACGATGCCGTGCTTATGGCCCATGCCCGAGCGCGGCAGGATCAGCGCGGCGAGGTTCGGGTCGCCGATGTAAACCGACAGACCGGTAGGGATCAGCACGGTTTCACCCGGCTTGATCACGATGTCCTCTTGCAGCATGGCGCGCAGGTCGAGGCCGGCGGAGCCCGGGGTGGCGTATTGCGGCAGCGGGAATTCAGTACCGATGCGTGGGTCGAGGATCTTGGCTTGCAAAGCGTGCATGTAAATTAAACCTGGTTCAGACGTTCGGCGATAAAAGTGACCAGTTGGCGAGCGATCTTGCTCTTGCTGGTCTGGGCGAAAACCGTGGCGTGCAGCGCACGGTCAATTACGCTGCAGGCGTTTTCTTCGCTGTTGAAACCGATGCTCGGATTGGCGACGTCGTTGGCGACGATCAAATCGAGATTCTTGTCCTTGAGCTTGCGTGCAGCGTAGTCGAGCAGGTGTTCGGTCTCGGCGGCGAAGCCGACACTGAACGGACGATCGGGACGGGTCGCAATGGTGGCGAGGATGTCGGGGTTGCGCACCATTTGCAGGACGAAGCCGTCGCCGCTTGTAGGGTCTTTCTTGAGTTTTTGCGGGGCAACGACTTCCGGACGGTAGTCCGCGACCGCTGCCGAGGCGATGAACACGTCGCAAGGGATGGCCGACTCACACGCGGCGAGCATGTCGCGGGCACTGACCACGTCGATACGCGTCACGCGATCCGGCGTTGGCAGGTGCACCGGGCCGCTGATCAGGGTCACGCGGGCGCCGGCTTCCACCGCGGCTTCGGCGAGGGCAAAGCCCATTTTGCCGGAGCTGTGGTTGGTGATGTAGCGCACCGGGTCGATGTTTTCCTGGGTCGGGCCGGCAGTGATCACTACGTGCTTGCCGGTCAGTGCCTGGCGCTGGAAGCAGTCTGCCGCGCACTGCGCCAGATCGGTGGCTTCCATCATCCGGCCCATGCCGACGTCGCCGCAGGCCTGGCTGCCCGAGGCCGGGCCGAAGGTCTTCAGGCCGCGGCTTTCGAGGAGTTGCAGGTTGGCCTGGGTCGCCGGGTCGCGCCACATCGCCTGATTCATTGCTGGCGCGACTGCCACAACGGCGTCGGTGGCCAGCACCAATGTGGTCAGCAAATCGTTGGCGATGCCTTGGGCCAGGCGGGCGATCAGGTCGGCGGTGGCCGGGGCGATCAGCACCAGATCGGCCCACTTGGCCAGCTCGATGTGGCCCATCGCGGCTTCTGCGGCCGGGTCGAGCAAATCGAGGTGAACCGGGTGGCCGGACAAGGCCTGCATGGTCAGCGGGGTGATGAACTCGGCGCCGCCATGGGTCATGACCACGCGCACTTCGGCGCCCTGGTCGATCAGGCGGCGAACCAGATCGGCGCTCTTGTAGGCAGCAATGCCGCCGCCGACGCCCAGAACGATGCGTTTCCGATACAGCCGCTGCATAGGTCTGCCTTTCATTTCGTGGGTGACATACGTGGCGAAACCCCCTCCCCAGGGTGAATTCGCCCGCAAAAAAGATGGGCTACGATATCACAGCGACCGCTACGGAACAGCGGCGCCCACAGACAAGGAATGTGTATGAGTATTCGCGATTGGCCTGCGGCGGAACGGCCGCGGGAGAAGCTGCTTGAACAGGGATCGGGAAGCCTTTCCGATGCTGAATTGCTGGCGATTTTTCTACGTACCGGGGTGTCCGGTAAAAGCGCGGTGGATCTGGCTCGACACCTTTTGAGCCAATTCGGCAGCCTGCGGGTTTTGCTCGAAGCCGATCTTGCGACGTTCAGCGAGCAATTGGGCCTGGGGCCGGCAAAGTTCGCCCAGCTGCAAGCGGTGCTGGAGATGGGGCGCCGACACCTGGCTGAGCGAATGCGCAAGAAGCCGGCGCTGGAGAGTCCTCAGGTGGTCCGCGATTACCTCAAATCCATGCTGCGTCACGAGCCGCACGAGGTGTTTGGATGCCTGTTTCTCGACTCCAAGCATCAAGTGCTGACCTTCGAGGCGCTGTTTCGCGGCTCGATCGACAACACCAGCGTGCACCCTCGGGAGGTTGTGAAGCGCGCGTTGGCCAATAACGCGGCGGCGGTGATCCTCTGTCACAACCACCCGTCGGGGAACAGCGATCCGAGTCAGTCGGATCGACTGCTGACCAAGCGTTTGCAGAAGGCTCTGGAATTGATTGATGTACGAGTGCTGGATCACTTCATCGTGGGCGAAGGCGAGCCGCTGTCTATGGCGGAGTGCGGCTGGATGTAACTCTCGGGAACGATGCAAATCCCTGTGGGAGCGAGCTTGCTCGCGAAAGCGGCCTGTCAGTAAACGTGATGCTGACTGACAGGCCGCCTTCGCGAGCAAGCTCGCTCCCACAGGTTTGATTGCATCCACAGGGTTTCGTGTCGGGCAGGTTATTTGAGGTTGACCTTGGAGTAGTCCTGCCGGCCGAACGGGCTCACCGAGTAACCCTGCACGTCTTTACGCGTCAGTGCGTAGGCGGTCGGGTGTGCCAGTGGCAACCATAGCGCCTGTTGCTGAATCTGCGTCTGCGCCTGCTCATACAGCTTGGTGCGCACGCCTTGCTCGCTGGTGGTCTTGCCGGCGCTGATCAGCTTGTCCAGATCGGCGTTGCAGTAGCGCGCGAAGTTGGTGCCCGATTTGACCGCCGCGCAGGAAAACTGCGGCGTGAGGAAGTTGTCCGGATCGCCGTTATCGCCGGCCCAGCCCATGAACAACAGGTCATGCTCGCCCGCCTTGGCGCGGCGAATCAGTTCGCCCCACTCGATCACGCGGATTTCCGCTTGAATGCCGATCTCGGCCAGGTCCGATTGCAACAGCTGGGCGCCGAGGCTCGGGTTCGGATTGAGCAGACTGCCCGACGGACGCGTCCAGATCGTGGTCTGGAATCCGTCCTTCAAACCGGCCTTGGCCAGCAGTGCCTTGGCTTTTGCCACATCGTGTGGATAGCCCGGCAGGTTCTTCGCGTAGCTCCAGGTATTCGGCGGGTACGGGCCGTTGGCGGGTTCGGCGGTGTCTTCGAACACGGCTTTGATGTAGTTGGCCTTATCGAACGCAAGGTTGATTGCCTGGCGCACTTCTGGTTTGTCCAGCGGCGGGTGCTGGCTGTTGATGCCGACGAAAGCGGTCATGAACGCGTCAGTCTTTTCCACTTTCAAGGTCGGCTCTTTCAGCGCGGCCTGTACGTCCAGTGGCTTTGGTGACAGGGCGATCTGACACTCGTTACGCCGCAGCTTTTGCAGGCGCACATTGGCATCCGGCGTGATGGCGAAGATCAGCGGATCCACTGCAGGCTTGCCGCCGAAGTAATCCGGGTTGGCCTTGTAGCGGATCGACGCATCTTTCTGAAACCGGGTGAACACGAACGGACCGGTGCCGATTGGCTGGCTGTTGAGCTTGTCCGTGGCGTTGGCCTTGAGCAGTTTGTCGGCGTATTCGGCGGAATAGATCGAGGCGAAACCCATGCTCAGGGTGGCGAGGAAGGTCGAATCCGGGTGGTCGAGGGTGAAGCGCACGGTCAGCGGATCCAGTGCGTCGATTTTCTTGATCAGCGCCGGCAACTGCATCGACTGCGCATGCGGGAAGCCGCTTTGCGCGACCTTGTGCCATGGATTGGCCGGATCGAGCATGCGGTCGAAGCTGAATTTGACGTCTTCGGCGGTCAGCTCGCGGGTCGGTTTGAAGTATTCGGTAGTATGAAACTTCACCTGTGGATGCAGTTTGAAGACATACGACAGCCCGTCGGTGCTGACTTCCCAGCTGTCGGCCAGGCTCGGGACCACTTTGCCGCTGGCGGTATCGAAGTCCACCAGGCGGTTCATCAGCACATCGGCCGAGGCGTTGGTGGTGGTCAGCGAGTTGTATTGCACCACGTCGAACCCTTCCGGGCTGGCCTCGGTACAGACGCTCAGGGCAGCGGCCTGGGCCAGAGGGCTCAGCAGGAGCGGGGCGAGCAACAGGGGTAGGGCAGCGAGGCGCATGGTCGGTTTCCTTTTACAGATCGAAGGCCCATCTGCAAGTGCAGTCTGGAAAAGGCCTACCCTAGAGGTCGCGATTGCAAATGACTATCCCCTTTTTGCATTTTTGGGGCAGGGCTTATGCAATTTCGACTGTCTGCTGGTGCATGCAAAGGCGTGATACCCTTCGCGGCCGGTTTTCTGCGACGAGCGGTAAAAGGCGACGGCGGCCTTTGTGTAAAGCGCTCGCAGCCCGAATTTGCGCCTTTTTGCCGATTGATTGCACACCGATTGTTGTTGCTCCCCGGTCTTTCTGGTATAAAGCAGCGCTCTTTTCTAGGGGCCCGGTTCCTTCACTGTAGGTGTAGCCGGTAAGACCTCTAAAGAAACGCGGCGCCTGGCGCCAAATGACTGAGAGATTAAGCGGCCAACCCATGCCGGGTTGGGCATGTGGTTTTAGAGGGCTGAGGCATGTCTAGAGTATGTCAAGTTACCGGTAAGGGTCCGGTAACCGGGAATAACATTTCCCACGCAAACAACAAAACCCGTCGTCGTTTCCTGCCGAACCTGCAGCATCACCGCTTCTGGGTTGAAGAAGAGAAACGTTTTGTGCGTCTGCGCGTATCTGCCAAAGGCATGCGTATCATCGACAAGCGTGGCATCACTGTCGTGCTCGCCGAACTTCGCCGCGATGGCAAGATTTAAGGGAGCTAATCATGCGTGAATTGATTCGTTTGATCTCGAGCGCCGGTACTGGTCACTTCTACACTACCGACAAGAACAAGCGTACTACCCCGGACAAAATCGAGATCAAGAAATATGATCCGGTTGTTCGCAAGCACGTGATCTACAAGGAAGGCAAAATCAAGTAATTGATTTTTCCGGACTTACAAAAAAGGCCCGTATCTCACGATACGGGCCTTTTTTGTTGCCTCGGGTTTCTGTGGTTTCTGGCCTGGCCTCATCGCTGGCAAGCCAGCTCCCACATTGATCGCTGGTGTTCAAAATTTGTGTTCACCGCAAAACCTGTGGGAGCTGGCTTGCCAGCGATAGGGCCGGATCAGTCAGCGAGAATCTCAAGCCTTCTGTTCAAAGATCACATAGATCTTGCGGCAAGCTTCAAGCACTTCCCAGGTTCCACGAAACCCTGCCGGAATCACGAAGCGATCGCCCACGCGCAAGGTCTTGGCATTGCCATCGCTGTCTCGCAGCACCGACACCCCCTGCAGGATTTCGCAGTATTCATGCTCGGTGTAATTCACTGTCCACTGACCGACCGCACCTTCCCACACACCGACATTCATTTGCCCGCAAGGGCTGTCGTATTGATTGAACACCGCTTGCTCGGGATCGCCCTTGAGCACTTTGGCCGGGTCCGGGCGATAGCGTTCGGCTTCGCTGCTGGTCAGGCTGATGTCGACGACGTTCTGGATGTTCATTGTTGTTTTCTCCCGTGATGACGGCGCGGTGGTTGGAAAGGGCCAAAGTCTATGTTTATTAAATTGAACACCGCAAGGCCGTATAGCCGGCTTATGTCAAATATATTGAAACAACCCCGGCCGCTGGTTTAGGGTGGCGGGTGCCTTGGGCCGAAAAGCAGGCTGGCCGGGCAGCATTCCTGAAGACGACCGCGAAGACCGCGGCGCTCTATTCAACAAGAGGAGGACACTCGAATGACCACCCTGACTCGTGCCGACTGGGAACAACGCGCCCGCGACCTGAAAATCGAAGGCCGCGCCTACCTCAATGGTGAATACACCGACGCCGTCTCCGGCGAGACTTTCGAGTGCATCAGTCCGGTCGATGGCCGTCTGCTGGGCAAGATCGCCAGCTGTGACGCCGCTGACGCTCAGCGCGCCGTGGAAAATGCCCGCGCCACCTTCAATTCCGGTGTCTGGTCGCGCCTGGCGCCGACCAAACGCAAAGCTACCATGATTCGTTTTGCCGGCCTGCTCAAACAGCACGCCGAAGAGCTGGCCCTGCTCGAAACCCTCGACATGGGCAAGCCAATCAGCGATTCGCTGTACATCGACGTGCCGGGTGCTGCGCAAGCGCTGAGCTGGAGCGGTGAGGCGATCGACAAGATCTACGACGAAGTCGCCGCCACGCCGCATGACCAACTGGGTCTGGTGACCCGCGAGCCGGTGGGCGTGGTCGGCGCCATCGTGCCGTGGAACTTCCCGCTGATGATGGCCTGCTGGAAACTCGGCCCGGCGCTGTCCACCGGTAACTCGGTGATCCTCAAGCCGTCGGAAAAATCCCCGCTGACCGCCATCCGTATCGCTGCGCTCGCGGTAGAAGCCGGCATTCCGAAAGGCGTGCTCAACGTGCTGCCGGGTTACGGCCACACCGTCGGCAAGGCGCTGGCGCTGCACAATGACGTCGACACCCTGGTGTTCACCGGTTCGACCAAGATCGCCAAGCAACTGATGATCTACTCCGGCGAGTCGAACATGAAGCGCGTGTGGCTGGAAGCTGGTGGCAAGAGCCCGAACATCGTGTTTGCCGACGCACCGGACCTGCAAGCCGCTGCCGAATCCGCCGCCAGCGCCATCGCCTTCAACCAGGGCGAAGTCTGCACCGCCGGTTCGCGTCTGCTGGTCGAGCGTTCGATCAAGGATAAATTCCTGCCGATGGTGATCGAGGCGCTGAAAGCCTGGAAACCGGGCAATCCACTGGACCCGGCGACCAACGTCGGGGCGCTGGTCGACACCCAGCAGATGAACACCGTGCTGTCGTACATCGAGTCCGGCCACACCGACGGCGCCAAACTGGTGGCCGGCGGCAAGCGCATTCTTCAGGAAACCGGTGGCACCTACGTCGAGCCGACGATTTTCGACGGCGTGAGCAACGCGATGAAGATCGCCCAGGAAGAAATCTTCGGCCCGGTGCTGTCGGTCATTGCGTTCGACACCGCCGAAGAAGCGATTCAGATCGCCAACGACACGCCGTATGGCCTGGCCGCTGCGGTGTGGACCCAGGACATCTCCAAGGCCCATCTGACCGCCAAGGCCCTGCGTGCCGGCAGTGTGTGGGTCAACCAGTACGACGGCGGCGACATGACTGCGCCGTTCGGCGGCTTCAAGCAATCGGGTAACGGTCGTGACAAGTCGCTGCATGCATTCGACAAGTACACCGAGCTGAAAGCGACGTGGATCAAGCTGTAAGCCTTTAGCGGGAGCCTGGCTCGTTCAGGCTTCCGAACTACAGAGATCCCCCTGTGGGAGCAAGCTTTTGTGGTGAGGGGATTCATCCCCGATCGGCTGCGAAGCAGTCGCAAAACCAGTGCATGCAAGGGTGCAGGTTTTGAGGTCGCTGCGCGACCTGTCGGGGATGAATCCCCTCGCCACAGGGTTTGCTCCCACATTGGTTTTGTGGTGCACATAAAAATAATCCACAGGAGCGTGGACCATGCGTTGGGCGACGTATTTCGCCGTGTTGGCGTCTGTCTTGAGTGTCGGCCTGGCCCTGGGGGTCAGCATGCCGCTAGTGTCGTTGCGCCTAGAGGGCTGGGGCTATGGCTCCTTCGCCATCGGCGTGATGGCGGCAATGCCGGCGATCGGCGTGTTGCTGGGGGCGAAGATTTCCAGTCATCTGGCGGCACGTTTCGGCACGGCGAACCTGATGCGTCTGTGCCTGTGGGCCGGAGCACTGTCAATCGGCTTGCTGGCGTTGCTGCCGAGTTATCCAGTGTGGCTGGTGCTGCGCCTGATGATCGGGGTGATCCTGACCATCGTGTTCATCCTCGGCGAGAGCTGGATCAATCAACTGGTCGTCGAAAACTGGCGTGGTCGCCTCGTCGCTCTGTATGGCAGCAGCTATGCGCTGAGCCAACTGTCTGGTCCGTTGCTGCTGGGCGCGCTCGGCACTGAACACGATTATGGGTTCTGGGTCGGTGTCGGGCTGCTGACGGTTTCGCCTTTTCTGTTGATGGGCCGCAGCGGTGCGCCGAGCAGCGAAGCCAGCAGTGTGACCTTCGGCGACCTGTGGGGTTTTGCCCGCGAGTTGCCGGCGATTGCCTGGGCAGTCTCGTTGTTCGCCGCGTTCGAGGCGATGATCCTGACGCTGCTGCCGGTGTATTGCCTGCAACAAGGCTTCAGCGCCGAGATCGCGCTGGCAATGGTCAGCACGGTGGTGGTCGGTGACGCGCTGTTGCAACTGCCGATTGGCGCGCTGGCAGACTATCTGTCGCGGCGCACATTGTTCACCGGCTGCGCAGTGGTCCTGATGCTGTCGAGCCTGGCGATCCCCATGCTGATCGACACGCTGTTGATCTGGCCATTGTGGGTGCTGTTCGGTGCCAGCGCCGGTGGGTTGTTCACTTTGTCACTGATCCTGATCGGCGAGCGCTATCGCGACGATGCGCTGGTGCGGGCCAATGCGCACATTGCGCAGCTGTGGGGTGTCGGTTGTCTGATCGGGCCCTTGATGGCGGGGGCGGGCAGTCAGTGGATCAGCGGGCATGCGTTGCCGTTGTTGATGGCGGCGGGGGCGTTCGGGCTGGTGATTCTGTTGATGCGCCAAGGTGCGTTTGGCACCGTGTCTGAACCTGCCTGACTTGATTCCGATCCGAGTAATGAACGTGTGGTGCGAGGGTTCGCTAAATCCCCTCGCCACAAAAGCCCGTCACAGCATTGACCTGTGTTTGTTTACAGCATCCGTTCAAGACCCACCGTGGTGCTGAACCATGCATTGAAGCGCCGCCACCAGCTCCCCGGTTCCTCGGTCAGCGTGTGCAGCTGGCCGTTGTCCTCGGTCACCCAGACGAGCTTGCCATCCTGCAGTTTCGCCTGATAACTCAGCGCTGGCGCCATGCCTTGCAAGGCCAGTTCGCGCACGTGCTCGGCCAGTTCCGGGCTGTCCACCAGCACGCCGACTTCAGTGTTCCATAGCACCGAACGCGGATCGAAGTTGAACGAGCCGATAAACGCTTTGCGCCGGTCGAAAATCATCGCCTTGCTGTGCAGGCTGGAATCCGAACCCCGAAACGACTTGCTGTAGAACAGGTGCGGGCCGCTGCCGTAGTTATCCCCAGGCTGGCGACGCAATTCATACAGTTTCACCCCGTGTTCCAGCAGCGCCTTGCGGTACGGCGCGTAACCGCCGTGCACCGCTGGCACGTCGGTGGCTTCCAGCGCATTGGTCAGCAGGCTCACCGAGACCCCGGCGTCGGCGCGTCCGGTCAGGTACACCAGGCCCGGCTGGCCGGGCACGAAGTACGCCGAAATCATGATCAGCTCTTTGTTGACGCCTCTCAGCTCCGGCGCCAGTTGCGTGGTCAGCAGCAGTTGCGGGTCCGGCTCGTTCTTGGCCAGCACCTTGCTTGGGGCATCCCACAGCGCCTGGTTCCAGGCCCAGATCAGTTCCTTGCGCCAGATGTCCATGCGCGGTGCGGTCTTGAACGTCATCAGCTTTTGGTACAGCGCGTGATTCTGTTTGCGGGTTTCATCCAGTGACTCTTCCAGGCGCGTGCGGGTGTTCTGCAAGTCCTTGGCGGTCGGTTTGCTGGAGAGGAATTCGTCGATCGGCTTGCTCAGAGCGCTGTTCCAGTATTGGTCGAAGCTGTGTCCGAGTTGCTCGGCCACCGGGCCGACGCTGAGCATGTCGATGTCGGTGAAATTCAGGTTCGGCTCGGCGTCGAAATACTCGTCGCCCAGGTTGCGCCCGCCGACGATGGCCACGCTGTTGTCCGCCAGCCACAGCTTGTTGTGCATGCGCCGGTGTTGCAGCGACAGGTTGAACAGGCGCCCGGCGGCGCGGGTGACGCCGGTGCTGCGGCCCAGGTGCAATGGGTTGAACAGGCGGATCTGGATCTGTGGATGCGCCGCGAGGGTGGCGATGAGCGTGTCGAGACCGTCGCTGGTGGTGTCGTCGAGCAGAATGCGCACGCGCACGCCACGGTCGGCGGCCTTGAGCAGTTCTTCCACGAGCATTCGCGTGCTGACGCCGTCATGGACGATGTAGTACTGCAAGTCGAGGCTGGTTTGTGCCTGGCGAATCAGCTCGGCGCGGGCGGTGAAGGCCTCAGTGCTGTTGGACAGCAGGCGAAAGCCGGAGCGGCCCTGATAGGGCGCGGCCTGGGCCTGGATCGAGCGGCCGAAACTGGAGTTCGACGCCGGCAAGGCCTGGCTCGGTTCACGCGGCACATCGAGGCTGGCGCAGCCGCTCAGGAGCGAGGCGAGCATCAGCAAAGCGAGTAGGGGCTGTCTGAAGCTCACGTAGGTTCATTCCGGTCGGCAGCAAAGGTCGGCATATGGACGCTGATCACTCGAAAAAAGTCAGTCGGCTTCGGCCAGTAATTTGATTGCCGCTGCACCGACCTTGCGCACCGCCTCTTCGATCTGCGGTGTCGGTTTGGCAGCGTAGTTCATCCGCAGGCAATTGCGGTACTTGCCCGAGGCGGAAAAAATGCTGCCGACGGCAATCTGTACGCCCTGGTCGTGCAGCGCCCGATTCAGTTTCAGCGTATCGAAACCTTCCGGCAGTTCGACCCACAACATAAAGCTGCCCTGTGGACGGCTGGCGCGGGTGCCGACAGGAAAGTAGCGGGTCACCCAGTCGATCATGACGTCGCGATTACGCTGGTATTGTGAGCGCATCCGCCGTAAATGCGGTTCGAAGTACCCGGATTTGAGAAATTCGGCAATCGCGATCTGCGGCTGCGGCGCAGTGGAGCCGGTGCTGATGTATTTCATGTGCAGCACCCGTTCCAGATAGCGGCCCGGCGCGACCCAGCCGATGCGCAATCCCGGCGCCAAGGTCTTGGAAAACGAACTGCACAGCAACACGCGGCCGTCCTCGTCGAAGGACTTGATCGTGCGTGGACGCGGGTAGGTATAGGCCAGTTCGCCGTACACATCGTCTTCGATGATCGCCACGTCGAAGCGCTGCGCGAGGTTGAGCAGCGCGCGTTTGCGCGACTCCGGCATGATGTAGCCCAGTGGGTTATTGCAGTTGGGCGTGATCTGGATGACCTTGATCGGCCATTGCTCCAGCGCCAGTTCCAGTGCTTCGAGGCTGATGCCGGTCAGCGGATCGGTGGGGATTTCCAGGGCTTTCATGCCCAGGCCCTTGAGCGTCTGCATGGCGCCGTGAAAGCTCGGCGAATCCACCGCGACGATGTCGCCGGGCTCGCAGATCGCGTGGATGCTGGTGGACAGCGCTTCGTGGCAACCGGTGGTGATGACCAGGTCGCTGGCGCTTAACTGGCAACCGGAATCGAGCATCAGCCGGGCGATCTGTTCGCGCAGTTCGAGGGTGCCGTGGATGTTGTCGTAATACAGACCGGGCATGTCCTGGCGCCGACTGATTCGCGCCAGTCCGCGCAACAGCGGTTTCATGGTGGGCGTGGTCACATCGGGCATGCCGCGCCCCAGTTGCACGACGTCCTTGCGGGGCACCGCACGAATCAGCTCCAGCACCTGATCCCACTGCGAAATCTCCACCGGCCGCTGCGCCGGACGGCCGACCGCCGGCAGCTCCGGCAGCTCGCGTCCGACCGGTACAAAGTAGCCGGACTTGGGCTTCGGCGACGCCAGACCACTGTCTTCGAGCATGCGATAAGCCTGC
This sequence comes from Pseudomonas monsensis, assembly GCF_014268495.2. Taxonomy (NCBI): domain Bacteria; kingdom Pseudomonadati; phylum Pseudomonadota; class Gammaproteobacteria; order Pseudomonadales; family Pseudomonadaceae; genus Pseudomonas; species Pseudomonas monsensis. The sequence goes on along the minus strand of NZ_CP077087.1, from coordinate 18,081 downwards.
TGCACCGTGCTGAGACTGACGCCATGTTCTACGCTCAAGGCGCGCACCGACGGCAATCGGTCACCCGGACGGTAGAAACCTTGTTCGATGCGCGTGCCGAGCAGCTCGGCGAGATTCACATAAAGCGTCATGGCAGGTGCCTCGATGCAGGAGTTTCGTTAAACCAGTACAGATGCGACGAAAATCGACAATTCAGTGGCAGAAACGGCAAATCTGTATGGAGTTAATACAGATCGGTTGAATCTGTAATGCTTTTGCCGGCCCGCGCATCATGGAATCTCTGGCGACCCAAGTAAACAGGAGCGACAAAAATGAACGGCTTGAGCGATGTGCGGCTGACGTTACACAGTCAGGAACTGGTGACAGGGCAGGAGGACGGTGCATGGAATACGGCCCTGCGCAACGCGCCGTCCGGCCTCAGTCGCTGGGGCCTGTTCTGGCATCGTCTGCACACGCGCAAGGCGTTGCTGGCGCTTACACCCGAGCAGCTCAAGGATGTCGGGCTGACCCGGGAGCAGGCGCAGGAGGAGGGGTTGAAGCCGTTCTGGCGGATCTGAGATCTGTATTGTTCTTTCGGGCCTCATCGCTGGCAAGCCAGCTCCCACAGTATTTTTGGTGTTCACAATATTTGTATTCGCCGCAAAAACCTGTGGGAGCTGGCTTGCCAGCGATGGCGGCTTCAAGGGCGCAGCAAAAACCTCAGACCAGCTCTTTGAGCCGATGCCACAACATCCCCAGCGCCAGCAACGGCGAGCGCAAATGCTTGCCGCCCGGGAAGGTGATGTGCGGCACCTTGGCAAACAGATCGAACCCGCCACTGTGCTGGCCGCTGATTGCCTCGGCCAGCAGCTTGCCGGCCAGGTGCGTGGCATTCACCCCGTGCCCGGAATACGCCTGAGCGTAATACACGTTCGGCTGATCATTGAGCCGGCCAATCTGCGGCAAGCGGTTGGCGCCGATGCCGATCATTCCGCCCCACTGATAGTCGATCTTCACCCCGGCCAGTTGCGGAAAGACGTCGAGCATCTTCGGCTGCATGTAGGCGCCGATGTCCTTTGGATCGCGTCCCGAGTAATGGCAGGCACCGCCGAACAGCAGGCGCCGATCCGCCGAGAGCCGGTAGTAATCCAGCGCCACCCGCTGGTCGCAGACCGCCATGTTTTGCGGCAGCAGGGCGTGCGCCTGTGCCTCGCTCAACGGTTCGGTGGCGATGATGTAGCTGCCGGCGGGCAGGACTTTGCCACTGAGTTGTGGATTGAGGTCATTCAGATAAGCGTTGCAGCCCAGCACCAGTGTCTTGGCGCGCACCGAGCCTTGCGCCGTGTGTACCTTCACTTCGAGGCCGTAGTCGATGCGAGTGACGGCCGACTGTTCAAACAGTTTGACCCCCAGTTGTTGCGCGGCAGCGGCTTCGCCCAGCGCCAGGTTCAGCGGGTGCAAATGCCCCGAACCCATGTCGATCAAGCCGCCGACATAACGCTTGGAGCCGACCACGGTGTGCATCTGGTCGGCTTGCAGCAAGCGGGTTTCGTAGCGATAACCGAGGCCGCGCAGTTCATCGGCATCCTCGGCAAAGCCTTCGAGGTCGGCAGGTTTGTTGGCGAGGTCGCAGTAGCCCCAGGTCAGGTCGCACTGGATCTGGAAACGCTCGACGCGCTGGCGAACGATTTCCACCGCTTCCAGGCCCATGAGTTTCATCTGGCGTACGCCGTCGGCACCGATGACGTTGGTGAACTGATCGAGGCCGTGGCCGACCCCGCGAATCAGCTGCCCGCCGTTACGGCCGCTGGCACCCCAGCCGATCCGGTGCGCTTCCAGCAACACCACGCTGAGGCCGCGTTCGGCCAGTTCCAGCGCGGTGTTCAGCCCCGAGAAGCCGCCGCCGACCACGCAGACGTCCGCTACCACCTCACCTTGCAACTGCGGATGATCAGGCTGTGGCAGGCTGCTGGCGGCGTAATAAGAGGCAACGTGTGGTTGGCTCGCGGTGATGTGGGCGCGGGCGATCATGGGCGTCATCCAACGGCTGAGTGTCGAGAAAATTTGACGGAGGATAAGCCGCACGCCCGAAATTGGGCAACATTGGTCGGTCTGCGGTGTCTGGATCAGGGCTTTTGCGGCACAATCGTCGCCTATTTCCCGTCGGTCACCGCTTCGATGAGCTGCAACAGCCAGAAAATCCGTACCCTGCGTCAGCAGATCCCTTCGTTCGACTGTGTGCCGGGCTGCCATGACTGTTGCGGGCCGGTGACCACCTCGCCGGAAGAAATGGCCCGCCTGCCGCGCAAGACCCGCGCCGAGCAGGATGCGGCGCTGGAAGCACTGAACTGCGTACACCTGGGGCCGAATGGCTGCACGGTGTATGAAGAGCGGCCACTGATCTGCCGGTTGTTCGGCACCACCAAAACGCTGCCGTGCCCGAACGGGCGAGGGCCGGTGGAGCTGATTCATCCGCGGGTTGAAAAGCAGATCTTCGAGTACATGGCTTCGAATCGGCAGGTGCTGGTCTAACGGGGCGGCACTCTGAACCGAGTCGGCGCCATCGCTGGCAAGCCGGCTCCCACAGGTTCGGCGGCGAGCGGGGGATTTTGTGAACACCCGCACTCATTGTGGGAGCTGGCTTGCCAGCGATAGGGCCGGGTCAGGCCCAAAACATCTCAATCCGGAATCGGCAGGCTCAGGCTCTCTTTCACCTCTTCCATCACGATGTAGCTCTTCGATTCGCGCACATGCGGCAGCTTCAACAGAATGTCGCCGAGCAACTTGCGGTAAGACGCCATCTCGGAAATCCGCGCCTTTACCAGATAGTCGAAATCCCCTGACACCAGGTGACACTCCAGCACGTGCGGCAATTTCAGCACCGCGCGTCGGAACTCTTCGAAAGTGTCGCCGGATTTGTAGTCGAGGCTGATCTCGACGAACACCAGCAGGCTACCCTTCAAATGCTGCGGATTCAGCCGGGCGTTGTAGCCCATGATGATCCCTTCACGCTCCAGACGTCGCACCCGCTCCGTACACGGCGTGGTGGACAGACCGACCTTCTCCCCGAGTTCGGTAAACGATATCCGCCCGTCCGCCTGCAGGATCCGCAAGATGTTGCGGTCGATCTTGTCCAGCTCACGTTTGGTCTGAGTGTTGGTACGCATAGGGGATGCGCCTCCGTGAAAAGGGTTTTTGCCGAGAATTGTCGCCAAATATAGGCGCTTATACAGTGAAAAGCACTGGCCAATCTTTTTTACACTGCGCGCATCATTGCTCTAACAACAGACGTACGCGGCCCTGCCGCGATGAGGGATACAAAAATGCGCGTAATGGTCTTGGGTAGCGGCGTCATCGGTACCGCCAGTGCTTACTATCTGGCCCGTGCCGGGTTTGAAGTGGTGGTGGTCGACCGGCAGCCAGCCGTCGCCATGGAGACCAGTTTCGCCAACGCCGGCCAGGTGTCGCCGGGTTACGCCTCGCCGTGGGCCGCACCGGGCGTGCCGCTCAAGGCGATCAAGTGGTTGCTGCAACGCCACGCCCCTCTCGCGATCAAGGCCACCGCTGACATTGACCAGTACCTGTGGATGGCGCAGATGCTGCGCAACTGCACCGCCAGCCGTTACGCGGTGAACAAGGAGCGCATGGTGCGTCTGTCCGAGTACAGCCGCGACTGCCTCGACGAACTGCGTGCGGAAACCGGCATCGCCTATGAAGGCCGCAGCCTCGGCACTACGCAACTGTTCCGCACCCAGGCGCAGCTCGATGGCGCCGCCAAAGACATCGCCGTGCTGAAAGAGTCCGGCGTGCCGTTTGAAGTCCTCGACCGCGCCGGCATTGCCCGCGTCGAACCGGCCCTGGCCAATGTCACCGACATCCTCGCCGGCGCCCTGCGTCTGCCGAACGACCAGACCGGCGACTGCCAGATGTTCACCACCCGCCTCGCCGAAATGGCGGTGAAACTGGGTGTGGAATTCCGCTTTGGCCAGGACATCCAGAAGCTCGACTACGCCGGTGACCGCATCAACGGCGTGTGGATCGACGGCAAGCTGGAAACCGCCGACCGCTACGTGCTGGCCCTCGGCAGCTACTCGCCGCAACTACTCAAGCCGCTGGGCATCAAGGCCCCGGTGTATCCGCTCAAGGGTTACTCGCTGACCGTGCCGATCACTAACCCGGACATGGCTCCAACCTCGACCATTCTCGACGAGACCTACAAGGTCGCGATCACCCGTTTCGACAACCGCATCCGCGTGGGCGGCATGGCCGAGATCGCCGGTTTTGACCTGTCGCTGAACCCGCGTCGGCGCGAAACTCTGGAGATGATCGTCAACGACCTTTATCCTCAGGGCGGCAATCTGGCCGAGGCGAGCTTCTGGACCGGCCTGCGTCCGACCACCCCGGACGGCACGCCGATCGTTGGCGCCACGCCGTTCAAGAACCTGTTCCTCAACACCGGTCACGGCACCCTGGGTTGGACCATGGCGTGCGGTTCCGGTCGTTTGCTGGCCGATCTGATGGCGAAGAAAAAGCCGCAGATCAGCGCCGAAGGCCTCGATATTTCCCGTTACGGCAACAAGCCTCAGGAGTCCGCAAAACATGGCAATCCAGCGCCAGCTCACCAATGAGCGCATGAGTCAGATCGTCACCCACAACGGCATCGTGTATCTGGCCGGACAGGTCGGCGATGACTTCAACGCCGGGGTCGAACAGCAGACCCGCGACGTGCTCGCCAATATCGAGCGTTTGCTGGATCTGGCCGGGACTGACAAGCAGCATCTGCTGTCGGCGACGATCTACCTCAACGACATCGAGGCGCACTTTGCCGGGATGAACTCGGTGTGGGACCAGTGGCTGCCCAAAGGCGCCGCGCCGGCCCGCGCCACCGTCGAAGCGAAGATGGCCAAACCGAGCATCCTGGTGGAGATTTCCATCGTCGCCGCGCTGCCGTAACCGTTTCAAAGATCCCTCTCCCGGCGCTGTTGGCGGTTCACGTCGTCAGTCGGCGCCGGTTTTTCTTCCCATGACCGCCTAGAAGTCTGCCGCCATGCGTCCTGCCCGTGCCCTGATCGACCTCCAAGCCCTGCGCCACAACTACCGAATTGCCCGCGAAATCACCGGCGCCAAGGCGCTGGCCGTGATCAAGGCCGATGCCTATGGTCATGGCGCGGTGCGTTGCGCCCAGGCGCTGGAAGCCGAGGCCGACGGGTTTGCCGTCGCCTGCATCGAGGAAGCGCTGGAGCTGCGCGCCGCTGGCATTCGTGCGCCAGTGTTGCTGTTGGAAGGGATTTTCGAAGCCGATGAATTGGCGCTGATCGTCGAGCATGACTTCTGGACCGTGGTGCATTCGCTGTGGCAGCTCGAAGCAATCGAGCAGGCGGCATTGGGCAAACCGATCACCGTGTGGCTGAAACTCGACTCGGGCATGCACCGCGTCGGTTTGCATCCCAAGGATTACGCGGCGGCCTATCAACGCCTGCTGGCCAGCGGCAAAGTGGCGAAGATCGTGCTGATGAGCCACTTCGCCCGCGCCGATGAGCTGCACGAGCAGAGCAGCGCCGATCAGGTCGCGGTGTTCGAAGCGGCGCGTCAGGGCCTGGCGGCCGAAGTCAGCCTGCGCAACTCGCCGGCCGTGCTCGGTTGGCCGCAGATTCACAGCGACTGGGTGCGTCCGGGCATCATGCTCTACGGCGCGACCCCGTTCGAAGAAGCCAACGCCGTGGCCGAGCGTCTGCAACCGGTAATGACCCTCGAATCGAAAGTCATCTGCGTGCGCGAACTGCCCGCCGGCGAGCCGATCGGCTATGGCGCCAAATTCATCACCGACAAGCCGATGCGCGTCGGCGTGGTCGCCATGGGGTATGCCGATGGTTACCCGCGTCAGGCACCGACCGGTACGCCGGTGTTGGTCGCCGGCCAACGCAGCCGCATTCTCGGTCGCGTGTCGATGGACATGCTGTGTATTGACCTCACCGATGTGCCGGAAGCCGGCCTCGGTTCGACCGTCGAGCTGTGGGGCAAAAACATCCTCGCCAGCGAAGTGGCGAAGTGGGCGGACACCATTCCATACCAGATCTTCTGCAACCTGCGTCGCGTGCCAAGGCTCTATTCCGAGGGCTGACGCCGCTGCGGGGGCCAAGTGTTGTAAATACTGAACGCTGTCGCCATGATAACGCTCAATATTCTTACAACATCAGGAGGCTCCCGCCTTGGACGTCGGTGAACGACTGCAATCGATCCGCAAGCTCAAAGGGCTTTCCCAGCGTGAACTCGCCAAGCGCGCGGGCGTTACCAACAGCACCATTTCGATGATCGAAAAGAACAGCGTCAGCCCTTCGATCAGTTCGCTGAGGAAAGTGCTGGGCGGGATTCCCATGTCGATGGTCGAGTTCTTTTCCGAAGAGATCCTGCAGGAAGTCCCGACCCAGATCGTCTACAAGGCCAACGAGCTGATCGACATCTCCGACGGCGCCGTGACCATGAAACTGGTCGGCCGCGCGCACCCTAGCCGCGCTATTGCCTTCCTCAACGAAATCTACCCGCCGGGCGCCGATACCGGCGAAGAAATGCTCACCCATGAAGGCGAAGAAACCGGGATTCTGGTGGAGGGTCGTCTGGAGTTGGTGGTGGGTCTGGAAACTTTTATTCTCGAAGCCGGCGACAGCTACTACTTTGAAAGTACCAAGCCGCATCGTTTCCGTAATCCGTTCGACACGCCGGCGCGACTAATCAGCGCAGCCACGCCGGCGAATTTTTAACGATAGAGGCGCCAGGCCATGACGGCGAAGGCATCCGAATAGTTTTTCCACTGCGCGGTATAACCCCTTCGACTATGGGGTTGTTTCAGTGTGGCGGGCTACCCGCTATACTTGCGCCCGCCTGCGAACCGTGGCCGCAGGCGTGAATAGCCACCATTGAGGGTGAACGCGTGAACCTAATTATGAAAATGCTGGCCGCACCAGCAACCGTACTGGCCCTCTGGGCTGTCAGCGCTCAAGCTGCGACGAATGACGACATTGCCAAGCGCCTCGAGCCGGTCGGCCAGGTGTGCGTTCAGGGGCAGGAATGCAAAGGAATGGAGGTCGCTGCCTCCGCTGGCGGCGGCGGTGGTGCGAAGACACCGGATGAAGTGATTGCAAAACATTGCAACGCTTGCCACGGCACCGGGCTGCTGGGCGCACCGAAAATCGGTGACACCGCCGCCTGGAAAGAACGCGCCGATCACCAGGGCGGCCTCGACGGCATCCTGGCCAAAGCCATCACCGGCATCAACTCCATGCCGCCAAAAGGCACCTGCGCCGATTGCTCGGATGACGAGCTGAAGGGCGCGATCCAGAAGATGTCCGGCCTGAAGTAAGGCGCGCTTCTGATGAAAAAAACCGTCTTCGGACGGTTTTTTTTGTGTGCAGCATCACTGCATGCTTTTCGCGATAAAGGCACCGGAAGAATTAAGTACGGCTTTGTACACAGCATAAGCGTCAGTATCTGCCGGAGTTATTGGTTCGGAGCGCCCTTCCGATATCTGTCTCAGATCACATCCCGGGATCGACAAAATGAGAGGTGAGTGAGTGGCGATGATGAACTGTGCGCCTTTGCGTGCTAACTCCATTATTCGGTTGATAAATACCAATTGCCTCAATGGGGATAACGACGCTTCCGGTTCATCGAGAACGTACAGTCCCTGGGCTTTGAATCGGTTTTGAAACAGTGCCTCCATTGCTTCACCGTGCGACATGCAATGCATATCCACGCCGCCGTAATAGGTCTTTATTTCGGGATCAAAGCTCCCCTCTGCATCAAGCTTGCGGATCGCGGTGTTCAAGTTATAGAAGGTTTCTGCTCTGTAGAAAAAAACGTCCTTCTCCCTTCGGTAGCCTTTTGAAAGCATCAGGGTTTCGTGCAGTTTCGAGTGGGTGTTCTCAGTCGAGAAATTGAAGTTCTTCCCACCGCCTTCTGGATTGCATCCCAACTTGATGGCAAGTGCTTCAAGCAACGTGGATTTTCCAGAACCGTTTTCTCCAATAAATACGGTAATTCTGCTATTGAATTGAAGCGGAAAAAGGCCGCGTAGAAAATGAGCCGCGGCTCTGTCTGGCTTCAGGCGTATCTGCTGGATGAATAAATCATTCATATTGGCGCCCCCTGAATACTCTACCAACGGATACCTTTACGCCAATCATCGTTATACCAAGTCTTATCGAACTCGTGCTGGCCATGGTAAAAATTCCGACGTAGCCAAGATAGGCAATAAGACGCTCGCCGAATAACTCCGGCGTCGCAGTGGCGCTAAAAATGATGACTGATACTGTCCCAGCCGAGATAGCCATTTCCGGCCAGAAGCACTGAATGGCGTTGGCTTTTTGATATTTGTAGCGTGCTTGTATTGTGTTGCTCAGACATTCATTGCTATCGCTGATAAGTGATTGAGAGCTTTGCTCATCAATTGTGCATGAGCTGAAAGTGCTGATTAACGATTCCTTGTACAGGTCTTCGTTGATCATTTCGGCTTTATACAGACTCTGGATATGTAGTTTTGCAAATTTCAACTGCACACAAGTCAATGTCATGATAAATATCAACGGGATGAAAAAATAAGTATTTTCACGGAGTAAGATATAGGCTGTAGCAAATGTCAAAATACAAGATCCTGCCAGATGAATTGAGTCATGAAGGACTGAAGCAATTTTCTCGGCATCTTCTTTGATCATCGTCACGCGAGAGCTTAACGGGCAAGGTCTTTCATCATGCACAATGAAATTGATGAGTGAAAAGCGAGATTTCGCTTCCATGAGCGCCGCCATGGAGCTGCCCAGAGTTTGAGTCGCGAGTTTGGATAAAAAAATAGCGGTGAGAAGGAAATACAGATTAGTGCTGACAGCACCACTACTGAGAGCAGTAAGTCCCTCTGCCACGATCGAAGGTATTAGCAACTGACATGCAGCTGCTAAAATCAGGCATATCGTTGAAAACAAAAATAATGCCCCGTTTTTTCGCAAGCACATAAGCATAATTCAACGCCCCCCGTGCTGTAGTTTATAGCTCAGTATTCGATTGCGGCGATAAGAGGCCTCTCTGCTTGAGTAGTAAATGGATATAAGTGACATTGTTGGGCTGAGCACACGCTCAAGGTAGATGGCTGAGGCAAAGATAGCGCCTGTTGTCAAAGCGCTTTCACTTATTAAATGAGCGGATATCAAGAACAAAAAAACTATCGCTACCAAGTAACATGTTCCTGAAATTGATTCGAAAAAAGATGCCTTCAGGTTTGAACGAAAAGCGAGGCGCTCAATGTTTTTGATGTCCAACTTGACTCTGTCGTTGTACGGTTTGGCATCGCATACATGCGCACAGATTTCCCCGATTATAACGGTGTTTTCTTGGACGTATTCTTCAAAAAGGGTGTCGCTCTTTCTCCGGGTTATAAAATATGCAGCTGAGGCATATAGCAGGCCGCTAAGGGGGGCGAGCGCCAGAAGAGGATGATACTGAGCCGTTATAATCAGCGCGAAGATTATGATGCTGAAATTGAGTGAAGTGTCAAAAAATACCGAATGGTATAGATACATCGAACCGTCAACATCGCCGTCGATGAGTTCGATCTGCTCACCTGGATTTCCCCTATATGTAGATGCCTTGCTTCGCAGGTGCGTTAGAATTGTCCTTTTCAAAATATATCTTGTTTTGGCAGCAGTCCTTTGTAGATATATGTTGGCTGCTAGTTTCAAGGGAGGCGTCGCGATGATAAGAAGCGAAGCGCCTGCGAGTGCATATAAATATAAGTGATTTTGGGATACATACAAATTAATTGAATTGCCGATTAGGTAGGGTGATGCGCTTGTTAGAACTGAAATGCCTAGGCCAAAGCAGCAAAGTATTAGGTTGCTTTTCATGGTTTGATAAATTCCATTTGGTGCGGAAGAAATGGAAACTCGTAGTTACGGTCAATCAAACCAATAGAGCCAAGTAGTGAGCCCACGCGTCCGATCCATAATCCTAATGGATCGGCAGTTTTTGTTCTCAAGATTCTCGAATTTTGTTCACTTAAATTAACGATATTCGACCATAGAAAAACTTGTGGATCGAGCAACGATTCCGGTGAGATCTTTTTCATGATATTCAGAATCCCATAAGCGCCATGACATAAAGAGTCATTGACGGGTCTCTTTCGTTTTTCGAGACTCGAATATGAGAATGCGGCTTTTGGTGGGTGCTTTTCCAAGAAATCTAGCGCAGGCTGTACTCCATTGTTTGCGAAATAACTGATCGCCAAATAATTACCGGGTAAACCGTGGCTCCACGCAAACTCACCGGCGCTTGATTCCGAGCGTTTTCTGTAGTCGCGCCAATTTTCAATTGACTCATCATATTCGTTAAGCTCCCAAGACAAAAAGCCTAGGAATAATTCGTGGATTGAATCTTTTTTTGCGATAAGTTTGTTGAAATAAAATAATGAGTATGCGCACCCCATTATTCCGTGAGACAGACCGCTCAATAAAGCGTCGCTTCTCGTTGTAATTGCATTGTCGAATGTGGGTAGTTTGCTTCCAGATATAAAGGTGAGTTCGGTCTCTATTTTTTTGTATAAGGAGTTGGCTAAATCGGAAAACGATAAATCTTTAGTAAGATCGAATAGCAGTGTGAGTACATTTAGAGTGCCGAACATTCCAGAAAGAAAGTCAGAGCCCCAAAAATATTTTTGCCACCATGGTTCTCCCAGTACGTCTTCAACATATTTTTTATACAGCTGTAGTAGTTGGCTTTGCCTTTCATCGTCAAAATAATTTAAGCCTATCAGGAGCGGAACGATTGCGGACGATAGACCGAAGTGAAAGCCCCCTAAGTGCGTACCCTTATTTGTCAGTTTTTTAACTATTCTACTGTGGCAATGATTTAGTAGTTCAGTTACCAGAGTTTTATCTATGACGCTGCTATGACTGGCCGCCACTACGGAGCCATAAAGAATACCAGACAGCCCGTAGTAGAAGTCATCTCCTAACTCCGAGAACTCCATATAGCCACCTGGTGATGAGTGAAATCCTAGCCAGAGTCCATTACTCGAAATTTCGGTGCGTAACAGTTCATTGATCAAGCATGCGTTGATTTCCGATGATGTCCTGATTTTGTTAATGATCTCGCCTACATTTGAATAACGGGGGTCTTTCACATCGTCGTGTTGTTTGAAGGAGTGGTCCGTGAGTTTATTTCCGTGTTCATACATGTTTTTCATTGCTAAAAGGGTGTTTGAGGTTAGTTTCTCTTCAAATGCAATTCTGTTTTTGTCCAGGCTTTTGATGTATTGGATACTGTTGTCTATTCCGTTTATATAATCTTTACTATCGAGGTGCCCTGAACCGCTGTAACCGGGTTCGTAGAACTCAAGAACACCGGCTTGTCCTCGAGCAAAAGGTATGTCCAGATCCAAGCAAGCTGAGACCTCCGCGTTGAGAAAACCTATCGCGGGAGCTGTGTCGTTATTAAGGATATTTTCCAGGAAGGCCGTTCGTTTGTCAGTGCAACGCATTAAGGTTGCATGCAAGGAACATTGAATGGCGTAGTGATATGTCGCGGTCGGTCTGGGGATATACCTGTTTTGTCGGCCTCTAAAAGATTTAATTGTTTCGATAATTGATGGTTGCGCATTGTTCAATATAGAAAATAGAGTGGTTAGGCCATCAATGATTTGATTTTCGTAGTCCCACGGCTGCACCGGTTTCCCATTAAGATATAAAACATTCTGATTTGGAAATATTTTAACTCCGTCCATGCCAAATTGGCTGTGACCAGTTTCGTCTTCTAAGTGTTGATAAAGGTTTAGACTGACATATTGCTCTGATAATCCACCCAGCGCACTCAAGTCCACACCGATACCATCGGTGCCTTTCCAAGTCCAATTCGGAAGAATACTTGTTTGGGTAACGTTCCACCGAACTTCTCTCGGGATTGTCTCAATGTTTAAGGTGCTGTAAAAAATTGTCTCCAGATCAATGGGTATAGGGCTTGATCCATGCGCAATCAGATTGTCAGAGGTAATGTCCGCAGCCATAAAGGCCGTGCAATAACCTAATAAAAATCCTGCTCTTTTGAAATATTGATGTACCTCTTCTTCAGTTTCTGCCTGCTTTTGAGGTGTATGCTCTGACCATCCATGTTCTTTTTTCACCAAATAAATTGGTATTTTCCATTCGCAAAAGTCAGTGCCTGCGGCACTGCTCAAAGACAGTAGAAAGCCGGAAGCTTCCGCTTCAAGTTTAAGATTTCTTGGTTTGTAAACTATTTTTATGGAGTTAAAGGAAAGCGTGCAAACGGTCCTCGATCCATAATGCGTTTCGCTAGCCGAGACATCAATTGCGGAAAGATTGACGTCAGACCCAATATTGAATACTTCGTTAATCTCCTGCCTGTCTTCTATCAAGTCAGTAAAAAGTTGTAATGTAAATTCGACAAAATTTTGTGATATTTTGGTGAGGACTCGATCTAGCTCCGGATAAGCTTTAATAATTTCGGTGAGATAGATTTTATTTTCGCTAACTAACTTGTAGTAAGAGGAGGTTTCCATCTCTCTGCCGATGATGGATTTTTCAAATATTTGTTTTTCAGTGATTAAAACGTTATTAGCTACGTTGGTAATTCTCGCTGCCAGGTTTGTTGCGAAACCGCTGATAATGACTGACTGAGTTTCCAGGGCGCTTCCGGATGCTTTTGGAAGTTTATTTTCGATATGATAGATATAGTAAGACAGGTATGGCCATACCGGGCAGTCTGTGGTCAGGCTTCGGTTGGAGTTCAAGGGTTCAGTTAAAAACTCAATCGGCGTTTTCAATGTAAAAATCCTAAAGTAAGTGAAAGGAGCGGCACGTATTGACCGCCCCTGGCTCATAACTACATGTAAGTCGCGTAGCAGCATCCTTGCCAGCATTGTGAACAACAACTAGTGCATGGACGCGAACCGCTGCTGGCTGCGCTTAAGTTACTGAATGCTTGAATTGCCAGTGTTGAAATAGGTGCGCTTGAATTTAGAATGTGTGCCCTCGCACTACGGATTGCTAAGAAGTCGATTTCCATAATTTTTCCTTATAAGTTTATGTTTGGCCTAAAAGTATTGGCTGCTAATGTAGTGTTACGTTTTTAATGCTAGCTGTGACCTAAATAACTTCAATTCAGAAGTGTCCTGAAGTTCTGCGTGATTAAGTTAGAGTCAATGTAGGAAAGAAGCTGTAGGCTTGTGCGATGATTCTTTTGGTGTTGTTAATTCATTGTTATTGTTGAAGGTTTTCTGGATGTGCTTGCACCAAGCACCGCACTCGCCTATTTCACTTTTTTCGCATTAATTGCCTTCCCTCGGAAGTAAATCCCCGGCAATCTCGGTCTACCCCTATTCACGGAACGGGCAGGAGGCTTCAGATGGTGCAGTTGTGTTCGATCGAACAGGCAGTGGACGAGGTGCTGGCGCGTTTGCCGGCGCATATCCACATGGGCATGCCGCTGGGCCTGGGCAAACCCAATCACTTCGTCAACGCGCTGTACCGGCGGATCAAAGGCCTGCCCGAGCGGCAACTGACGATGTATACCGCGCTGTGCCTTGGCCGTCCGACGCTGGGGGATGGTTTGCAGAAGCGCTTTATCGAACCCTTCGTCGAGCGGGTGTTCGGCGACTACCCGGAATTCGATTTCCTCGCCGACCTGCATCACGACAGCCTGCCCGCCAACATCCGTATCGAACAGTTTTTCATGCAGCCCGGCAGCCTGCTCAACAGCGCGCCGGCCCAGCAGGATTACGTCAGCAGCAACTACAGCCACGCCGCCCGTGACATTAACGCTGCCGGGCTGAACCTGGTGGCGCAACTGCTGGCCAGCAGCAGTGAACACCCGGACCGTCTGAGCCTGAGCTGCAACCCGGACATCACCCTCGACCTGTTGCCGATGATCGCCAAGCGCCGCGACGCCGGGGAAACCATTTTGCTGGTCGGCCAGGTGCACACCGATCTGCCGTACATGCCCGGCGACGCCGAAGTCGATATCGACACCTTCGACCTGCTGATCGACGCGAAGGACAGCAGTACGCTGTTTTCCACGCCGAACATGCCGGTGGGGTTTCAGGATCATTTCATCGGTTTGCACGCCAGCACGCTGGTGCGCGACGGTGGCACCCTGCAGATCGGCATCGGCTCGATGGGCGATGCCCTGACGGCCGCATTGCTCGCACGTCAGGCGGATAACGCCGGATACACAGCGTTGCTCGATGACATCAACCTCAGTCAGTGGGCGCAGTTGATCGAACGGGAGGGTGGCACCGCGCCGTTCGCCAAAGGCCTGTACGGCTGCAGCGAAATGTTCGTCAACGGTCTGCTGGTGCTGGCGGATGCCGGGATCATCCGGCGCAAGGTCTATCCCGACGTGCAGACGCAGGAACAGGCCAACGCTGGCACCCTCGATGAAGCGGCGCAGACTGACGGCATCTCGGTGCATGGCGGTTTCTTCCTCGGCCCGCGCAGTTTCTACGAGCGCCTGCGCGAGTTACCGCAGAGTAAACGCCTTGAATTCAACATGACCCGCATCAGCTACATCAACGAGCTGTACGGGCAGGAAGCATTGAAGCGCTTGCAGCGACTTGATGCGCGGTTCATCAACACCGTGTTCACCATGACGTTGCTGGGTGCGGGCGTGGCCGATCAACTGGAAGACGGGCGGGTGCTCAGTGGCGTCGGTGGGCAGTACAACTTCGTTGCCCAGGGCCATGCGCTGCACGATGCGAGGTCGATTCTGATTCTGCGCAGTTGGCGTGAGTCCGGCGGCGATGTCAGCTCGAACATCGTATGGGAATACGGCCACTGCACGATCCCACGGCACCTGCGCGACATCGTGGTTACCGAGTACGGCATCGCCGATCTGCGTGGCAAGACCGATGCGGTGGTGATCGAGTCGTTGCTGAACATCAGCGATTCCCGTTTCCAGCAGGGACTGATCGAGCAAGCGCAAAAAGTCGGCAAACTGCCAAAGGATTTCCGTCTCGATCCGCGTTTCGCCGAGAACACCCCGCAACGCTTGCAGGCGATTGCCGCGAAGCATCCGAACCTGTTTCCGGAGTATCCGCTGGGTTGTGATTTCACCGCGATCGAGCGCGATCTGTTGCGGGCGCTGAATTGGCTGAAGAGCAAGTTCAAGCTGACCGAGATTCTGGAACTGGGCAAGGCCGCGCTGGATGCGCCGGAGCCGTCGATGTTCCCCGAGCATCTTGAGCGAATGCAGCTCACAAACCCGGAAGGCCTGAAAGAAGACCTTTTCCAGCGCCTGCTGCTCACTGGCTTGAAGGCCACTGCGCAATAAAAAACGACAAAAAAACCTGTGGGAGCGGGCTTGCCCGCGATGGCGGTGTATCAGTCAACTTGGATGTTGAAGGATAGTGCCCCATCGCTGGCAAGCCAGCTCCCACAGGTATTGCGTTGAGCTTGCGGCTTTCAGCGGTTATTCGATGAAGGTAACGACGCCATCCTTCAGCGATTTCACGCGGGCCAGCGATTCAACGCGATAACCCTGCGAATCCAGCTCGGCACGGCCGCCCTGGAACGACTTCTCGATCACGATGCCCAGGCCGGCCACGGTGGCACCGGCCTGCTTGATGATCGAGATCAGCGCTTGCGAGGCCTTACCGTTGGCCAGGAAGTCGTCGATGATCAATACGCGGTCGCTGCTGGTCAGGTGACGCGGGGAGATGGCCACGGTGCTTTCGGTCTTCTTGGTGAACGAGTAAACGGTCGCCGACAGCAGGTTTTCGGTCAGGGTCAGGGACTGTTGCTTGCGCGCGAAAATCACCGGCACACCGAGGTTCAGACCGGTCATGATTGCCGGGGCGATGCCCGAGGCTTCGATGGTGACGATCTTGGTGATGCCCGAATCCTTGAACAGCGTGGCGAATTCGTCGCCGATCAGCTTCATCAGGGCCGGGTCGATCTGGTGGTTCAGAAAGGCGTCGACTTTCAGGACCTGGTCGGAAAGCACAATGCCTTGTTCGCGGATTTTCTGGTGCAATGCTTCCATGAAGCTGTCCTCATTTGGCGCTTGGTGCGCCGAAGGTCTAGTAAAAAGGGGTCAATTCTAGCGCTTTAACATCGCGCGTATATCGGCCAATGCATTGTTGCCGCGCACGGCTTTGACTTCGGTCGGTGTGTCGTCGTTGCCTTCCCACGCCAAGTCGTCCGGCGGCAGCTCATCGAGGAAGCGACTCGGCGCGCAGTCGATGATCTCGCCGTACTGCTTGCGCTTGGCGGCGAAGGTGAAGGCCAGGGTCTGACGGGCACGGGTGATGCCCACGTAGGCCAGGCGGCGTTCTTCTTCGATGGTGTCGGCTTCGATGCTGGAACGGTGCGGGAGGATTTCCTCTTCCATGCCCATGATGAACACGTAAGGGAATTCCAGACCCTTGGAGGCGTGCAAGGTCATCATCTGCACGCCTTCGGCGCCGTCCTCTTCCTCCTGCTGACGCTCGAGCATGTCGCGCAGGACCAGTTTGCCGATGGCGTCCTCGACGGTCATTTCGCCTTCTTCGTCTTTCTCGAGGGTGTTTTTCAACGCCTCGATCAAGAACCAGACGTTACCCATCCGGTAATCGGCAGCCTTGTCGCTGGAGCTGTTGGTGCGCAGCCAGTTCTCGTAGTCGATGTCCATGACCATGCTGCGCAGCGCCGAGATCGGGTCTTCGCCAGCGCACTGCTCGCGGACCTTGTCCATGAAACGCTTGAAGCGCGCCAGACGATCGGTGAAGCGGCTGTCCAGGTGTTCGCCCAGACCGATTTCGTCGGTGGCGGCGTACATCGAGATTTTGCGTTCGGTGGCGTAGTTGCCGAGTTTTTCCAGGGTGGTCGAGCCGATTTCCCGGCGCGGCACGTTGATCACCCGCAGGAACGCGTTGTCGTCATCCGGGTTCACGATCAGGCGGAAGTAGGCCATCAGGTCTTTCACTTCCTGACGGCCGAAGAAACTGTTGCCACCGCTCAGGCGGTACGGCACCTGGTGGTGCTGCAGTTTCAGTTCGATCAGCTTGGCCTGGTAGTTGCCGCGATAGAGGATCGCGAAATCGCTGTACGGGCGGTCGGTGCGCAAGTGCAGGCTGAGGATTTCCATGGCCACGCGCTCGGCTTCGGCGTCCTCGTTGCGGCAGCGGATTACACGGATCTCGTCGCCGTGGCCCATCTCACTCCACAACTGCTTTTCGAATTCGTGCGGGTTGTTCGAGATCAGCACGTTGGCGCAGCGCAGGATGCGGCTGGTGGAGCGGTAGTTCTGCTCGAGCATTACCACTTTCAAGGACGGATAGTCGTCCTTGAGCAGCATCAGGTTTTCCGGCCGCGCACCGCGCCAGGCGTAGATCGACTGGTCGTCGTCGCCCACCACGGTGAACTGGTTGCGCTTGCCGATCAGCATTTTCACCAGCAGGTACTGACTGGCGTTGGTGTCCTGGTATTCGTCGACCAGCAGGTAGCGCACCTTGTTCTGCCACTTTTCGAGAATGTCGGCGTGCTCTTCGAAGAGTTTTACCGGCAGTAGGATCAGGTCGTCGAAGTCCACCGCGTTGAACGCCTTGAGCGTGCGCTGGTAGTGGGTGTAGACGATGGCGGCGGTCTGTTCCTTGGGGTTGCGCGCATTCTCCAGCGCCTGGGCCGGCAGGATCAGGTCGTTTTTCCAGGCGCCGATCATGTTCTTGATCTCGTCGACGCCGTCGTCGCCCGCGTATTCCTTCTGCATGATGTCGGTCATCAGGGCTTTGACATCGGTCTCGTCGAAGATCGAGAAACCGGGTTTGTAGCCCAGCCGCGCGTGTTCCTTGCGGATGATGTTCAGGCCGAGGTTGTGGAACGTGCAGACGGTCAGGCCGCGACCTTCACCGGCACGCAGCAGGGTGCCGACCCGCTCCTTCATCTCGCGCGCGGCCTTGTTGGTAAAGGTCATGGCGACGATGTACTGGGCGCGGATGCCGCAGTTCTGGATCAGGTGCGCGATCTTGCGGGTAATCACGCTGGTCTTGCCGGAGCCAGCGCCGGCGAGCACCAATAGAGGGCCGCCGACGTAGTTCACGGCTTCTTGCTGCCGGGGATTGAGTCGGGACAT